>NZ_LMCI01000038.1:418233-425768 GCF_001623145.1 Pseudovibrio sp. W64 | reverse complement strand
GGCAATTTGCAGACTGATCGCCGATTGCGTCCGCCCCACTTTTTCTGCTGCAGCAGAAAAACTACCCTCCTCAATGACAGCGATCAAAGAGCGAAGCACAGTCAGGTCCGTATCAAGTCAGAAGGGAGATCTATTGGCGTTGCTCATAGGACCTATTTATTTTTCTAGTTTTACTAATTGATCGTGTTTAGCCATATGTCTCATAGAACGTCAATAATTAATAAGGAAATTTTATTCATGTTAAAATCTGTGCTGGCAGCCTCTGCTCTGTCTTTCCTCTCATTATCTGCTGTAGCTGGCGAGCTGCTTCAGTTGGAAGAAGTGGCAAAATTCTCTGAAACCCGCCCGGGTAACATCACCGTAACACCAAACGGACGCATGATTGTCAGCATGCAGCCGTTGGATGGGCCGACGTTGAAGGTGGTTGAAGTTCTGAAAGATGGCAGCAAGGCCCCGTTCCCAACTCAAGATTGGGCAGATGGTCCGGAAGTAGGCGAACTCGGCTTGTCTGCTGTGATTGGTATCGACACAGACTCCAATGGCGTGGTCTGGATGCTGGACATGGGAAGCGATACTTCTGCACCTCGTCTGCTGGGCTGGAACTCTGAGACCAACACGCTTCACGCAGACTTGCAGATTGACAAATCTGCTCTGAGAGCAAACTCCTTCCCTCAGGACTTTGCGATCGATGAAAAACGTGGTCAGATCTATATCGCGGATATGACCCTCGGCAATCTGGCGGGGCCATCCAAGCCAGCCATCGTTATCGTGGACCTGAAGACCGGCGAAGCCCGCCGCCTGCTGGAAGCGGCAGAGCAGTTTATCTCCCCAGGCCGCGATGTGGTGATTGACGGTGGCCTGATGGCAGCCAAAGGAGAAGATGGCTCCCTCAACAATCTACGCTTCGGCCTCAACCCAATTGCCATCTCTGATGACAGCAAATGGGTCTACTTCGGCACAGTGAATGGCGAGCAGATCTTCCGCATCCCGGCTGCAAAACTTGCAGATCCCTCTGTAAATTCCGCCGATCTGAATACTTTCATTGAAGAATACGGTCCCAAAAAGCCAAGCGATGGTATGACTTTCAATCCTAATGGTGGCCTCTTCGTTTCTGACATCGAGAATTCAGCCATTGGCCTGACCACCGCTGGAAAGTACGAAGTGCTCATTCAGGACGAACGGCTTTCCTGGCCGGATGGCTTTGATGTTGCTCAAGACGGATATGTCTATGTTACGCAAAACCAGTTGCATAAGCACCCGGCTTTCAATCAAGGCGTCAATGGTGCAAAGGCTCCATTCTACGTGATGCGTTTTCCGGTTCCGGGCAAATAAGTTTCAAAGAAACGGATGTGACTGACGGGTTCAAACAGCTCGTCATTTGCACATTTAAGATCAAATACAAGAAATTGAGAGGCTCCCATGCTTTTGAATACACCAATCTGCGATTTTGGTTGGAAAGCGCCAGAATTTACGCTCAAAGATGCTGATGGCACCAGCTTCACCATGTCTGATCAGATTGGTGAAAGCGGTTTGCTCATCGCCTTTATTTGCAATCATTGCCCTTATGTGCAGGCCATTGCAGATCGCTTGGCAGAAGACATGAAACAGCTCAAAGCCGAAGGCTTCGGCGTTCTTGCTGTCATGTCCAATGATTATCGCTCAGTGCCTGCTGATGGACCGAGCTTCATGAAAAAGTTTGCCAAGGAATTTGGCTTCAAGTTTCCGTATTTGCTGGATGAAACACAAGAAGTTGGCAGGGCATATAACGCAGTTTGTACGCCAGATTTCTTCGGCTTCAACAACAAGGGTGAGCTGCAATACCGTGGCCGCTTGGATGATGCTGGCTTCGACGACCCAACCAACTGCACACCAGAACTTCTCAATGCCATGCGTCAGGTTGCCAAAACCAGCTGCGGACCAGAGCACCAGATCCCTAGCATGGGTTGTTCAATAAAGTGGAAGTAGATCTGTTTACGCGAAAGCTAGTCAAAATGGAGCAATTAAGAAGCCGGACGCAGTAGCCACTAGCAGAGGACCAACTATGGGAATTCGAGCAGATCCTCCAAGGGTTGGTGCTGTTTGCATAAAAGATATTCTGAGAACCTTATTGGATCGCTCGAGCACAGATTGATGCATCCGCCCGAGTAGGTTGCAAAGAGCCCAAAGCAATAGATGCTGCAACGAGTATGAATGACGGCTGTTGCGCGCTTGACGCTGAAACTAATCGCGTCATAGCTTGGAGGGCGGATGATCATAGTTTCTCGGCATGTTCTAAGTTAGGAATAGCAAAGCTCGCTACTCAAGATCAATACATCCAGCTAGGAACAAGGGCTGGTTTCAAGTGCAACCACAAGCGACAAAGTATAACTCCCAAAACCGTGAGCGTGTTCTGCGCTATTTCTCCCAATCTCATTTGCGGTAATTTAATGCATGCAAGAATTATGGACTGATTTACTTAATGGGGAACATTACGCGGTTCTGTCTGCGTGTATTGCCTATGCTTTGCTCATGGGGATCGTTAGCATCACCGCATGTTTTCGCATACGCCGCTGGCCTCACACGATTGGAAAACTCACGGAAGATGGGGTTTCAAGCACTGGAAGCTCTGATGAGAGAATGCACACGGCACGCGTGAGGTATGAATATTCTGTCAACGACATATCCTATACCGGCAAGCGGTTAAGTCCGTTCATTATTAGGGCCACTGGAACCAGAATGGCTGAGTGGCAGAAGGGTGGTATTCAAAAGCATGAAGGCGACTGTGTTACTGTATTCTACAACCCTGCTCTGCCCCACAAATCCTACCTGATAGTACCCACATGGACCGGAATTGCAGGGGTATTTCTGCTCGTCGCGGTTCCGGTGTTTCTAATTTGGTTCTCTATTTAACGTCGACGCACATTAAGTCGGGCGACGACGTTTTGAGTCGCACAATTTAATTGCAGTAAGAAGAGCTATCAGAGGCTCTGTGCAATAGGAAAGAAGCACATTGTGGAGTTATATTTCTATAACCAATCCTATATCCTTTATTTGACGCACAAGCCGCTCTCACAAAGGTTCCCAAAAAATGACTTCAACAGAACCCCGATCATACGGCTCAACGTTTTGGCGGAGGTCCTTGGCACTCTTCGCTGGGATTTTTGGGGTGCTGACTCTGATTTCCGGTGGGAGCGTCTTATTTGGGCCAGTGGAGGTTCAAGTGGCTGCGGGCGACTACATGCCAGTCGTGCTCTGGTTCAATTTTCTAGCAGGCTTTCTCTACATCGGTGCTGCAATTGGGATCTGGCTACAGCGTAACTGGGCACTTGGTCTGTCTGCGTTTATCGCAGTGGCAACGGGCCTGATTGCTTTGGGGTTCGGATTTCTGGTTTTTCAAGGAGTGGCATATGAGATGCGAACTGTAGGGGCCTTGGCCGTACGGATAGGTGTTTGGACAGTGATCACCCTGACGTTAATGCGCAGTCGACATCAAATGTGAGACTCTGATAACTAGCTCAGTACTTTGACGTGCGTGCGAACCAGACCAAGCAATGAGGAAAGCAAGTCAGATTTTTTGTAGCTGATAACCAAGTCAAACAGGGCCAACTCCGGACATTCAGTAAGCTCCATCAAGAGTTGTCACTATCTATATAGATAAAATTCAGATTTCTGGTATCCGTCAGATCGAAGCAAAGGCGCTGAGAAAACTGAAGCACCCGAGTCGTTCACGGAAGTTGCGCAGTTTCCTCGATAGCTAAAGCGATTTTTGTTTTTAGTTATTTATTGAATGTTTTGTCTTGTAAACTCTAGCTATGTAATAGGCTATGCTCCCGCTGCCTGAATTGCACTTTATGCTGAGACTTACGCCGTCATTTTCTGCATACCAAGTCTGGTTGGAATGTTTATTAGCATTTTTTGCGGCTTTTTCGGCAGAAATATCAAAATCACAGTAGCAATTGTTCTTTCCCAAGGCAAGCGGGCAGCCGGCACCAAAAGCGGCTGTCATACTTTTAACTTCATCCTTGTGTAAATCTTTAGAATATGGGAGTTCCAGTGTGAAGCCATACTGAGGACCGATCAGTGCTTTGTCTCTTTTGGATGTTGCAAACAGACCAATATACGCATAAGGGCCTTGGTCTGTGAACAAAGCTCCTGGGATTTCCTTCGTGATGAGTGTCGGTTTCCCGTGAATGTTGTAGTTGTCGGAAAATGTCAGCGTGTTTTTCAAACCAGTGAGATCGGAGTCAAAATCTAATCCCGGGAGTTCATTGATCAGGGCAACAATACAGACTGCCGGCTTGTTCATGAAGTACAGGAATGGGAAGATCAGCATAAGGACTATGAATGCCGCTATGGCAACGACAATGGCAGCACCTGCGGACAAGACACCAGCCAGCACGATGCTGAAAGTCAGGTACCCAACCCCTCGTATCAATTGCACGAAGACAGTAATTCCGGCGATTACACCAACAGCTGCTGCTGATATCCCGATAATGGCCATGGAGATTTCAATTGCGTCGTCGTCTTCCATTTTTGAGAGACGCTCTACATCATCCAAGTATTTTTGGACCTGCACTCGTATTTTATCTCCGTTACTATTAATAAATTCAAATACTTTTTTTGGGTCGTAAAGCAATTGCGCTTGCTTCATCAGTGCCCCTTGTCGATTCAGATTAGTTTTTATTGCATATATTGCTTCATTTAATTTTTCCTCATCGTAATTTACTTCTAGTTTTGTTAATACTTTATGGATGTCATTATTTTCTATTTCTTTTGCTAATTCCTTGTAAAGTAATTGTATCTTTTTTTGATGTTGTTTTTTATTGATTCGAATTTTTCCCACCAATCTTCATCTGACGTGGCAGATTGCATGAGGTTATATTCTTCCGGAAGCAATTTTTTGCGCGTAGGTTCAGTTCGTCAATTTCAAGATCGTTCATTTCAATCTCCTGATTAACTGCAAATACAGTATACTATAATAAATATATTTTTATATATAATAACTATAAATATTGTAATTTTCCGTAAAGTCAGGTCGGGCAACAGCTACGGCTAACGCATGAAACTATAAGGAGGTGATTTTTTGCATATAGTCATTATTCCAGCCTGCGGTTTTTCGGCGTCTTTTTATGCTGCCGTTACCTTCTGTGTGTGAGCGTCCGGCGAACTCGACCTATCTAACTTGGACAGCTTCAGTTACGCTGATTTATCAGCGTAACACCATGGCATGATGTCGTTGATGCGATTGATCTTGTGATCAGCAATTTGAGCCAGCACCCATGTGAGCCAGGCTTGCGGGTCGATATCATTGAGCTTTGCTGTTTCAATAAGGGTATAGGCGATAGCCGCTGCTTTTCCGCCACCTTCTGATCTCATAAAGAGATAGTTTTTTCTTCCAAGTGCGACAGGCTTCATGGCACGCTCGGCCGTGTTGTTGTCGAGTTCCAGATGGCCATTATCCAGATAAGGACGTGCTTTGGGCAGGCGCGTGAGGGCGTAGCGGATTGCTCCGGCCAAGGCTGACTTGCCGGATATTCTGGAAAGCTGCGTATGCAGCCAGTCTTCCAGATCATCGAAGACGAACTTGGCTTGTTCTTGCCGTTGTCTCACTCGCTCCGGCGGCGGCTTGCCGCGCACCTGTTTCTCGTGTCCGTCATCAAGGATAGTTAGACAAAATCTGCTATGGAATAGTGGAGTGTTTGGCCCTCTTTGGTGTTGAATTTATGCTGCTTGAGCGTGGTAGCACAAGCGGCGGTTTTGAAGAGTTCTTCGTTTCATCCTCTGCCTGTTTTGCTGGATCTGCTTCTCCCTGCCGAAATAAGCGTCGGCTGGCGTCACATTGCCAAGGCTCTCGTGATAGCGGTGATTGTTGTAGTAATCGACAAAGTTTCTGATCTGCGCTTCCAGATCCTCTGTCATGTAATAGTTTTCGAGCAGGATGCGGTTTTTCATGGTTTGATGCCACCGTTCGATCTTGCCTTGCGTTTGCGGGTGGTAGGGAGCGCCGCGTACATGGTCCATTTTCTTCCGCTCCAGCCATTCGGCTAAGTTCTAAGAGACATAAGAGCTCCCGTTATCGGACAGTAGGCGTGGACGATGGAGAACTCTTGGCTGTTCGCAGCCAGAGGCATCGAGTGCCAGCTGAAGGGTATCAGTAACATCCTTGGCTTTCATAGTGGTGCACAGCTTCCAGGCAACGATGTAACGGGAATAATCGTCGAGAACAGTTGAAAGGTAGAACCAACCCCAACCAATAATCTTGAAATAAGTAAAATCGGTCTGCCACTGCTGGTTTGGTGCTGTAGTCTTGTCCTTGAACTCGTCTGCTGCCTTGATCACCACATAGGCTGGAGAGGTGATCAGGTCCTGCGCTTTCAGTAGTCGATAGACGGAAGCCTCTGAAACAAAATAATCTTTTGTATCTGTGAACCGAACCGCAAGCTCGCGCGGTGATAGGTCTGGCTCGTCCAGCGCCAGCTCAATGACTTGTTCCCTGATCTCATCAGGAATACGGTTCCACACCTTTGAGGGACGTGAAACACGGTCTTCTAACGCTTCAACGCCACCTTCCAGATAGCGATCATACCAGACATAGAACGTGGACCGAGGAATACCCAGCTGCTCCAACGTGCGCTTGATTGGTTGGTGGGATCCTTCAACCTGCTGGATGATCTCCATCTTCTCATAGGCAGGATACCTCATTCGTCGTCGTCCCCATCGGTGAGAATGCTTTTTTTAAAAAGCCGCAACTCCAGGTTTTTTTCAGCGACCACCTCTTTGAGCTTGCGTGCCTCTTTGCACAGTTGCTTAACCTCACCAGTATTCGCCTGACGAATTGTGTCTCCGGCAAGCCGCTTCTTGCCTGCATCCAGAAACTCTTTAGACCAGCTGTAGTAGAGCCCTTGCGAGATACCTTCCTGTCGGCACAGTTCAGCAATACTGTCTTCGCCGCGCAGTCCAGCAAGCACGACGCGGATCTTATCCTCGGTGGAATAGCGCTTACGGGTCTTGCGCCGAATGTCTTTGACGGCCTTCTCAGCTGCTGCGCTGGCAGTCCCTGTGTTTTGCCCCATGGTCACTCCTAATCTAGTGATCATGGGCCAAAACACTCCCTCATTCAATTCAACTGATCTATCCATAAAGCTTCGACGGGGAACAACTATTGTACTGTGGTGGTGTCTAGGATGTCCGCAACGCATCAAGGGGATCTTAATGATCCCGTACCTATGTCTTCAGCACCAAACTGGCTTAATTCGACCAGGAGTTGAGATTGCGCTCTTTTTCTAAGTGTCCCAAATCTTGGCTCGTTGTGCGGCAGAATAGTAAATACGGCGGCGATACGTCATGTCGAACACTCCATCTTTATTCAAAGATTAAAGTGTTGCATCCACCTGTTGAAACCACCGGAGCTCACCAACTCTCAGGCAAGAATTTAGATTGTAATCTATACTCTTCGCAATCGGCATAGAACATCCTAATCGTCCCAAAGCGTTAGGAAACCTGACGTCATTTGCCAGTCATCTCTTTCCGCCGGGCGTCTCGCGAACATGTCTTTT
>NZ_LMCI01000038.1:418028-418223 GCF_001623145.1 Pseudovibrio sp. W64 | reverse complement strand
AGAAATGGAGACAAACTGGAGAGCCTAGCGACAAGGCAGACAGAGACCCTGGCATCAGACATTCCACGCCTCCCGTACCCTCTACCCTTACAGCTAGCGCCAGAGTGCTGAGCAAGCCAAAGTTGGAGCCAAAGAGATCAGCCTCACCAATCAGAGGCAACTCTTAAAGGACAGACGTTAGAGAAAGACCAGATG
>NZ_LMCI01000038.1:417649-417976 GCF_001623145.1 Pseudovibrio sp. W64 | reverse complement strand
CGTGAGCCGTGAGCCGTGAGCCGTGAGCCGTGAGCCGTGAGCCAAACCAACACGCAAAGCACAACAACAAAAGCCACCTTCAGCAACCCACAAACACAACAACGCCAGATTTGAGACGTTTTGCGTTTTTTTGCGTTCAAACCCGCAATGTTACGTTGCTATGTAAAGCCAGCAGGTCAAACGGTGGTGCAAGGTTACAAAAGACCTCACACCAAGACAGTCCAAAGAAGCAACCAGAAGCAAGGCACAGAAGCAGACTTATTCCCCATCTACCAACATCTATTCCCGCTCCAGAAAAACATATCCCCGTACTCAGCACGACAACAC
>NZ_LMCI01000038.1:380687-417639 GCF_001623145.1 Pseudovibrio sp. W64 | reverse complement strand
CATCGGCATCGGCATCGGCATCGGC
Organism: Pseudovibrio sp. W64; assembly: GCF_001623145.1. Lineage (NCBI taxonomy): Bacteria > Pseudomonadati > Pseudomonadota > Alphaproteobacteria > Hyphomicrobiales > Stappiaceae > Pseudovibrio > Pseudovibrio sp. W64. The sequence continues at coordinate 417,614 of NZ_LMCI01000038.1, read as the reverse complement.
ATCGGCATCGGCATCGGCATCGGCATCGGACAAACCACAAAGCCAGCACTTTAAATCAAGTCAGCAAAAGCGCAGCAGCTCATTTAACTCAGCACACCCAAGCCGAAGAGAACGCTCAATTCAATCCGGCACCGCATCCACCACAACAAGAAGGTTCTGTTTTAGCCCGATACTGCACCCACCACGACAAAAGCGCGTTCGCATCAGCCCTGCACTTCACCGCAAATACTCCTGTCCAACATGCGACAAGCACAAACGACATCAACACCCAAAGCAAACGGCCAAACTCAAACCACCTCAAGCCTTCAAATCAAGCCAATTCCAAATATCAACTCAATCCCGGCAACCCAATCACCACCAACAAAGTCTCAAGGAGAACATTACAGGAATAGACCAGGATCAAAACAAGCCTCACTATCAAAGCCAACACCAGACAACCCGACTATCGGTAAAGCCCGAGTTCTTTGATAATCGAATAATGAATTTGTTAAGTAGATCGCGCTCTGCTGTAGGCTATTTTACATTTCGCCAAGCTGGAATGCACCATCCGGCTTTCATATAGAAAGGAGGCAAGGGCCAATCATCGAAGTAAAAATTGCTCCAACAGGTAGCGCCCGTCATAGTCCCAGTGAGACAACCGGCCAGTATGCCCCATCACTAACAACCCCATGCAATGCGCAATCGCACCAGCCGGCCATTCCGGAGACCGTCCTCCAGCACGAGCGCACCCCTCAATCAATGCAATCACCCTACTAACTTGCACGTTAAGAACACCATCAAGCTCACGCCCCAATCCAACCCGCTTCAATCCACTGAACACATACAAACCCAAAGCAAGATCATTCGGGCGTTCATTATAGAAATCAAAGAATGCAAGTACACCAGCCTGAGCCTTCTCTTCTATAGACAAGCAGGTTTCAATGGCCTCGGTAACGTTGATATGCAGCTGCTCTAGCGCTTCTTGTAAAACAGCACAGTAAAGCTCTTCTTTGCTATGAAAATAAGGGTAGATCGCACCGGTCGTACATCCGGCAGTTCGGGCAATGGAGCGCATCGAAGCCCCGTCGAGACCTTCTTTTGTGAAAACATCACGTGCAGCATTCACAATGAGCGACCGGCGTGCCCCTCTCAGGTGATCTGCCCGCATTTGGCGGGCATCAACCTTGGTGCTTTCTTGATCATGTAAATCAGGCATCGTTTCTCACATTAAAGAGGCGCATTAATCGGGCGATTAGCGGTCCAATCAAATGTGCCCTGATCACGCTCGCGAACAGCCTGTTTCCAAGACACGTCTTCCGCCCGCTGTTTAAAATTCATGCCTTCAGGGCTATGGCGCGTAATACCATCAAAGAGCGTCGCTATCATTTGCGTCTGGTAAAGCCCCATGGACTCAATCGCCTGGTTGATCATGAGTTTTTGCATCATCAGCTGGTTCACCGGAATACCAGCCATCCGCTCAGCAAGCTTTTCAACTTCCTCATCAATTTGATCTAAGGGCACAGCTTTATGGATCAGACCAATTCGCTCTGCCTCTCGACCATCAATTTTGTCGCCAGTCAACAGCATGCGTTTTGCACGTTCCGGGCCAAGCCGATAAACCCACATTGCAGTTGTAGGACATCCCCACACTCGGACCGGCATGTAACCAATATGCGCATCCTCTGCCATAACAATCATGTCAGAACACAATGCAATGTCGGAACCACCTGCAACGGCATGGCCATGCACTTTTGCAATGACAGGCCGATAACTGCGCCACAACGACATAAATAGATCTGTGTTTTGTTTCATGAAGGCATAATCCTTCATAGGATCCCAAGGCATTTCCTGAACACCCGGATTACTTCCCTCCGTTTCAGCATAAGCCGTCAGGTCATATCCCGCACAAAACGCAGGCCCATTACCGCCAAGCACAATGACATGAACACCGTCATCTGAGTTCGCCCGTGCCACACAAGCCGCCAGCTCTTGCGGAATATCCATATCAATAGCATTCATCACCTCAGGCCTGTTCAGTGTAATGCGTGCGATACGGCCATCTTTTTCATAAAGTACCTTAGTCATAGTTCCCTCCCATAACGACTCAATAAAAATATAACACCGTTATATTTGAGGGAATTGGCCAATGGGAGAATCCAGCAGCCCAATCAACCTCTGGAATTTTCAGCCCTTAAAGTTGCTCTAAGTTCGGTTGAGCATTACGGCCAATAGCAATAAGGGCGTAATCCACTGATCTAGATGAATACATGCTCTCGCCAATTCAGAAGTCTCGACAAACAGCGCGCATTCTAACTTAGCTACAGGAGAGCACTAGAAAGTTATAAGAGGCGGAAACAACAGCTCCCACCTCAAAACGTCAAAACCACATCATGAAAAATTCGTCTAGAGCTCAAGTCGAAGCTCGGCGCCCTCATTCTTCGCCCGGGAACAGCACAGAACCAGAGTGTCTTCTTTTTCTTTCCCACTCAGCACGAAATCACGATGCTCCACTTCGGCACCTTGATATTTGGCCGTGCAGACCCCGCAGATGCCATCCGAGCATTTGGTTGGCACGGAAATTCCCTTCTCATTCAGGACATCAGCTGCGCTCTTGTCCTCCGGGATCTCAATACGCTCACCAGTTGACGCCAGTTTTACAAAAAAGCTTGTGTTGACATAATCACCCTGATCTGGAACCGAGAAATACTCTTTATGCAAGCTCTCCTCAGACCAGCCTTGAGCAGCAGCAGTCTCCAGCACTCCATCCATAAAGACATCCGGACCACACGTGTAAATATGATAGCCGTCTTCAAAGTCAGCCAGAATTGTACTCAGATCTGCCCGCGTTCCTTCACTAGAACAATGAATGAAAGTCTTATCCGCCCAAGGTGCTCGCTGAATTTCATCGATGAACCCAGCCTTGTGGCGATGACGGAAACAGTAGTGCAACTCAAAAGGCTTCCCAAGCACATGCAAACGATGCGCCATTGCAATCATTGGTGTCACGCCAATTCCACCACCAAAGAGTAGGGTTTTCTTTGCATCTTCATGCAACGGAAAATGATTGATCGGCTTGGAAATGAAAACCCGGCGTCCTTCATCGAAGATCCGGTGCATGAGCGCTGAACCGCCGCGCCCCTCTTTTTCTTCCAAAACACCAATCACATATTTACTGCTGTCTGCCGGATCGCCCGCCAGTGAGTATTGGCGCAAAAACTCAGGAGCCACAACTACATCAATATGCGCTCCGGCTTCAAACACAGGCAACGGCGAGCCGTCGTCCAGCATAAACTCGTAGCGGGATACACCTTCCGCTTCCACATCCACCTTAGACAGGCGAACTGCTAAGACCGGAGACGAACTCGCACTGACCTCATAAACAGGAGCCAGGTCATTCGACCCAGCAGCAAGGCGGGCTTTGTATTCCTCAGCTGAAATCATACCCTGATAGGCCTTGATCCCAGCTTCCCGGTCCATCATGAACGGAAATGGCCATGGATGCGGCGCAAGATTGGCTGGATACACCGCCAGCGTCTGATCTTCATATTTAAGATCAAGGTCGAGCTGCAATTCGCGCGCATTGGTCTCTTCAGCGATCACATAATTACCATCACCGCTCGCAACCAGATCCCACCACCACTTTTTGACAGGGTTTATGGATCCGTTGCCAAGCTTGTCATCCAGCTTAGCAAGAACTTTGGCAGAAGATGGCAGCTTCATTGCTGTCCAGCGGAACGGAGCTTCGCTGAACAATCCTTCAAGATTCCACGGACATGTTTTCATGCAGCGACCACACAAAGACCCAGCAGGCTGGGACACACGGTAACGCGCGCACTTCTCAGAGTCTGACTTCCAGATCTCGTAGCCATTGAACATACGTTTCGGCCCAGCTGTGATCGCTCCAGATGGACACTCACGCGCACATTTATTGCAGCTTTCACAAAAGCGTTGCAGACCAAAATCAATTGGCTTGTCGTAGGTGAACGGCATATCCGTCGTCACCACGCCGGACTTTAAGCGCGGGCCAAGGTAAGGGTTCAGAATAACCTCGCCAATACGGCTCACTTCACCAAGACCAGAAAGCAGTAATAGCGGTGGCTGAAGAACTTCACCATCAACGACAGAATGACAGCGGGCAGGATACCCCAGGCGGCGGATTTGTTCAGCAACGATCCCCCCAATAATGGAGGTTCGCAGATACGCTCGCATCGACTGTGCGCCGGAGATCCAATCATCTCCGCTTGCGCCCTCCATCGTCTCATGCCCTTGATCCACCAGAATGGAGATCGCGTTTTTATGGTAAGGCGTAATTGGCTCACCGCGTGCATCATGAGAATAGTAGGCGTGATCTGGGCAGCGGGATAGGCCAACTGCATCAGCACCAAGGAAATAGAGTGCCGACTTTACGTTGGCCGCGTTTTTATCCGGGTCTACCGCACTCGGCGAAACTTCAGAGGCAGTCTCACCATCTTGCAGCAAGATCAGCGCGGCAAGCGCACGGCGGGCGCAGTACCCCATCGGGTTTTTGGCGAGATAACCGCCATTTTTGGCAGCTTCTTGAAGGGACTTACCCATGTCGCCAAAAAGAGCACGCGCAAACATGTCCGTCCGTTTGGGGACACGTGGCACGCGCGGTTCGTCAATAAAGGTCGTTGTCTCATCAACCCGCTTGATCTTCTCAAACGGAAACGCCCCCATGTGGTAATCGCGGTTCTCAAACGGTTTGCGATTGAAGGCATTCTTGAATGTCCCCATGCCTAGCTGCCATGCAGGGCCGTGAGAACTCCAGATATCCGCTAGTTTCCGTGGTGCAAGTGGCAGATCAGGTGTCAGTTCAAGCGTGGTCGTCACAGCTGCCAGTGTAAACTCACGACCAACATATGGATTGGAAACGACTGTTTCACCGTCTTTCTCAAGTACTTCCACCAATCCGGCAGAAACCGCCAGCCGGTTCAGATCCACATCAGCACTGCTCGTGGTATGCGCACGCGCCTCAACACCCAACAGGCGCAGATAGTTGGCCAGAACCACAGCCACTTCAGCCGCGCGGATAGCAGAACGCTGCTCACAGGTACCCTCGATCCAATCACAACCTGGCTCATCAGCTCTCGGCTCACGCGGATGCTCCATCAGCACCACCAGCGCAGAGCCATGATGTGTCACAGGTCCCGGGGTGGATGCCGCACTATCGCGGACATCAGCCATGGTCACATCAATGCCAGCTGCCAGAGTCTTGGGCTGAAAGGTCTGAAGATCATTTGCGAGCTTATCCAGATCAGGATTGCGAAGCGATTGCTCAAGAAAATGCTCCGGAATCAGGTCACAAGTACCCATCATCGTTGCATCAAAGAAGTAGCCTGCAGCTTTGAGGTGATTGGCCCGCTCCCGCGGATCATCCGGGATCTCAGAGAGCTTGGCATTGTGGGCTCCATCGCGGATGGCATCCATGATCGCGCTGAAGGACGCCATTGAGTTGCTCAGGATCTCTGGATTATCGGCCTGTGAGAAAACCGTTTGCATCACCTCGGGCACACGCCTCAGATCAACTGCCTCATGCGTCCGCTTCAATCGTTCAGAAGGATATGGTCCAAGATGAACCTTTCTGTTTTTGTAGGAAAACAGACGCATATTACTCTCCCCCGGCCGGCTAGTTTGGCGATACTATTATGTCCCGGCTTTTTAGTTCTTGCAGCGGCTCAGTCCTCCCCGACCAAACCACTACGAAAATTCATCAATTAACTCTTAGGCATTGCTGAGCTCATGTCAACATTAAGCGCCTTCATCACTACGACTTGAAAGAAAACACGCAGCCAGACGACAATATAATTGCCATCAAGATGATCACAATTGAGTTTTTCACTCAAAACACCCAGAATATGAGGATATACTGCCAGCTATCTAAACCACTCCGACAGACAAATCAGCCTCAATGAAATTCATCCGCGTACGCAGTCATAACGACAGCTTGAACCCATAAAAAACCGCTCGGTAATGATGAACCGAACGGTTGCTCATGCGACAGTAAGACGGACTGCTACTTAATTTCGATCTCATATGTGTTCCCACCAGATATGACACGTCCTGCCGAATACATCCGAAATTTGGTCACGACCTTATCTGTGCCCCGAAAGTCTTTATCCGGCGAATAGTACAGGATCAAATCGTTCGTTTGTTTACCCGCACATTTGCCGGCTGTCTTTGGCAGTGCAGATCGGGACTGCACAAAACGAACGACACCATGCTCCGGTTTCTTAACAAAAGAGACTTTTGGTAAGGTCGCAGAGCTGCATGTTTCAGGAACGTAATAGCTATAAACGTTAAGTTTTGCAGTACGGTTTGCCGCAACCTGAGACCTGATCAACTCAGCATTTGCGCTGAATGAGAACACCACAAACAGGAAGACACAAATGTATTTCATCGCAATTCTCCAAAAATTTAAATCAAAATTATATAAACTAGAGAATCGACAAAGCACAATCAAACACATGTAATATTCATATTGAACACACAAGTAGATCTACTCTTTAATTTCACACCTATCCTTTACGTAAATCTACATTCACTCAAATAATCGCGGTGATATTTTAGAATATAAAATCTATTTTTATCTACAAAAGCCCATAAACTATTGATTATGCAATGCTCATGCAGATGTTTGCAGTACTTTTGCAACCAGATCATCACGCTCTAATCTTCCATCAAGACGCAATACAGGCATTTTGCATTCTTTCAGCCAGGCTTCATGCCTATGCCGGCTCCTGCCAGAAAAGTCGGGTTGCTCATACTGCGATGCCCACTGAAAGAAAGCCTCGTGCGTCTCAAACATGTCGCCACCTTCAAGAATACGATCCCCAAAACGTTCCATTTCTCGTTTTTTCAATCGCTGCAAGCGCTCGTCTTGCGGTACACTGATGAAAACAACAAGCGTGCTTTGAGAGACAAGCTCCTTCGCCCAGCCCTCACAAGCTCCACTCAAAACCCAACCACCTTCGCCCATCGCTGGTTTCATGAGCGCAACCCGCTCTTCTTGAGGCTGTTTTACTGCGAAGGGTGGTTCTGTTTGCTCCCAAAAGTAATCATCAGAATCCACATGAGGAACTGGAAGAGCATGAGCAAGTCGATGGCCAAGCGTGGTCGAACCTGCGCATGAAGCTCCGAAGACATGAATACGTTTATGCAATGCAAGAACCTTTATTGCTTAGACAATGAGGATGGAACTCGCGCAGCAAAATCACTGGCAATGCGAACAAGCTCACTTTGAGACCCAAAGCCAGCCTTTTCCGTTATTCGTGCCATATGATTGCGCGCAGTATTGTAGCTGATATGCATTTTGTCAGCTGTCTCCCGCATAGACAAGTCAACAACAAGACACAGTTCAGGAAACACTACATCTGAACACCATTCAAATCCTCAGGAACTGTCATCTCACGTTCTGTCGCGGCACCCTCGCAGCCAGGTCACTTGCAAGTCGAACCAACTCACTTTGAGAATTTACAGAAACCTTGTCGGCAATTCGCGCCATATGATTGCGTGCAGTGTTGTAGCTGATCTCCAGAGCGTGAGAAGTCTCTCCCACAGATGCCCCACGAACCAGATACTGGAGCAACTCAGCCTCACGTTTGGAAACCCCAAAATAACGTTGAAGGTTGTCCAACTCCGCCAAGGGCTGGTCACCCGGATCCATTATCATGCAAAGGAGTGGCTGCGGCCCGCGTACAAAGGGCGCCAGATAAGCAGGCGTCTCTGAAAGCACATTGATAGGCATCACAACAAAGAATGGATTGGGCGCCGCCTCACCATTCAGGACCAACGGTCCCAGAGGCTTACCAGACGCCCGACACCGTAAAATCGCATCCTCAAACAACTTTCGATGCTCATTATGGCGTGAGGAAATCTCTCCACGACGGTCAATAAAGAAGCTCTGACTGGAACTGAAAAATACCTCTGCCTGCTTATTGGCAAAAGCAACGTGATGCCCTTGATCCAAAATAAACGCCGCACTTGGAATACGATCCAGCCAGAAGGAGTAGGCGTCAGTCAAACCGCGTCTTTGCTCAAGATGCAATGCAACCGAAAACGCATTTTGAAAATGAGGTCTGACAGTTTCAAGAGTTTTATCAAGCTGCATTGCATCAGGACCATCAAAATCAGATTGCACTGCGACAGAAACCATGGCCGCATCCATTCCTTGACGGTGGATCATGAAGCCACGCACGCGATCAAACACTCCATAATCGCTGAAGACCAGATCAAAGAAATCAGTATCCCGAATTTCATCTTGGCTGATGAAATCCTCAGTATGAATTAAGGCATTCAATGGGGCAAATTTAGCAAATCGGGGCAATGGATTGCTCTGGCCCGCAGCAAGTATCTTTGCTTCCATGTCCTCTTTTGTATTGAGGAAAGTCATGTGATGATATTCAAGCGAGCTGAGTGAGACGATCTTGTAACAGAGCATGGTCTCACGAAAGGACGATGCCATAGGCTCAAAAGCCTGCCCAATATCCTCACCAAGAGCGATATTGGCATAAAGCCGCTGGACCATTTCATCGTGTATGCTTTGCATCACCCCACCCGAATCGGACAAATACCCCTTCTGTCTCTACGTAAATTAAATAGTAAAATTTTCAGATATCAATAAAATTGAAGAATATTTTCTTTGAACCGCCATAAATGGAAGATTCAATCTAGAAATACCCTTGTAATATCATGACGAATCTCAGTTATTCATGACAAATACAAATAATTGAAACTACTCTCTACCAGTATCAGTGGGTCTCAAAACCAGACGCGTGATGATGGCATCCTGTTGTTCTTCAAGAGTAAAATCCCAGCCCATCCGTCGTGCTATACGCTCACAAAGTGAAAGACCGAAGCCGAAGCTTTCCTCATAAACAGAGGTAGCATCCGCTTTGGTGCCAGCTGAAACGGGGTTTTCAATCTCAAAGACCCCATTTTGATAACTAATTTTGATCTCACCCTTTTGGGCATGTTGAAACGCGTTACGGATCAGATTGCCAAACAGGATCAGCAAAGGTGCTTTAGGCAACTCAGCCTCATCCTCACTCAAGTCCAGCACTTCTGTGAGCGGTTTATTGCCCTTCAGATAAGACAGTTCCTCAATACACCCTATGATTAGCTTTGCTGGCACGAGCTTCTCAACTCGCGGCGGTGCAGAGCTTTCCCTGCCCAGCCAAAGCAAAGTCTCTACAATGATGCGCATGTTCAAATTAGCCCGCTGTATCCGCTCCACGGGCACAGTATCCTTAGAACCACTTTCCTGGCTCTTCAGCAGCGCAATATTGCCGGCAATCACCGTAATCGGTGTCCGCAACTCATGGCTCGCATAACGCAGGAATGTCTGCTCACGTTCAACAAACTCAGAGATACGGGAAACAGTGTATGTGAGCTTCACAGCAAGGTTATTCAGTTCGCGGAACCTGAAGTTGGGCGGTGTCTCACCCACATTCTCAGCATTCAATGACTGAGCCCAGTTTTCCAGATTCTGGATCGGCCGGATCAACCGCTTAGATAAAATGCGCGCACTCACAAAGGTGGCGAGTAGATTGACGATCCCTACAATTGCAAAGGCAAGAAGGACCACCTGATCCTCCTCGGAGCCCTCCAGATACTCTTCTGTACTCTCAAGCGTGATGTAAAGGTTGCGGCCATCTTCCAGCGGATAGATGTACAGATAGAGATAATAGGTCTCCTTGCAGTTTCCCTCAGCATCACAGCCTCGATCTTCATCATCGTAGTACAGCTCCAGCGGCTCCAATGGCTCCTCTTTGAAACGACGAGACATTTCAGCAGGCAGCGCTTCAAGCGAAAAGGCACTCTGAATAAGGTAGGTCTCTGGCAGCGGAGCTTCAGGATTTGCCTTTACGGCCTCCTCGTAACTTTCGCCCAGATCCTCAAGTAGGTAGATGATGCTCTCATCTGAGCCAGCTACAAAGAAGATTGGCAGTAAAAACGTGTAGACCAGCAACAGCAGAATAACGCCCAGAAAGAAAGCGATACCAAGTTCACGAAAAATGCTGCGTCCGCGCACTCTGGCTGCTTTCTTATTCACCATCCACTTTCTCCCTCAGGCTATAACCCCCGTTTGCATCTCGGCAGATAATTTCAGATTCGGCAGGGCGTTGGATTTGCTGGCGAAGTTTGTACAAATGTACATTAAGGCTGTTGCTCTCCGGTGGTTCATCACCCCACAATCCACGCTCCAATTGTTCTCGGCTCACCGAGGCTGGGCTATGTTTGCTCAAAATACCCAGGATCTTCCAGGCCGTCGGAGAAAGGCGCAGAACACGATCTCCACGCTTTGCAATATTTCGGGCAAAATCCACCTGCAGATCAGCAACCTCAAACAGCTTCGCCTTCGCGCTCCGCCGTCCGGAAAGCGCTCGCAGCCTCACAACCAGTTCCTCAAACGCAAAGGGTTTAACCAGATAGTCATCCGTCCCGGCTTCAAATCCAGCCAACTTGTCAGAAAGTTCATCACGCGCAGTCAGCATCAGAACTGGGCGGTCAATACCTTCCCGGCGCAGCGTTTCACAAACTGTAAGACCATCCATCTTAGGCAACGTCAGATCAAGAATGATAACGTCAAAATAACCCTGCCGCGCAAACTCAAGACCCGCCTCACCATTGTAAGCGTGATCGCAACTAATGCCGTGGATTTTCAACACATCAGCAATCGTCCCAGCCAAATCCAGGTCATCTTCAACCAGCAGCGCAAGCAGGTTTTCAGTCTCATTCGTTGCCATCATTTTACCTGCCAAACTCGCTAATCAATTCTGCCAATTGAACACGTCCATACTGTAGCAGTATGTGCCTCACACCCAGCCACATTGTGTTTACAACATATTCCTGTAGAGCAAGCCCAATAACCAACGAGTGAACGCTGCTGTATTTTTCACCCATGCTGCATATTTACGTAAGCCGCGAGTTACTCGTATACATGCCAGACCAACTGCAAACTCCGAGAACTCTTGAGACGTTATTATGCCGATAAAAATGAAACCCAAGTCCTATGGCCCGCTGACGGTCGCGTCGCATGAGTGTGGACAGTTCTGGGTGACCAATGAGTTCGGTCATCAATACTCGGCAGGCTACGGAGACTCCGATGAGTTCTCTGCCCCCTCAGACCTGATCATGTCTGCCCTTGGGTCGTGCATGGCAATCTCTTTGGAGATGGTAGCCAGGCAACAGAAGGTCTCACTCGGAAATGTCTACATCACCGTAAAGGCTGAAAAAGCATCCACGCTGCCTCACCGCTTTGGCAGCTTCCACTTGGAATTTGCTCTCCCTGAATTTGAGAACCGCGAGAAAGCAGAGATCCTGATCAAAGCCGCCAAAGAAATATGTACGGTTTCCAACACACTAAACGCAGAAATCCGCCTCTCACTCGTCTAAGGAAGCCTTCGCCACAGCAAAAAGCCCAAGGCAGGCTGCCTCGGGCTAAAAGTTCCACCGTACCAAGAGAATGCGTTAGATCATTCGCCGTGCACTGCCAGCAATGCGGATAGAGCTACCGGCCTCAGCAGGAATTTCTGCCGAAATGAGTGACTTCGCTCCCATATCTTCTCCCTGCACAATCCGGATTTCACCACCATGTGCCCAGCCAATATCCCGCAGGTAACCAGAAAACGCCGCAGCAGCAGCACCCGTGGCCGGGTCTTCAAACACGCCAGCTGACGCAAACGCATTGCGCACATCAAACTCTTGAAGCCCGCGAACATGAACCAGCATGATGGTCACAAGACCCTGCTCAAGCATAAACTGCTTCATGGCTTCCAAATCATAAGCCATGCCCGCCAACTTGGCTCTATCAGTCAATGCCAGCACCAGATGATCCGCACCACCATGAATACGCGCAGGTGGAATGCAAAGATCCAGATCGCCTTCACTCAAACCAAGCAGATCAAGCAGCTGGACTTTCACGTCATTTTCCAATGCGGCGCTCTTGGTCTGCGGAGATTGCAGAGCTGCTTGCAACTGCCCGTTCTCCTGCCAGCTCTCCACTGAAATCATAGTTTCATTCAACGCAAGGCGATGGACTTTCCGGCCATGCTGCTGAGCCAGAACCGCGCCCAGCGCAATCGTTGCGTGCCCGCAAAATGGCACTTCATTCTCTGGAGAGAAGTACCGCACGCGATACCCCTCTTCGTTGGCCAGAGGCACCGCAAACACAGTTTCAGAATAGCCGAGATCAGCCGCAATAGACTGCATCTGCGCATCAGGAAGCATCACATCCCCCACCAGCACGCCAGCAGGATTACCACCTTCCTCTCCATGAGAAAACGCCGAGATATGTTGAAGCGCTAAAAGATCTGTCTGCATAAGAACCTCCAATCGTCAGGATTGAAAAAATAACCAGCAACAGCTCTATGCAATATAGAAAAAGAAAGGCAAATTACACTTTCTGCCTTCATAATATAAAGCGATCAGACGAAAGCACCTAATGAGATGAAACAGCTGGATGAAACTGCCTGCAAAATCCTTGAGATCCTGGAGCAAGACGGCAGAATCTCTATCAGTGAACTGGCCAGCCGCATCGGCCTCTCCGCCCCCAGCACCACAGAGCGTGTTCGCAAGCTGGAGCAGGACGGCATCATCACAGGCTTTACGGTGGAGATAAACCCAAAGGCACTCGGCTATAGTCTGGAAGCAATCGTCCGTATCCAACCAAGCCCCGGCAATCTGCACGTCGTGGAGCAACTCATCCTCAACGAGCCCCGCTTCACCTCCTGCGACAAGGTCACCGGAGAAGACTGCTTCGTCACCCGCATCTACCTAAAAGACATCAGCGAACTAGACGACCTGCTCGACCCCCTCCACGAAAAAGCAATGACCAATACTTCGATAGTAAAGGCTTCCCCGATCAAGAACAGGATGGTTCCGCTACGATGAGGGCTTACCACTCTTAAAACGCAGCTTATTCTCAGTACCGGAGAGCAGTCTACCAATATTCGCACGGTGCTTGGCAACCACGATAAACGCCATCACCATTGCGAAGGCCTGGAAGTAGAGTGTGTGACCAAACACCGGAATGAAAGAAAGCACAACGAACAGCAGCGCCGCGCAGATTGAGCCCAGAGAGACAAAGCGGGTCGCGGCAACAATAACTACGAAAGAGCTTAGGCAGCTTAGTGCTATAATCGGATCCAGCATGAAAAGCACGGCAGCTGCAGTCAGCACGCCTTTACCACCTCTGAAACCGAAAAACACCGGCCAGTTGTGCCCAACAATGGCACCTGCCCCGGCAAGCAGCATGCTCACACTGTCTACCGCCACACCTGAACCTGCATAAACACCCAGATACAGGCCAACCAGACAAGCAGCAACGCCTTTCAGGATATCTCCGACAAGAACAAGCAGTGCAGCAGGTTTGCCAAGCACGCGCAGTGTATTGGTCAGTCCGGCAGATTTGCTGCCATACTCCCGTATGTCCTTACCGTACATCTTCCCAACCAGCAGAGCCGTGCTGATACTGCCCAGCAGATAGCCAGCTCCAAGAGCTACAAAAAGCTTAACCAGATCAATCACAAGAATAGCCCCTAGCCCACAACGCCTCGCAGCACCAGTTTCTGGTGCACATCAATAATCTCATCGATACTAAGGCGTCCATCGGGACGATACCAGAAGCAAACGCCGGTCAGCATGGCGATGATGGCAAAGGCGGCAACTTCCAAATCCACAGTGGGAAATGCACCCGCCTGCACGCCATCAGCAAGGATGCGCCGCAGATTGGCCTCGTACTGGCTGCGCTTGGTCACCACGTCAGCACGATAGTCCTCACCAAGTGAACGCAACTCCAGATTCGCAATCACAACGTCTGCGCGGCGTTCAATATGATAGCGAATGTGGAACGCAACAAACGCCTTGAGACGGGAAACGGGATCATCTCCCTTGCCCTCCAGCTTCTCCCAGTTCTCAATCAGGCTGATCATATGCTGGTTCATCAACGCTTGAAGCAGCTCGTCCTTGCTCTCAACATAGCGATAGACCGATCCCGGCTGCACGCCCACCTCCGCAGCAAGCTGGCGAAGCGTCATCGCCTCAAAGCCCTTGGCTTCAATCAGCTTTTTCGCTGCTGCGTAAATCGCAGTTTTGGTATCTGCGCCAACGGAGCCTTTGGTTCGTGCCACGGTCTAAACCTTTTTCAATCAATCAGGAGACGCAATATTTCAGCGCATGCCCGAGCGATGCCTAGCAGTTTTCGGGAAAGAATACGCAACAGGAAATGCGCCCTAAGGGTTATTGCATAGTAGCTGAGCCCCTGCTATTAATCAAACGAACGTTCGTTTAATTAATTTACGATCCACTGGGAAGCTCGTTAAAGAGCGTGGATCGCAGAGTTTCGGTAGCAGGAGGAAGCGCCGTGTTTGACGCTGTAATGAATTTTGGTCTTGGTGAAGATATTGACGCTCTGCGCGAAACCATTCGCCGTTGGGCACAAGACAAGCTAGCGCCGCGCGCCGCTGAGATCGATGAAACCAACGAGTTCCCCAATGATCTCTGGAAAGAGATGGGGGACCTTGGTGTACTTGGCATGACAGCCGACCCGGAATATGGCGGTACTGGCATGGGCTATCTCGCCCACGTTGTTGCGGTTGAGGAAATCTCCCGCGCCTCCGCATCTGTTGGCTTGTCCTACGGCGCGCACTCCAACCTCTGCGTAAACCAGATCAACCGTCATGGTACTGCTGAGCAAAAAGCAAAGTACCTGCCAAAACTCTGCTCTGGCGAGCATGTCGGCTCTCTGGCCATGTCCGAGCCCGGCGCAGGCTCCGATGTTGTTTCCATGAAACTGCGCGCTGAAAAGCGCAATGACCGCTACGTGCTCAACGGCAACAAAATGTGGATCACAAACGGTCCTGACGCCTCCACTCTGGTGGTCTACGCAAAGACTGATCCGGATGCTGGCCCCAAAGGCATGACAGCTTTCATCATCGAAAAAGGCATGAAGGGCTTCTCCACGGCGCAAAAGCTGGACAAGCTCGGCATGCGCGGCTCCAACACGTGTGAGCTGGTCTTTGAAGACTGCGAAGTTCCATATGAGAACGTCCTTGGTGAAGAGGGCCGCGGTGTAAACGTGCTGATGTCCGGCCTGGACTACGAGCGCGTTGTTCTTTCCGGTGGTCCACTCGGCATCATGGCAGCAGCCATGGACATCGTCGTGCCTTACATCCACGAGCGCAAACAGTTCGGCAAAGCCATCGGCGAGTTCCAGCTGATGCAGGGCAAACTTGCAGACATGTACACCCTGATGAACGCCTCCCGTTCCTACGTGTACGCCGTCGCTAATGCGTGTGACCGTGGTGAAACCACCCGTAAGGATTCCGCTGGCTGTATCCTATATTCCGCTGAAAACGCAACCAAACTGGCACTGGAAGCTATCCAGTCCCTCGGCGGCAATGGTTACATCAACGAGTACCCAACCGGTCGCCTGCTGCGTGATGCAAAACTCTATGAAATCGGCGCAGGCACCTCAGAAATCCGCCGCATGCTGATTGGTCGTGAGCTCTTCCAGGAAACCAAGTAATGGCTGTCATCAAGTCTCAGGCTGCAACGGGTTCGGAAAGCTATAAAAACAACCGCACCCTGCACCTCGCCGCAATGGATGAGGTCCGCACCGCAAGCCAGCAAGCTCTATTGGGTGGGGGCGAAGGCCCTCGCGAACGGCACGTGTCTCGTGGGAAAATCCTCCCGCGTGAGCGCGTTGCCCGTTTGATTGACCCCGGCTCTCCGTTTCTGGAAGTCGGACAGTTTGCTGCCCACAACATGTATGAGGGCGCCTCGCCTTCAGCAGGTATTGTCACCGGCATCGGTCGGGTCAACGGCATCGAATGTATGATCGTGGCCAACGATGCCACGGTAAAAGGCGGCACCTATTATCCGCTGACGGTCAAGAAGCACCTCCGCGCCCAAGAAATTGCCATGGAGAACAATCTCACATGCATTTACTTGGTGGATTCCGGCGGCGCTAACCTGCCTCAGCAGGATGAGGTGTTCCCGGACAAAGAACACTTTGGCCGCATCTTCTACAATCAAGCCAACATGTCCGCAAAGGGCATTCCGCAAATCGCGGTGGTCATGGGCTCCTGTACTGCTGGCGGCGCATACGTGCCAGCCATGTGCGATGAGACCATCATCGTGAAAGAGCAAGGCACCATTTTCCTCGCCGGTCCTCCACTGGTGAAAGCCGCCACGGGCGAAGTGGT
This sequence comes from Pseudovibrio sp. W64, assembly GCF_001623145.1. NCBI lineage: Bacteria > Pseudomonadati > Pseudomonadota > Alphaproteobacteria > Hyphomicrobiales > Stappiaceae > Pseudovibrio > Pseudovibrio sp. W64. The sequence continues at coordinate 401,409 of NZ_LMCI01000038.1, read as the reverse complement.
TTCTGCTGAAGATCTGGGCGGTGGGGATGTTCACACCCGCCTCTCCGGTGTGGCAGACCACTTGGCCCGTGACGATGCTCATGCGTTGGCACTGGCCCGTCAGGCTGTGTCCAACCTCAACCGTCACAAGCCAGGCCAGCTTCAGCTGCAAACGCCGGAAGATCCGCTCTACGATCCAGAAGAAATCCTCGGCGTGGTCCCTGCGGATCTGAAAACACCATACGACGTGCGTGAGGTCATCGCCCGCGTGGTGGATGGCTCTCGCTTTGATGAGTTCAAAGCTCGCTACGGCACCACGCTCGTCACCGGTTTCGCTCACATTCACGGCATGCCTGTCGGCATCATCGCCAACAACGGTATTCTGTTCTCAGAAGCTGCACTGAAAGGCGCCCATTTTGTGGAACTGTGCTGTCAGCGTAAAATCCCGCTGGTCTTCCTGCAAAACATCACCGGCTTCATGGTCGGGCAAAAGTATGAGGCAGGCGGCATCGCAAAAGATGGCGCTAAGCTGGTAACAGCCGTGGCATGCGCGAAGGTTCCAAAAATCACCATGCTCATTGGCGGTTCCTTCGGCGCTGGCAACTACGGCATGTGTGGCCGGGCTTACTCACCGCGCATGCTCTGGACATGGCCAAGCTCCCGCATCTCCGTCATGGGCGGCCCGCAAGCTGCCGGCGTACTGGCAACAGTGCGCCGTGACGGCATTGAGCGCAAAGGCGGCACTTGGTCAGCGGAAGAAGAAGCAACCTTCAAACAGCCGATCATTGATCAGTTTGAAGAGCAAGGACACCCGCTCTACGCCTCTGCACGCCTCTGGGATGACGGCATTGTCGACCCGCGCAAAACCCGTGACGTATTGGCACTGTCCATCGCAGCAAGCCTCAACGCACCAATCGAAGACACGCCATTCGGCGTCTTCCGCATGTAAGGGGCTCGGTATGCACGGAGAAGTCAGAGATGTTTGGCCTGTTGATGAGGCAATTATGAGCATTCTTCAGAAGAATATCCCAGATTTGGGTCTGAAAGACGAGCTATCAATCCTCTTCATCAGAGTCTTGGAAGGTCTCATCAAAGCAGGTGATCTCCTCTCAGTTTCCCAACACAAGGCTTATGTATATGAAGTCGGCAAAGGAGACTTACTCCTAGAGAATTCCAGAGAAATCATTACTGCGACCTGTGATATTCCTTATTCAGAAGCCTGCACTTTTAGACCGAATAGAGTAACAGGTGCTCCCGGCGCCACTGTTTCGCATTGGGAGACAGCATAATGTTCAAGAAAATCCTTATTGCGAACCGTGGCGAGATTGCTTGCCGTGTTGCAAAATCCGCCAAAGCCCTCGGCATCAAGGTTGTTGCTGTCTACTCAGATGCAGACCGCGATGCCCGCCACGTGCAAATGGCTGATGAGGCTTACCGCCTTGGCCCTGCGCCAGTGGCAGAAAGCTACCTCAACATTCCAGAGCTTCTCAACGCTGCCAAATCCAGCGGCGCAGACGCCATCCATCCGGGCTACGGTTTCCTATCGGAAAACCCGGAGTTCGTGGAAGCTGTGGAAGCAGCTGGCCTTGTCTTCATCGGACCACCCGCGGACGCAATCCGCGCTATGGGCCTTAAAGATGCTGCCAAAAAACTCATGGAAGAATCCGGCGTTCCAGTCGTGCCGGGCTATCATGGCAGCAACCAGGACGCTGAGTTCCTGAAAAGTGAATCCGACAAGATCGGCTATCCGGTCCTCATCAAAGCCCGCGCAGGCGGCGGCGGCAAAGGCATGCGCCGTGTTGATGATCCGGCAGACTTCTTTGAAGCTCTGGAAGGCGCTCAGCGCGAAGGTCAGTCCAGCTTTGGTGACCCACGCGTCCTCATCGAGAAGTACATCCTGTCACCACGCCACATCGAGGTGCAGGTTTTCTGTGATGGTCATGGCAATGCAGTACACCTGTTCGAGCGCGATTGCTCCTTGCAGCGTCGCCACCAAAAGGTGATCGAAGAAGCCCCTGCCCCCGGCATGACAGAAGAGATGCGCAACGCCATGGGTAATGCTGCCGTTAAAGCAGCTCAGGCCGTGGGGTATGAAGGCGCAGGCACCGTTGAGTTCATTGTTGATGGCTCAGAAGGTCTACGATCTGACCGTTTCTGGTTCATGGAGATGAACACGCGTCTTCAGGTAGAGCATCCAGTCACAGAAGCCATCACCGGGCAAGATTTGGTCAACTGGCAGCTCTCCGTAGCAGCAGGTGGCAAACTACCTCTGATGCAGGACGAGCTCACAATCTTCGGTCACGCATTCGAGGCACGTATCTACGCTGAGGATGCTGAAGCAGGCTTCCTGCCAGCAACCGGAACTTTGAACGAGCTGAAACTGCCGGAATTGTTCGCCCGCATCGACAGCGGTGTACGCAAAGGCGATACGATCACGCCTTACTACGATCCAATGATCGCAAAGGTGATCTGCCACGGCGAAACCCGTGACGCTGCTCTGGCGAAAATGTCTTTGGCATTGGAAAAGAGCCAGGCAGTTGGCTGCACCACCAACATCACCTTCCTGCACCGCCTATGTAACCACCAAGGCTTCGCAAAAGGTGAGATGGATACGGGCCTTATTGACCGTGAACTGGAAGCTCTCACCAAGCCGACAGCACCAACCAAGCACGCGTTCGCAATGGCAGCTCTCATCGAGCTCGGCTTTGCGACTGAAACTGCATTGGTCCATAACGATCCGTGGGTGAGCCTCACAGGTTGGCGTCATTGGACAGCAGCACAGCAAATTGCACATCTGTCTTGGCGTGACGAAGTCACCGAAGTTGTGGCAAACCGCCATCATGATGGTAGCTTGACCGTTACGATTGATGGTGAAACCTTCAATTTGCAGATCCTCTCCGTAGACAACAACCACATGCGCGTGGACTTCTCCGGTCAGATCACCTCAGCTGATTTCTTCGCAGAAGACACCAGTCTCACATTGTTCTCCGACGGTGTTACATGGCGCTTCGATCTGCCGGACCATCTGGCAGAGCAAGACGACAACACAGCCTCAGGCAATGCGATTGCCTCGCCAATGCCGGGCCTTGTGCGGGCAGTAAACTGCAAGCCGGGTGACGAGGTTTCTGAAGGCGATACGTTGATCGTGACCGAAGCCATGAAGATGGAACACTCTCTCAAAGCACCGCGTGACGGCGTTGTGGCTGAAGTGATGGCATCTGCGGGTGACCAGGTGGAAGAAGGCGTTATACTCCTCACGCTTGAGGAGGAGGAATAACCGTTGTTGCCATCAGCGAATACTTATGAGGAACTCCGAGAAAAGTTTCAGTGGGACATCCCGGAGTTCTTTAACATTGGCGTAGATATCTGTGACAAGTGGGTGGACAAAGACGCCGCCCGCGAAGCACTCATCTTCGCCGAAGAAGACGGGCCAACAACCACCTACACGTTTGGTGACTTGAAAAAGCTGAGCAATCAGTTGGCCAACCTACTCGTATCTCAAGGCATCAGTCGCGGTGATCGCGTCGGCATCCTGCTGCCGCAAGCACCTGAAACAGCCTTCTCCCATATTGCAATTCATAAGCTTGGCGGCATCTCCATTCCGCTCTTCTCCCTGTTTGGCGAAGAAGCTCTGGAATATCGGCTAGAGAACTCCGGTGCCAAAGCCCTCATCACCAACAATGCAGGTGCTGAGAAGCTTGAAAAGATCCGCGACAGCCTGCCAGAGCTTGAACTGATCCTGAACATCGAAGGCACAGACTTCGGCACCCGCTCACTCCATGCTGAAATAGCAGGGCAGAGCAAAGACTTCACACCAGTGAAGACCAAAGCCGAAGACCCCGCCATTATCATCTACACTTCCGGCACCACCGGCCAGCCCAAAGGCGCACTGCACGCGCACCGCACGCTGCTCGGCCATCTGCCCGGCGTAGAGATGCCGCACAACATGTTCCCGAAAGAAGGTGACCGCTTCTGGACACCAGCAGACTGGGCATGGATCGGTGGTCTGATTGACGTTCTTCTACCAAGCCTACATCACGGCATTCCTGTCGTTGCTTGCCGTTTCAAGAAGTTCAGCGGCGAAGCAGCCTTCCAGCTGATGCAAGACCTGAAAATTCGCAACGCCTTCATCCCGCCAACCGCGCTGAAAATGATGCGGCAGGTAGAGAACCCCAAGGATCGCTGGAATTATTCCCTCCGCTCCCTCGGCAGTGGTGGCGAAGCACTGGGCGCAGAGCTGATCCAATGGGGTCAAGACACGTTTGGCCTGACAATCAGCGAGTTCTACGGCCAGACCGAGTGCAACCTCGTTGTCTCCACCTGCGCAGAACTGATGGAAACCCGTCCCGGCGTCACCGGCAAAGCTGTTCCGGGCTTTGATGTGCAAATCGTAGACGACAAAGGCACCGTTCTCGAAGCTGGTCAGCTTGGCAACATCGGCGTTCGTGCACCAAACCCTGTCATGTTCCTCCAATACTGGAACAATCCGGAAGCCACAAAAAAGAAATTCTCTGGCGACTTCCTCATCACCGGCGACAAAGGCGTGATAGATAAAGACGGCTGGATCCAGTTTGTTGGCCGCGATGATGATGTCATCACTTCATCCGGCTACCGCATCGGCCCCGGCGAGATTGAAGATTGCCTGTTGAAACACGACACAGTTGCCATGGCAGGCGTCATCGGCAAGCCAGACAAGCTGCGCACCGAGATCGTCAAAGCCTACATTGTGCTGAAGGAAGGTGTTGAGCCATCCGATGAACTGGCCAAGGAACTTTCTGATTTTGTGAAACAGCGATTAGCTGCGCATGAATATCCACGTGAACTGGAATTTGTCGAAGCCCTGCCAATGACAACAACCGGAAAGGTTATCCGCAGAGAACTTCGTGCCCGCGCTATCGACGAGGAGGTTTGATAAGCGATGAGCAAGAAACTAAACATTTTTGAGATGGGCCCACGCGACGGTCTGCAGAACGAAAAAACACTGATCCCGACAGCAAACAAGGTCGAACTGATCAACCGCCTTTCCGAGTGCGGATTTGAAAAGATCGAAACTTCCAGCTTTGTCTCACCCAAATGGGTGCCACAAATGGCGGATGCTGCGGAAGTCTTTGCAGGCATCGCGCGCAAACCCAGCATTCGCTATACAGCGCTAACGCCAAACATCAAAGGCTACGAGCGCGCCAAAGCATCTGGAGCTGATGAAGTTGCGATCTTCGCATCCGCATCCGAAGGCTTCTCTCAAAAGAACATCAACTGTTCCATTGAAGAAAGCTTCGAGCGTTTCGCTCCAATCGTGGAAGCTGCAAAAGCTGACGGCATTCCGGTCCGCGGATACGTCTCCTGCATCGTTGAGTGCCCATACGATGGCCCGACACCAACCCAAAACGTAGCAATGGTCTCAGAACGATTGCTACAGATGGGCTGCTACGAGGTTTCTCTAGGTGACACTATTGGCGCAGCCACTCCGGAAACCACGGAAGCGATGCTGGATGCTGTCCTGAGCGTCATTCCGGCTGAGCAACTCGCGGGCCATTTCCACGACACCAAAGACCTGGCTCTGGCTAACATCATGTCCAGCATAAAAATGGGCCTGCGCACGTTCGATTCAGCCATCGGCGGTCTTGGCGGATGTCCGTATGCACCGGGAGCAAAAGGCAACGTCAGCACACTGGCTGTTGCAAAAATGGCAAAATTGCTGGACTACGACACCGGCCTCGACATTGAGAAGCTGGAACAAACGCAAGAGTTTATTCTCTCCATCAAAGAGGCGGCGGCAGCATGACCTATCAGAACCTTCGCATCGAAAAAGCAGACAACGGCATCACCACACTCTTGCTGGCACGCGCTGAAAAGCACAATGCAATGAATGCTGAGATGATGGATGAACTGGTTGCAGCAGCTGAAGAGCTGGACAATTGCGAGCAGACCCGGGCAATCATTCTGGCAGCGGACGGCGAAACCTTCTGTGCTGGCGGCGATCTCAAGTGGATGCAGGCGCAGGCAGAGAAAGACCGCATCGGCAAAATGCAGGAAGCCAATCGTCTGGCAGGCATGCTCAAACGCCTCGACAGCATGAAAAAGCCTCTGCTCGCTCGTGTTCATGGCCCTGCTTACGGCGGCGGAGTTGGCATTCTCAGCGTCTGCGATCTGGTGGTTGCTGCTGACAACACCAAATTCGCTCTGACTGAAACCCGCCTCGGCCTGATCCCGGCAACCATCGGCACTTATGTTGTACGTCGCTTGGGCGAAGGTCATGCTCGTCAGGTCTTCATGAATGCCCGCCCATTTGGTGCGCAAAGAGCACATCACCTCGGTCTTGTCTCATTGGTGACAACACCAGAGGACCTGCACGCAGTAACGCAGAAAGAAGCAGAAGCTTATTTAAATTGCGCACCGGGTGCCGTAGCAGATGCAAAAGCTCTTTGTCAGAATTTAGCGCGTATGCCTGCAGAAGATCAGATCGACTACACAGCAAATGCCCTAGCGGACAGATGGGAAACCACTGAAGCACAGGCCGGAATTTCTGCATTCTTCGCTAAAGAAACACCGCCGTGGCGTAAATAGATCTTCACCCTGTTTTTTTGACCTGCGGCATATGCACAAATGCTGAGTTTTTTCTTTACTTGCTGGATCGCTTTGTTACATAGCATTTAGCGAAAAACGAGAAAAGAATGCTGCTGGCACTACAATCCATCAGGTCAAAACAGGACTTTCATACCCTTGTATTCATTGCAGGGACTGTTTTGCTGAACGCGATTGGTGCCGGATTGATCATTCCGGTGACCCCGGCACTGGTCGCAGAACTCAGCCAAACCACCATCGCAGATGCAGCTCTCTGGGGCGGCTACATCGCAGCAAGTTACGCTGCTATGCAGTTCCTCTTCGGTCCCGCTGTTGGGGCGATATCTGACCGTTTTGGTCGACGCCCAATCCTCTTGATCTCCCTTGCTGTCCTGACAGTCGACTACCTGATCATGACCTTCGCAGGTTCGCTCTGGGTTCTGTTCATTGGCAGGCTCTTGGCTGGAGTTGCCAGCGCAACCTACGCCACCGCCTATGCAGCAGTCTCCGATATATCGCATAACGGCAAACGCGCCACCCGCTTCGGCATGGTTGGTGCGGCAATCGGTTTTGGCTTTGTCATCGGTCCGGTTATGGGCGGAACACTTGCCCTCTTCGGCGTCCGTGTACCCTTCTACATCTCTGCAGTTCTGATTGCGATGACCTTCGCTTACGGCCTGTTCTACATGCCGGAAACCCTGCCAAAATCGGCAAGAAAGGCCATTCGCTGGCGCAGAGCAAACCCTGTTGGCGCAGCCATGGATATTGCCCAGTCTCCTGTTCTGGTGTGGCTCTTCATTGCGCTCTTCCTCTTTGAAATGGCAAACTTCGTGTATCCGGCAATTTGGCCGTACTACACAATTGAAGCCTTCCACTGGACCACAGCTCAGGTAGGTCTCTCACTCGCTATCGTCGGTATTGGTTTCTCCAGCGTCAAAGGCGGTCTTATCCGCTGGATTATTCCGCGCAAGGGCGAAGCGAAAACCGTGCTTTACGGCTTCTTCTTCGCCGTAATCGCATTGCTAGGCTTCGCATTTGCGCCAAACACACTCACAGTCATTCTGCTCCTGCCACCAGCAGCGCTTGGCGCGATGATCCCACCTGCCATGATCGCCCTGATGAGCCATCACGTCTCACAAGACAAGCAGGGCCGTCTGCAAGGTGCGCTGACAAGCATCATCGGGCTCACACTTGTGCTTTCCACTTTGATGATGACACAGCTCTTCACCAGCTTCACAGCAGACAGTGCAGAGCTTTACTATCCGGGTGCACCATTCCTGCTGGCCGCATCATTCATGCTGCTTGCCATTGGTCCATTCTGGGTTGGTCTGAGAAAGATCAATATCAGCGGCTGATCACAAACACCTGAAATCAGACCCTACGCCGGAGAATGTCTCAGAAGATATTCATTTGTGGAGACAATATTGCTGCAAATGAACGACAGCGAAGCCATAATCGCTGCTTGCACAAACTCTTGCTGAGAAGACGTATCACAGGACCCCGGCTCCCGCGTCGCGCAGGCATCGTAAATAATCGTAATCGGATATCCAAGTTCTGTCGTCGCATGTGCTGCAGCTGCAATGCAATCCTTACTCATCGAACCACAGATAACCAGCTCCTCAACATTCTCATCATCTAGGATCTGCTTGAGGTTATTGTTGAGGAAGATGTTAGAGGTATACTTCGTCACGATTGGCTCGTGCGGCAACGGTTTCGCCATGTCGTGGATTTCAGCACCAATCGTGCCTTCAACCGTAAACGGTGCATCTTTCTCTTTAAAATGATGTTGGATGTGAACGATGGTTTGATCCTGAACGCGCGCATTTGTCAGCAACATCTGAATGTTCCCCGCAGCCTCGAACTGCCCTTCCAACTCACATTTCCCACCGGGAAAGAAGTCGTTCTGACAGTCAATTATCAGCAACGCCGTTCTCGTCATCTTACGCTCAACACCTCACGTGACAGACCAACTGCGTAATAGTCTAATAGATATCGATTGACGGAACTCAGCTAGAAAAACCCGCATTTTTCATAAAACCTAGGAGTAAACACCAGACCTGATAAAGCCCGCACAGAAAACCTGCTCAGTGACCCAGATATTCCTCAGTCGAAATAACCTTACCATAGGCGAACGAAAGCGCTGCCATAATCGCCCCTTGAACATATTTTGCTGGAACGATTTCCCCTTCAAACTCAAGATCACAGGTCGCACAGGCATCGTAGATAACAGTGATGGGATAACCAAGATCAACAGTCGCACGCGCCGCCGCATCAATGCACATATGAGACATGCCCCCGCAGATCACGATTTCCTCAACACCCACATCCTCTAAAATCTGCTGAAGGTTCGTGTTCAGGTAACTGTTAGCGGAATACTTGACCACCACATGCTCCCCCTCAGCGGGGCTGCAACTATCATGCAGCTCTGCCCCGATGGTTCCCTCAACAAGGAACGGAGCATACTTATCTTTAAAGAAATGCTGGATATGGACAATGCAATCGTCGTTATCGCGAGCGCTCTTAAGCAAACGCTGAATGTTCGCAGCAGATTCAACCTGACCCTCGAGTTCACACTTCCCCCCCGGGAAGAAGTCGTTCTGACAATCAATGATGATTAGGGCTTTCTTGGCCATATCCCCTCAGGAGGTTGGTCATCCAAAACGTCGATTATGCTCCATTCAACGAATGCAGGAATTCATCGGTAGAAATCACGTTGCTATGCGCAAATCTTAAAGACGCCATCATAGCAGTGTGAACATGATCCGCTGGGACGGTTACGCCATTGAACTCAAGATCCTCTGTGGCGCACGCATCGTAAATGATGGTCAGCGGGTAACCCAGATCAAGGGTCTGACGCGCAGTCGCATTCACGCAGTTCTGGCTCATAGAACCACACATGACGATCTCATCAATACCAGCCTCAACAAGGATCTGCTGCAGATTGGTGTCCTTATAGCCATTCATGTAGTTTTTAACGACAACAGGTTCCCCGTTCACGGGTCTCGCACACTCGTTAATCTCCACCCCTGGCGATCCCTCAACCAGATAAGGCTCTGTTTTATCTTTGTACATGTGTTGAAGGTGGATGACGTTTTCGTCGTTGTCTCGCACCATCTCAAGAAGACGGGCAATATTTTTTCCTGCTTCCACCTGCCCCCCTAAAGGACAGCTACCACCAGGAAAATAATCGTTCTGGCAGTCGATAATGATCAGGGCCCTTTTAGGCATAAGCACACCTCAGTCCTATTGGTCTTATTTGAGCAAACAATAAGGCCAACACGTTTAAGCATGCCGGATTTTAAAAAGCAGATTTTATAAAATCCCGAGCTATCCCTAATCAGAAGCCGGCCTCAGGAGCCGGCTTCTGAAAGCAGTCAAAGCCTGAGTTATGCAGCCAGATACTCATCTGTGCTGACAACTTTGCCATACGCAAAAGCCAGGGATGCCATGAACGCACCATGTACGTATTTCGCAGGAATAGTCTCGCCGTTGTGTTCCATATCCAATGTCGCACAAGCATCACCAATAATGGTTGCTGTGTATCCCAGATCAACCGCGGCACGAACTGTCGCATCAATGCAGTTGTGAGACATAGAGCCAACGACGACCAGATGCTCAATGCCCTGCTCATCCAGCAATTCTTTCAGGTTGGTTTCCAAAAAGCTATTTGCAAACTGCTTGGTTACGAGCGGCTCACCATCCTGAGGCAACACATCATCATGAATTTTAACACCTTCAGTGCCTGCGTTGAAGAACGGCGCATTACCTGCTTCAACCACATGCTGAATGTGAATGATCGGAGTTTTCTTGCTGCGGCTGTCTTCCAACAAACGCTTTACATTCTGAGCAGCTTCAACCTGCCCATCCAGCTCCCAGGCGCCACCGGGGAAATAGTCGTTCTGAACGTCAACAATAACCAGTGCGGATTTAGACATTTGTGCCTCCATAGATTTGCTCTTGTCGGCAACAAACCTAATCAACACCTCCAATCAGCTCGATTGGCATATACGACATAAAACATGCTATAATTGCCATATGATCAGATCAGAGACACATCATCCTATCGGCATACTGTCCTACACCGGCGCACAACTCTCAGCGGTTTATGGGCTAATCGATATGTTCCACGCTGCCAGCAAAAGCAATGCCAGCAGCATTGAGGCAACCGTGCTTCACGAAGATCAGATCAGCTCAATCGGAGCCACTACCTTCTCGGCGATAATCCTGCCTCCCTGTCTGGTCGATGATCACCCGACCGTCTCACCAGCACTCGTCCAATGGCTCAAACACCAACATGAGCATGGCGCCATTCTCTGCTCAATCTGCGTCGGCGCGATGTTGCTGGCCGAAACGGGCATTCTTGACAACAGGCCCGCCACAACCCATTGGGCAATCACCGAGGATTTTGCGAAGAAATACCCTTTGGTACAGCTCGATACTGACAAAATGATCGTCGATGAAGGCGATGTCATCACCGCAGGCGGCATCATGGCATGGACCGATCTGGGCCTCAGGCTGATTGACCACTTCATCGATCACACAACCATGCTCGAAGTCTCCCGCAGATTTCTCATTGACCCGGCGGGGCGAGAACAGAAAAACTACAGCCGTTTCTATCCTAACTTCACACACGGTGATCAGGCTATTTTAAAAGCCCAACATTGGCTTCAGACCACCTATAAGCAAAAACTGACAGTACCCGAAATGGCAGAGAAAGCCGGACTGACAGGACGGACTTTCCAAAGACGGTTTGAAGTCGCCACAGGGCACACACCAAACACCTATTTACAGCAACTCCGCATAACCGAAGCACGCCAGCAGTTGGAGCAGACCAAACGGTCTTTCAACGAGATCGCATGGGAAGTCGGCTACGAGGACCCAACAGCTTGCCGCCGCGTGTTCATCAAAACCACAGGCCTCAGCCCTGGTCAGTATCGCCAAAAATTCGGATATCAAAGCTCAGCGACTTAATGCGGCTGGGTCAAAAACTCATCCGTCGAAACAACCGCCGCGTTGGAAAAGATGAGAGAAGCCATAATTGAGGCCTGCACATCATCCACGGACACTTCACGCCCACGGAACTCCATACAGCTCGCCGCGCAGGCATCGTAAACAACAGTAACCGGATATCCGAGGTCTAAGGTCGATCGTGCTGTTTCAACAATACAGTACTGGGTCATGGAACCGCAGATCACCAGATCATCTATCTTATGGTCTGTCAGCAACGCTCGCAGGTTCGTCCCCTCCAAAGCATTAAAGTTGTATTTGGTTACGACCGCCTCATCAGCTTTCGGCCAAACCATCTTGTTGATCTCAGCACCAAAAGACCCTTCTGCCATGTAAGGCGATTTTGGATCTTTGTAGACATGCTTGATGTGTATTACGAACTCGTGGTGCTCTCTGGCGTCTTTCAAAAGCTCAACAATATTCCCGGCAGCTTCCATTTGCTTAGGCAATTCAAACTTGCCACCTGGAAAATGATCGTTCTGGCACGCGATGATGAGCAAAGCAGTGTTATGCGTCATACCCAACCCTCTACAGCGCATCCCTACTGGACTGGTTCAGCTTCACATGGGAAACGCCTAAAAAGCCTGAGAGCCTGCTGCGTAGGAACTCTTGAACAGAGCAGACTCTAGGAAAAATTTACAAGCTGCATACTAGGAGCCAAAGTATTTAATCGACGCGCACACAAACAGTCGGATTTTAGAAAACTCGGAGGGTAAACGACTAGCTACGACGCTCTGCGTGTGCCTTGATGATAAATCATGGACCACTGCTCACCTTCAAATTTCCAAATAGATGTCCGCTGTGTCTCATTCTCGACAATGCTGTAAAACACCTGAACGAGTTCCTCACTCAACTTACGCAAGCGAAAATTCTCAATTGTTCTGACCGGATAATCCGCCGTCTCACTCGGAAGCTCAGCGAGGACCTGCGCTCGATCATATGTCCGGCCGCTTGCACCAATCTCGATGAAGTCTGCGTGAAGTAACAACTCAAGTTGTCTCTTATCTCCTCGAGTAGCAGGCCTCAAAAGCTGTTGCTCTAGGAAAAGAAGTTGTTCCTGCATAGGTTATCCAATAGCTTTAAGTGCTCTTTTGTACGCCTTCTTCTCAGCTCTTTTGCATCCAAGTTTAAGCCCTAACCAAATTGTCCCAAACTTGAAGAAAGCAAAAAATAACACCGCAAAAAATAGCGTATTCACGTCATTTAAGATTTGCCCTTTGCTAGGATCTCCAAACACAATGATAGTTGTAATAACTCCCTCTAAAATGAGCGCTCCAACTAAGCATAGTCCAGTAAGTTTGAGTAAGATAAATCCTTCAAGATATACATCGTGCCGGTTATAGATAGTTTTACCTACCCAATAACCCGCAAACATGCCCATCATGTAGGAGGTAAACCCAATCGAAAGCTCTACTCCCAAGATAGTATTACTCAATACCCCTAGAACGAGGAGGCCGATTTTTAGCAGCGTCAAAAGAGCCGTAAACCGACCAGCATGTTTCAACAAGCTAATTTGGGAACCATCCATAATCACTAGTCAAATACCTTCTATCAGAAACTATATTCATTATGACTTAAACCATCCCAAGGACAATAAAAAAACCCGGCGCCTCACGACACCGGGTCTCTTAATTCTCGCAGTATTCTCAGCGCTTAGCCGCCGAAGTCGTCCAGCATGATGTCTTCACGTTCCACGCCCATATCAACCAGCATGTTGATCACGGACTGGTTCATGATTGGAGGACCACACATGTAGTACTCGCAGTCTTCTGGCGCAGCGTGGTCCTTCAGGTACTCGTTGTAGAGCACGTTGTGAATGAACCCGGTGTAACCATCCCAGTCATCATCTGGCTGAGGATCAGAAAGCGCCACATGCCATGTGAAGTTCGGGAATTCTTTCGCCAGCTGGTCGAAGTCCTCAACAAAGAACATCTCTTTCTTGGAGCGTGCTCCGTACCAGAAAGTGATCTTACGATCACGGTTCTCAAGACGCTTCAACTGATCGAAGATGTGCGAGCGCATAGGCGCCATACCAGCACCACCACCGATGAACACCATTTCCTTGTCGGTTTCGCGAGCAAAGAACTCACCAAACGGACCGGAAATCGTCACCTTGTCACCCGGCTTCAGGTTGAAGATGAAGGAGGACATCTTACCGGCAGGAATACCCTGAGTGCCCGGAGGAGGCGACGCCACACGAACGTTCAGCATGATCATGCCTTTTTCGTCCGGGTAGTTTGCCATGGAGTAAGCGCGTTCAACTGGCTCATCCACGATGGACTCATACTGCCAGAGATTGAACTTATCCCAGTCTCCGCGGTACTGCTCTTCGATATGGAAGTCAGTGTACTTCAGCTTGTGCGCAGGGGCTTCAATCTGAATGTAACCACCAGCACGGAAGTTCACGTCTTCGCCTTCAGGCAGGTCCAGAACCAGCGACTTAATGAAGGTTGCAACGTTCTCGTTGGAGCGAACAGTACACTCCCACTTTTTCACGCCGAACACTTCTTCAGGCACTTCGATCTTCATGTCCTGCTTCACAGCAACCTGACAGGAAAGACGATCACCGCAGCGTGCTTCACGCTTGGTGATATGGCTTTCTTCAGTCGCCAGAATAGAACCACCACCCTCGTGCACTTTCACGCGGCACTGGGCACAGGTTCCACCGCCACCACAGGCGGAAGGAACGAAGATTTTCTGATCTGCCAGAACGTTGAGAAGCTTGCCACCCGCAGGAACGGACAGCGTCTTCTCACCATTGATACTGATCTGAACATCACCGGATGCAACCAACTTGCTGCGTGCCATCAAAATGACGATCACCAGCGCAAGCACGATCAGAGTGAAGAGCGTAATGCCCCAGGTAAAGTCTTGCATCTACTCGTCCCCTTACAGCTTCACGCCTGAGAAAGCCATGAAACCCATAGCCATCAAACCAGCAGTGATGAAGGTGATGCCAAGACCCTGTAGTCCATCAGGAACATCAGAGTATTTCAGCTTTTCACGCACACCAGCCATTGCAGTAATCGCCAGCGCCCAACCAATACCGGAGGACACACCATAAACGGATGCCTCACCCAGATTGTAGTCACGCTCCACCATGAACAAAGAACCACCCATAATCGCGCAGTTCACTGTGATCAGCGGCAGGAAGATACCCAGCGCATTGTAAAGCGCAGGAACATAGCGATCGAGGAACATCTCGAGAATCTGCACCACAGCAGCGATAACGCCGATGTAGGAGATCAGGCCCAGAAAGCGCAGATCAGTGCCTTCAAGCCCAGCCCATGCCAACGCATTGTCATTGAGCAGCGTGGTGTAAAGCACGTTGTTGATCGGCACAGTCAGCGCCTGCACAACAACAACGGAGATACCCAGACCCAGCGCAGTCTCAACTTTCTTGGAAACCGCAAGGAATGTACACATTCCAAGGAAGAAGGAGAGCGCGAGGTTCTCGATAAAGATCGCCTTGACGGCGAGGGAAAGAAGCCCTTCCATAATCAGTGAGCTCCCTCAGTTTCCATGATTTTATAGTCGCGCTTCTCAACCTGTGCAGGCTTCCAGGTACGGAAACCCCAGATCAGCAGGCCAATCACGAAGAACGCAGACGGAGGCAGCAGCAGCAGGCCGTTTGGCACATACCAGCCACCGTTGTTCACGGTCTCAAGGATCTGCACACCAAACAGGGAACCTGAGCCAAGCAGCTCACGCACAACACCAACCAGCAACAGGATCAGGGAGTAGCCCAGACCGTTACCGATACCATCAAGGAAAGATGGGATTGGTGGGTTCTTCATAGCGTACGCTTCCGCACGGCCCATAACGATACAGTTGGTGATGATCAGACCAACAAACACGGAGAGTGTCTTGGAGATCTCATAGAGATACGCTTTCAGAACCTGATCAACCAGAATAACGAGAGACGCAATAATCACCATCTGCACGATAATGCGGATAGAAGACGGGATCTGGTTACGTAAAAGAGAGATGAAGAAGTTGGAGAACGCTGTCACAAGCGTCACCGCAATCGCCATCACCAGCGCAACCTTCAGAGAAGAGGTTACCGCAAGCGCGGAACAGATGCCAAGAACCTGAAGCGTGATCGGGTTGTTATCGACCATCGGGTCCTTAAGCATGGACAAGTCTTTGCCAGCCATTACGCCTCTCCTTTTTTCAGATTGTCGAGGAAGGTCTTGAAGCCCTGCTCGCCCATCCAGAATTTGACGAGGTTGTCGACACCACGGGATGTCAGCGTTGCACCTGCAATCGCATCAATGTGGTGTTTAGAGCCATCAATACCCGCTGGAGCAGATTTGCCGACGCCAATGTCCACGGACCCGTTATCGCCATAAACCAGCTTACCCGGCCACTGAGCCATCCATTTTGGATTGTCTACTTCCGCACCAAGACCCGGGGTCTCACCATGGGAGTAAAAACGCAGGCCATACACTTCATTGCCATCAGCATTCAGTGCGATGAAACCATAAAGCGTGGACCACAGACCGTAGCCATGCACCGGCAGAATGATACGTTCAATCTCGCCAGCATCATCACGCAGCAGATAAACCGAAGCCAGCATAGCCTGACGCTTGATAGATGCCGGATCATCGTCCAACGCGAAAGAGCGGGTTGGATCTTTCGCAGCAGCACGCTGGTCATAAGTCGCAGCGTCTTCTGCATCAGAGAATTTGCCGGTTGCAACATCAACAAGTCGCGGCTCAAAGGCACTAAATGCCTTCTCAACGTCGACACCAGCCTCGAAAAGACCAGCAACCTTGAGGATGTTGGTTTTCTTATCCAGCGTTTTGTTGATTTCCTGCTGAGGCTTAAGCAGCACCGCAGCACCGGAAACAATCATCGAACAGATCAGACACAGAACCACAGCAACGGTAATCGTACGCGGAGCAGAGTCCAGAGGCATTGCGTTGAAGCGTGCCCAAAGACCTGTAGGAGCTGTTGTGTTTTCAGCGTTAGGCATGGCGCTTCATCCTCCGTGTGATGTTCGCCTTCACAACGAAGTAGTCGATCAGCGGAGAAAAGATATTGCCGAACAGGATTGCCAACATCATGCCTTCTGGGAAGGCCGGGTTGATGACACGGATCAGAATGCACATCACGCCAATCAGGGCAGCGTAGATGTAACGGCCCGGATTGGTCATCGCAGCAGTCACAGGCTCAGTCACCATGAACACGAGGCCAAACATGAAGCCACCAGTGACAAGGTGCCAGTACCAAGGCATTGCAAACATCGGGTTGGTCTCAGAGCCAATCAGATTCAGCAACAGACTGAAACCAATCATGCCCGCCAGACAACCAAGAATGAGACGGTAGTTTGCGATACCTGTGGTCACGAGGAACACACCGCCAAGAGCAATAGCAATCGTGGAGGTTTCACCGAAGGAACCCTGAATGGTACCAGTGAAAGAGCTCATCCACGTGATGCCGTTTGCTGCCAGTCCCTGCATGCCGTCAGACGCAGCAACACCCAGTGCAGTTGCACCAGAGAAGCCATCAACTGGCGTCCACACTGCATCACCAGACATAGCTGCCGGATAAGCAAAGTAGAGGAATGCGCGGCCAACAAGCGCCGGGTTCAGGAAGTTTTTGCCTGTACCACCAAACACTTCCTTGCCGATCACCACACCAAACGCGATACCAAGACCAACCTGCCAAAGTGGTGTAGAAGCTGGAAGGATCAGCGTGTAGAGCATGGAAGAAACAAAGAAGCCCTCGTTCACTTCGTGCCCGCGCACAATGGCAAAGAGCACTTCGAAGATGCCGCCAACACCGAGCGTTACGATGTAGATCGGCAAGAAGTACAGCGCACCATGCGCCATGTTGGCGAAGATGCTGTCAGCGTTAAAACCGATCCCCAGCAGAGAGAGAATAAACGCTCTCCAGCCAGCAGGCTCAGTAATGCCCATTGCGGCCAGTGCTGAGTTTGTCTGCAGGCCAGTGTTATACATGCCAAACAGGATCGCAGGGATCGTCGCCAGCACAACATACGTCATGACACGCTTCAGATCAGCGTGGTCACGAGCGTGCGGCGCAACGCTGGTCACTGTTTTTGGAGTGTAGATGAAGGTATCCACCATCTCATAGACGGCGTAAAACTTCTCGTACTTGCCACCCTTTTCAAAGAGTGGCGCAATACGATCAAACTTATCGCGCAAACTCACGGGTTAGCCCTCTTTCTCGATTTTATCAAGATTTGCACGCAGCGCAGCTCCGTATTCATTCTTGGAATGGCAGATGAAGGTGCATAGCGCCAAATCTTCTTCATCCAACTCCAAAGCGCCAAGTTTTTGCGCCATGTCAGTGTCCAGCACCATCAAGGAGCGGAGCAGCTGAGTTGGAAGAACGTCGAGCGGCATGACCTTCTCATAAGTACCCAATGGAACGATTGCGCGGATGGAACCGTTCTTGTTTGTACCAAATGGGAACTGCAGCTTGGTGCGGAAGAACCCGGAAGGATGCACATTAAGGTTGGACCACTTCGTCATGAATGGGCGAACCCAGCCAACAACGTCTTGTTTGTGGTCTTCTTCCATCAGCGTCACCTGAGTGTGGTAACGGCCAAGGAAGGCAAACTGGTCGGCGGCGATAGTGCCGGAAAGGACGGACCCGGAAACGACACGAGCTGGAATACCCGGCAGTGTTTCACCAGGCAGCAGATCATTCAGATCCGCACCAATGCGAGTTGTTACGAGGCGCGGCTTGGAAGCCAGCGGACCTGCAACAGAAACAACACGGGAAACATCCAGTTCACCTGTCAGGAACAGGTTACCGATTGCGATGACATCCTGATAACCGATGGTCCAGACTGTCTTGTTTTCATTAACCGGATCGAGGAAGTGAATGTGAGTACCCGCATTACCTGCTGGGTGCTTACCTTCAAAACTTTGCATCTGCACACCAGCAACGCTTGCACCCGGAAGGTTATCCTTCGGGCTGTGGCATACGAATGTGCGGCCATCGGTTAGTTTAGAGACAACCTGAAGCCCAGCTTCAAACGCGCCAGCATTCGCATTGATGATAACACCAGCATCCGCAGCAAGCGGGTTGGTGTCCATCGCAGTTACGAAAATGGAACGCGGCTGCGTTTCAAAAACCGGAACCTTGGAGTATGGGCGGGTACGGAAGCTTGTCCAAAGACCAGACTTGGCGAGTTGCTCACGAACGACAGATGCGTCCAGAGTTGCCAAAGCACTGTTTTCAAACTTTGAGAAAGCGATCTGTTCTTCGTTACCATCATCCAGTTTGATGACGATGGTTTCCAGAACGCGACGTGCACCACGATTGACTGCTTCAATAACGCCAGCACCCGGAGCAACATAGTTGATTTCAGGAGAGCGTTTGTCATTGAAAAGAGGCTGACCCTTTACGACGCGATCGCCTTCAGCAACCAACATACGCGGCTTCAACCCGTTGTAATCCCCGCCATTCACTGCAACACGGCGAACCTTCGGACCCTTGTGGATCTCTTGGTTCGGAGCACCGGTGATCGGCAGATCCAATCCTTTTGTAATCTTCATCCCTTACCCTGTCAGGCTTCTTATAGGGCAAACCACTAGATGTTCACGGGAGTATCTACGGGTAAATGATGCTAAGTCATTCTGCGAGTTACAAAATGCCGCGCATGCGGATTATTGACTTTGACAAGTCGAACCGAGATAAATCCCCCCCACGGACCGCAATTTCAGCAACAAAGCCCGAGCATTGCTGAACGTCACTCATCCATGGCTCCGGTTAGGAGTAACCGCCCGCATACCATTAAAGTGCGTTGCGGTCAGCTATTCCTACGGATTTATGCGGGCCAATACCCTGATATACCGCAAATTTCAATAGGGATTCGTGATATTGACGTAACGGCAACAAGGCTGTTTCGCGAAAATTTTATCTCAAATAAGTTTTCCCCTATGTTTTCACATGCACGTAGTACCACCTACCAATTTCTTCACCATCATCTATTGCTGATCTTTGCGACAGCAGTATCAAACCCTATTTAACTTGACAGAAAACCAGAATAAGCCGATTACGCGGGGAAATTAACAAACTCTGAGGCCTAAATGCGCTTCCTCATTACAGCTCTCGTACTCATCTTTGTCACAGCATGTGTACCCAATGACAAAAGTCGCGAAGAAATCATACTTCACGGCAAAACCATGGGCACTACATTCAACGTCAAAGCCATCAAAGGGTCGTCTTCTGTAACCAAACAGGAACTGCAACAGCAGGTTGACGAGGCTCTGGTTGGCGTCAACAAGGCCATGTCCAACTGGGACAAAAACTCCGAGATCAGCCGCTTTAACCGCTCCACCAGCACTGAATGGACGCCAATCTCTCGCGATTTCAGCATCGTGATGCAGGAGTCGCTGCGCATTCATAACCTGACAGCCGGTTATTTTGACGTGACGCTGGCACCACTCATTGAGCTATGGGGCTTTGGTACCAAGCAGGACACTCCTCCCCAGCCAAGCCCACTCGAAATCCGCAACGCTCTTGAGTCTGTCGGCATGAGCACCATGCTGGAGTTTGAGACCGATCCCCCAGCACTGCGTAAGGTCAACACGGATACCACCGTCAATCTCTCCGCAATCGCGAAAGGCTTTGGCATCGACAAAGTTGCTTCTGTTCTGGAGCAAAACGGCATTGACGAATACCTTGTCGAAATCGGCGGCGATCTGGTCACCAAAGGCAAAAACTCAAAAGACGAGCCATGGGTCGTCGGCATCGAAAAGCCAGACTCCGCAACTCGTGCGGTTCAGCAAATCGTACGAGTGAGCAACAAAGGCATGGCGACATCCGGCGATTATCGCATATACAAGGAAGTGGGCGGCAAACGCTTCTCACACATTATTGATGCTGCATCCGGGCGTCCGGTAACGCATAAACTTGCATCAGTAACTGTAATTGCTGACAATGCGATGCGCGCTGATGGTCTGGCAACAGCCCTCCTTGCAATGGGAGACAAGCGCGGCATGGCTCTGGCAGAGCGTGAAGGGATTGCCGCATTCTTCATCGTTCGCGAAGGCGACCACTTTATCACCCGGTCTTCCAGCGCGTTCAGAAAATTCGAGCAGCCTGCAGAGAAATAACGGAATATCGAAATGGCAACTTTCATCATCGCGTTTATCGTGCTGGTCCTGGTCGTAGCAGGAATGGCTATTGGCGC
>NZ_LMCI01000038.1:314782-380642 GCF_001623145.1 Pseudovibrio sp. W64 | reverse complement strand
TTTTCAGAAACAAGCCGATCACTGGCAGTTGCGGCGGCTTGAACGCCATTGAAGGCGCGGACCACTGCATCGTCTGCAAGCGCGAAGTTGACCCAAACAGCCCGCTTCGTGAAAAGCTGCAGCCGTGTAAGCGCAAGCAAGCGATGGAAGAGCAGAGCGCAGCTTAATCACCATCCATTTTCAAAACATTCGAGGGGCCGAAAGGCCCCTTTTGCATGCCTGCTATTTACTGTCGGTATAATCTCGCGCAACGTCCGGCCCTTCACCGCCAATCAGCTTGGCAAAGAACCCGGCGACAATCCCGAAGCCGACACCAATGGCAACAAAACCAATACCAAGAAACAGACTACCCAGTGTCGGAAACAGCCCCTGCCCGATCGACGTCAGACTATCCCCGCCAATGAGCCAGAGCAGCAAGTTCATCCATCCGCAAATGAAACCGCCAGAGAACCAGCTCGGCATGATGGACTTCAGCAGGGGCAGATAGTTTATGACCCCTATCAGCGCTACCAGACCACCAAGTGTAATGCACCACAGGATCAGGCCGAACTGAACCACAAACGAAACATTCAGGTTAAGCAACGCGATGAGATAGAGGCACAGGAGCCCAAAAGCCAGGCCAAACAACTTGGCTGTAATACCTCGTCTGATCAATGATGGCTTCGAAAACATGCTCTTGGCTCCAATAGGTTTCTCGCGGCAGACCTCTGCCATTTGAGAGCTATCATATACCAAGGCTCTTAAAACTAGTTTTCTGCAACCAGAAAGTTATCTGCTCGCCCAGCCAAAATCAAAAACGCCGAACACCAGCAACAGAAAGCTCGACAAGGCAAGCAACCCAAAAACCCAGCACTGCAGTTTCCATCTGGCGCCTTGAAGCTTCCAGGCGTCTCTGAACAGACGGCCACTCAGAATGAACACAACAAGCAGGACCACTCCAACCCATGAGGGCATTGCACCAAAGAAGTTTGAGAGCTGATCCATTTCGCCTCCGTCTGTTAATCGCCCCTCTTTAGTTCTGCCCCATGAAAAAGGCAAATAGTCTTAGCGTAAAGCTGAAATCACCGTTCAGTTCAAAAATCAAAGCACCCAATTCCTCAACAGCACTTAGGTGGCAAACACCCGATTTATCTATCACAATCACCCGTGATACTGCTCTCTTGGACCCTTAATTCTAGCCATTTTCTCGAAGCTTAGGACCTCCGAACCACGGCAAACTTACATGTACCTTTCATATCTATTTTTTATATCTCATTGACCTTTTCACGAAGTCAGACTACAAGGCCCACGAAGAAAAGAGCTCGCTTGCCATTTGCCGCCTCATGGTCCCCTTTATGGTTTCATGAGTGAGCGGAAGCGATGGGTAGGGCAACAAAGCTCTTGCTTTATAGATAATGACCCTCCTCGAAAGAAATACTAAATGACGATACCTGAAGGGGTTGCCCCAGCGCTTTCTACCGCACTAGAAAAGCGCGAATACACGTCTCTAACCCCGGTCCAGACAGCCGTTCTTGATGAAAAACTGAAAGGCAAAGACCTTTTGGTTTCTGCTCAGACAGGCTCTGGTAAAACAGTTGCATTCGGCATCGCTATTGCGCCGGAACTGCTGGGTGATGAAGAGCGTATGGGCCGTGCGAACGAACCTCTTGCATTGTGTGTTGCGCCAACCCGTGAGCTGGCTATCCAGGTTTCTAAAGAACTGGAATGGCTCTACGGCGAAGCCGGTGCTCGTATCACCACTTGTGTTGGTGGTATGGATATGCGCCGTGAACGCCGCAATCTTTCTGCAGGCGCACACATCGTAGTCGGCACCCCAGGCCGCCTGCGTGACCATATTGAACGTGGTTCCTTTGATACTTCCTCACTTCGCACAGTTGTACTGGACGAAGCAGATGAAATGCTGGACCTTGGCTTCCGTGAAGACCTCGAATTCATTCTTGGCGCTGCACCACAAGAACGCCGCACTCTGCTGTTCTCCGCAACTGTTCCTCAGCAGATTGAAAGCCTCGCAAAACGCTTCCAGCGTGATGCACAGCGCATTTCAACAGTAAGCAACCGCGAACAGCACGCTGATATTGAATATCGCGCAATGCAGGTCGCACCAAACGACCGTGAAAACGCGATCATCAACGTCCTGCGTTTCTACGAAGCTCAGAACACCATCATCTTCTGCGGCACCCGCGAAATGGTGAAGCACCTGTCTGCACGCCTCGGCAACCGTGGCTTCGCAGTTGTTGCTCTCTCCGGTGAGCTGAGCCAGGCTGAGCGTAACCACGCTCTTGGCGCTATGCGTAATGGCCGGGCCCGCGTTTGTGTGGCAACCGATGTTGCTGCACGCGGCATTGACTTGCCAAACCTGGATCTCGTGATCCACGCAGACCTGCCAAACAACGCAGACACCCTGCTGCACCGCTCTGGCCGTACTGGTCGTGCAGGCCGTAAGGGCGTTTGTACTCTGGTTGTCCCACACACCCGCCGTCGCACAGCAACACGCCTTCTCGGCTTTGCAAAAGTGAAAGCGGAATGGGCTCCAGCGCCAACAGCCGATGAAATTCGCAACAAAGACCGTGAGCGCATCCTTGCGTCCTCCGATCTGCAGGAAGCACCGAGCGAAGAAGATCTGCCAATGGTGAAGGAACTTCTTGAGAAGTTCACCGCTGAGCAAATCGCAGCTGCTTACATGCGCCAGATCCATCAGGGTCTGCCTGCACCAGAAGAACTGCTGGCAACAAGCACCAATTTCGATAGTGAGCGTGAGCGCAAGCCTCGCAAAGACTTCGACAACGGTGTTTGGTTCCGCCTCAACGTCGGTCGCAAACACAACGCTGAACCGCGTTGGTTGCTGCCAATGATCTGCCGCGCAGGTCACATCACCAAAAAAGACATCGGCTCCATCCGCATCTTTGATGCAGACGCCCGTTTCGAACTCGACGCAAAACTTGCTGACAAGTTCCTGGAAACTGTCAAAGAAAACGGCACTGGTGAAAAATCAATCACCATCACCCGTATCGAAGGCAATCCAGAGCGCAGCAGCAGTGGTCGCCCAGGTGGCAATCGCAACAATCGCGGTGGCGGTGGTGGCGGCGGTTACCGTGGTGAAGGCGGACGCGGCGGTGAAGGCCGTGGTCGTGGTCGTCGTGAAGGCGGCGGTGGCGGTGGCTACCGTGGTGGCGAAGGTCGTGGCCGTGGTGGTGAAGGCCGTGGTCGTGGCGAAGGCAAGCCAGGTGGCGGCAAAAGCTTCCGCGATAACCGCGGCGGCGAATAAGCCTCACAGACATCGTATCTCCGAAAAGTGGAAACCGGTTTTCGGATAAAGATACGCGCAAACAAAAGCTAAAGCAGTTCATCTGCTTAAACGTGAACTGCTTTAGCAAGAACTGAAAAACGGGCCTTCGGGTCCGTTTTTTTATGCCTGATGTCTACCTCTCCCCACAAACACCAACAGCACCACATGGCCATCCATGCAGTGGTGAAGCTTTGGTCCCCGTTAAACGGGTGGAGCAAGGCGAGCAGGCGTTGCCTGCGCTACTTGTTAAATTAGTTTCTTCGGCATCAGCTACTCGCCTCGCCCGGGCCTTTTATCATGAACACGCGGGCTCCCTCTCGGACAGACGTGAATGACACGTTCCCGTGTCACTGACAGGTTTCCCTGTCATTGGCAGTTTCCTGCCACCACCGGACGCCCTCCGGAACGACCCCAAACTCCCTATACCACTGTGGCCTCAAAAGGGTATGGCGCTTCACCGGACCTCCCGACACGATACGTTACCTCATGCCGGCAGCCCAACCCCGCCCACGCCGCGGAATGGACGGTCCACTCCTGCCCGATTGCGTGGGCACAAAACTAAGATAAATCTAGAAACAGCAAGGGGAATAAGTTTTTGCTCAACCACAGCCTCCAGCCATAAAGTGCGCCTTTCTTGACTCGTACGCACATGTGACGTACAAAAACACAAAGGCGACACAGGCCAAAGGAGGCACGCGATGCTTGGATTCAACGACGAAACCGAAGAGATCAAAGGCCGCAACACGGAGCGAATGAACTTCCGCACCAAGGCCCCCATCAAGGCGGCTATACAGCATGCTGCAGCATTGTCGGGCGTGGACGACTCCACCTTTACGATGAGCGCCGCCCTGCGAGAAGCAGAACGCGTGATTGAAGCGCATGAGCACACCCGCCTCGAAGCCGTCGATCATGCTGCCTTCACTGCTGCTCTGGAAACACCACCAGATCCAAATGAAGCACTCGTCACCGCAGCAAAACGCTACAAGACACGAGTGACCAGCCGTTGACGGACGTAAGCGTTCAGGAAAAGTCGTCGTCTGCAGATGGGGCTGAAACGCAGTTTTTTATTGAAGCTTTCAATCCTGAGAAGCATGACAGAGCGAACTTTTCTTGCGGCGTTGAACAGGTCGACAACTATTTTAAAAAGACAGCCAACAAACTCAGGAATGCAGGCAACACGTCAATATACGTGATGGTCAGCTCCAATGGAGACACAGCAGGTTTCTATGCCATGAATGCCCATGCAGTTCATTATCAGGACCTTCCGGGTAAATACAAACGGGCAGCGCCGCGTCATGGTTCAATTCCTGCCGTATATATCTCGATGATCGGCAGAGACATCCGCTACCGGGGGCAAAAGATTGGAGAAGACCTTCTGATCGATGCCTTATGCCGTGCTTCTCGCGCATCGCAATCTGGTTATGCTGCTGCTGTAATCATGCTTGATGTACTCGACTGCGGAAACCCGGAGAAGGTCACCAGCAGAAAAGCAATCTATGAGAGACTTCAGTTTCAAAGCCTCCCATCTAACCCCCTGCGCATGTTCATGCCCATGAAAACTGCAGATATCCTCCGCCAAGAACTTGGTACCTAAAGCGTATCACTGGAAAACAGCTACTCAAAGATGCTGGCCTGCGGGCACACTTCGCCCGGCCGCAGACCAGCAGGACACTCATGAAGGGCTGTGCAAGGGTAGTTGAGGCAGCCCTTGGAGTGCCGTTCACAGTGATCTAATCAAGAGACACAATATTGGTTTCGACCGGTGGTGGAGAGGCGACGCTGCGTGTCGCGTGACCGGACAATCCTTTAGGGAAGGACGTGCCAGACAACGCATCGGTTAAAATTCCGCAGGTCTTATCAAGTGCCTCTAGGCGGTTACATAAAGCGTAGTGCAAAGTGAATAAAACGTCACGTTCACAACTGTTCTTCATCCGCTCGCTCAGCACCATATGCTGCACATAAGCAAGATTCTGAAGATCAGAAACAGCAACGTTCACGTCATCAAATTCATTCTGAAGAGTATTTGTGGCGCCACAGGCGCATGCAGTGTCGTCCATAATCAAAGCCCTCACGTGGTTGGCTGTTGAATGAACCGCACGACACTGGGCTTTCTACGGCCCACTGGCGAGCGGGAGGGTAGAAACCTGACCACGGCAGGCGGGTTTATTCCCCTCCGAAGAGGGTATTGTATTCACCGCCCTCCCGCTCATAGCAAAGGGTTCGCGCCTTCAGAAAAAAGGCACAAAAAATCCGCCAGTTACGGGTGCGGCTACCGCGTGGAAAGGAGGTTTCTACGCCTCACATATGAATGTGGAATGGAACCGCCCACCTGTCAACGAAAAGTTGCAACAACCCCGCACCTGTTGCCCTAAGGATACGCTCAGCCAAAGCTCCCCCTGTCTGGCATCACGGTAGTAGCATCGGAGGCAAGGCATCAATCGCCTCCCCTCCTTCGTCTTCCCCCATTTAATGCGGGATCCAGAGCCACCCCCACCAACACCAGCACTCAAAGCACTCGATACCGGATCTTCGCTCCGCTCGTCCGGCATGACGGCAGTGGCATATGCGATTTGACATACGAACTCCACGCCGAGCCGCTACTCAAAACAACTCAGAACATCGCTCTCAAAATATGGCTCCTGGTTGACCCAGAACATGTAGTCCACCTTCATAAAATCCTGCGCAAAAGCATGGAGCAGCGGCACGATGTTTTGACCATTTTCAATCACCTCAGTGGTGCCTGTTCGTCCCGTATAATTGCCATCCTGAATAGCAATCCCGAGAGGCGCGGAGTACGCCCGCTCATGCATCATCGCGATGGTATGGTTCAGCTGACCACGCCGCTTGACCATAAGATCCGGCGCACCCAAACCAACACCAATGCTTTCGCCATATTCATAGATTGAGTTCAGATAGCCCTCATCTTCGAAGGGAAGCCACTCACCCGGCATAAAGTTCGCATACTGCATCGTAACCGATGTCGGAAACGATGCTTTCATTGCGGACATATTGCCCTTCAGCGCTTCAGAATATCTGGCCGGACTGAACTGCTCATCATCCTCAGCGGACACCCCAATGGCAGACTCTTGCAGATTGATACCCTCAATCCGCCCGTCAAAGGCTTGCCCCAGCGCCTGAAGAAGCTTGGCAAACCGCTCCTGCACCTTGCTGTTCCACCGCTTTGCAACCCAACCTTCCGGCTCGTTGTTATCGTTAAACTGATAAACAGCACCGCCTGAATACTCATCAGTAAGAATGTAGTCAGGAACAGGGACATAGTCTGGATTAAACGAAGCATCCTGAAGCTGGACGAACAGCCTCTTGCCTTTGGAGCCCAGATACGCCAGATCCGCTTCAATCAGAGAGAAATCATAGGTTCCCTCAGAAGTTTCAAGCGCACGCCACGGATACATGATCTGCGCACCTGCAAACCGGGAGCTCTCCAAAAACGGATGCTCCTCAATCGCTTCGCGGTCTCTGGCGAAATAAACAAAGTGCTTGATGCTGTCTGGAGCAATGGGGCAAGCAGCACCCAAATACTCTTTGTAAGCCTCTGCATACCGATCCGCAGGATTCTTCCACTTGGCGAACGCAGAAGGAGACGAAAACGAAAAAAGCGCAACAAGGCCTAAGGCAACACAATTGCGCACGCTGATAACTGGCATAGGGAAACGACCTGACGTCTATCGAGAGTAGAGCCCCAGAAAAGCGCTCAACTTTGTCGACAAAGAGGCCTACAGCACATCATCGCCAGTTTTCACAGAGCTTAATGGCAAACAGCACCTCGCTATACCGAAAATCCCTGACGCTTCAGCTGCTGAATGATCTGATCGATCTTCTGCAAAAACTGAGATCGGTCTTTCGGTGAGAACGGGCGCGGACCACCTGTCTGCTCCCCAAAGCTACGCAGATCTTCCATCAGGTTACGTGTTGCCAGCGCCATGCCAATGGAAGCTTCATCAAACACTTTTCCTTTTGGGGAAAGCGCAAGCGCACCAGCCTTCACCACACGGTCAGCCAGCGGAATATCCTGCGTCACAACAATATCACCCGGAACGGCCCGCTCAGCAATCCAGTCATCCGCAACATCAGGCCCATCAGGCACGATCACCCGTTCCACATCCATGTCGCGCGGCGTGTTGATGAAACTGTTAGCAACAACAAACACCTTCAGACGATACCGGTCAGCAACCTTGTAAATCTCGTCTTTGACAGGGCATGCATCCGCATCAATATAAATAAGTATCTTTTTAGCGCTGGTCACAGCAGCTCTTCTCCTGCATCGCAGCGTGTTCCCGAAAAGTAGTTCCGGTTTTCGGAGAGGAACACGCTCAAATCAGCCCTTTAGTCGCGCAGGAGCGATCACTTTGTCAATCAAACTTGCCATTTCAAGCACATGCCAATCACGTCCAGCCCGTTCAATCAACATCAAACCCGTCCCCGGCATGCCATGCAGGTTCATGGGAATAGTCGCAGCACACCCGTCAACCCAGTTCACAGCACGCGTGTTCTGCGAAAGCTGAGAGCCAAATTTCTCCGGATTGCTGTCAACATCCTCAAGCAGCGGTGCAACAATCGGCACCGTCGGCGCAATCAGAATATCAAACTTGCCTGCCATCTCTTTAAAGGCGCGGATAGCTTCCACCCGCTTCGAGCGCGCCTCTTCCATCTCTTTGCTCGTCACTTCAGTCGACTTGAGAATCCGCTGCACCACATAAGGATCACCAGTCTCTTTGAGACCTTCCAGATACCCGCCAACCAAAGCAGTGGTCTCGTAACTGCAGATCGTCCCAAGAAAAGTCGCGCTATGACACAAGACAGGCTCTGAAACCGGTGCGATGATAGCACCCGCATCACGGATTGCCTGCATCGAGCGATCAAAATCAGCACTCACCTGCGTATCCAGCCCCTCAGCCAACGGCGAAGCCACAAGCCCCACATGCAATCCATCAAGGCTCTTTATCCTGCGCGGAGCAAGACACTGCCCCGAAAGCACAGCATGCAAACGGGTACACATATGTATTGATCGCGCAATAAAGCCGACCGTATCAAAGGATGGACAAACAGAGAAAAGACCCTTGGTCGAAATCGCCGCCCGCGTCGGCTTAAACCCGTAAAGACCATTAAGCGCTGCCGGAATTCGCACAGACCCGCCAGTATCGGTTCCCAGAGCCGCATCACACAGCCCCAGCCCCACACTTGCAACAGCCCCCGAGGATGAACCTCCGGGAATGCGTGCAGGATCAATCACATTTGCAGGAGACCCAAAACAGGGATTGAGCCCAAGCCCCGTAAAACCCAACTCACTCATATTGGTACGGCCACAGGTAAACGCTCCTGCAGCTTTCAGGGCAGAGACCACCTTGGCATCTTCACAAGCCGGAGCCCGCTTGCGCAGGAACGGCGAGCCGGCACTGGTGACAATCCCAGTTTCATCAAACAGGTCTTTGAGAGAAACAGCCACGCCATGCAAAGGCAACGAGTCATGCGCTTCTTTCTGCCGCTGATCCGCAGCTTCAGCAGCGCACATAATTCTCTCGGCATCAAACTCCAGAAACACACGCTCTACACATCCATCAGGCAGGTCCATTGCCCGATCAATATATCGGCGCGCTACATCTACCGCTCTGAAATGTATACGAGGATCTGTCGACAAGTTATCTCCACTCATCACGCATGCATATTTATCGCACTTTGATGGTTGTCGCCTGTTTTCCTCGTCAGTTCAATCATCTCCAAACAAAAGAGATACCAGTCTATTAATCTGCCACTGCGAAGCGCAGCAAAACTACAGTGTATCGCCGAAAAGTGGAAACCGGTTTTCGGACAAAGATACGCAAAAACAAAGGCTAAAGCCGTTCAGATGCTTCAACTCAAATGCGAACTGCTTTAGTTCTGGGCTGTGAGGGATGAAGCAGCAGAACCAAGCGCCTCAACACTCTCCAGCAAATCCGGCAGAGACAATCCACTCAACGCAATACGAGACCACAGCACCACAGAGTCATCATCCCCCTGCCCGACGATAATCGGATGGCCCGAAAGGTCAGGCAGGTTCAGTTTCAGCATACTGCTTTCACTCAGCCCCTCATGAATGGCCTCACGCTCAACCCGCACCAGCAGCTTGATATAGTCTGGCTCATTGCCCACAAAGTACATGCTGCGCGCACCATCAACATCCACCTGATAGACCTCATTCTCATCATACTCGTTGATCAGGTACTGCCTCATGAGGTCTTTCATCAGGTGATGGAAGTTCACATTGTTAGAAGCCATGCTTTTTCCCAGCCTTCAGCCCCTCAAACTTCTCATGGAAGTATTTCGCGGGAATCTCATCCGCTTGCACAGTCTCTGTAGTCCAATCAGTCACGTAGGTAGTCGCAGGATTTTCCGTAGTGCTGAGGCTTGAAAACATAAATTGAGACCTGGAATTCTGCTCAACAATAAAACGCTCAAGCTTCTTGCCCGGAGCACTGGGAACGTCCAGCGACTTAAAGAAGCCCTGAATTTCCTCAAAGGGCACTGGCTTTAGCCCCTCAATATCCAGAGATAGAGCAGGCTTTGGCCCGGCACGCGTCCACGACACCACGGTTGGCGCTTCACCCATGATACTCTGTTTCCCGTCCTCAAGACGAAAGGCCCCCGGAAACGTCGGCCATGCATCAACAACAACAGCCTCTTGCGTAGGGTCTCTGGGATCACCAATCATGCAAAACGCATGATCAACCATTGAAGAGGAAACACGAGCCACTGGACGGTCTGTTTCTGATGCCGCCAGAAGCTTATAACTAACCTCGGCGTGCCCGGAACAGTTGCCGGCCTGCACACGGACTGAGCTTTCAGCCAACCCACCATGCTGCGGAGCTTTCGCCAGCCCATAGTTGGCACGCAGATAACTCTCACCACGCGAAGCAAACACCTCCGGCGTCAAATTACCTGCACCAAATGGAAGCAACTGCTTGGTCTGCCAGATAACTTTTTGTGCAACCTTCAGGTCCTCAAAGGTCTGCGCGGAAACGCGAACCTCCTTCCCCTGAAAATCCCCTAGATACTTCTGCGCTTTCTTTACAGTTGTGAAGTTAACAGCATCAGGCGTCTCAGTAGTATTTGAACGAAGACAATGAACAAGCGAGGCAAAGGACGGCACTAAATTCTCCCGTTACACAACCCAAGATAGAAAGCACATCTCAAAACCAATAGTAACAACAAGAGAAATTCTAACTGTGAGATTCAGCACAGAGATCGATTACATTAACTTGAAGAGACACCGATAGGAAAAATATAATTACTACAACATCATGATTTTAAAAAGCTTTGTCAATTCTACAACCCTGATAGATCAGGCATAAAAATAAAAATTATTTAAAATACAGAGCTCCTAACAAAAAAAGAGCCCGCCAGCAAAACCAGCGGACTCCCTGAAAAACTGATTGGAAGCAGACTTACCGTTTAGGCTTGTTAAACGCCGCTGCCAGAGCCGCTGCCATGGCATTGTTGCTACCACCGCTCGTATCAGCTGGCTTACTGCCACCACGATCACCCCCGCGAGGTCCGCCACCACGGTTGCCGCCATTTGGACGATTACCGCCGCCCGGACGACCTCCACCCTGGTTGCGGTTGCCACCCCGGTCAGCCTGTCGTTCCCGCACATTCTCACGAGCATCTGCACTGTCCTTGCGCATGGTCAGGCCGATGCGTTTGCGGGCAACGTCCACCTCAACAACACGCACCTTCACAATATCGCCCGCCTTCACAACCGTATGCGGATCATCCACGAACCGGTCTGCGAGCTGAGACACATGCACCAACCCGTCCTGATGCACGCCGATATCAACAAAGGCACCAAAGTTGGTCACGTTGGTCACCGTTCCTTCCAGCATCATACCCGGCTTCAAGTCCTGCATGGTCTCAACACCGTCCTGGAAGGAGGCGGTCTTAAACTCAGGACGTGGATCACGCCCCGGCTTTTCCAGCTCTGCAAAAATGTCCTTTACAGTCGGCAGACCAAACTTCTCGTCCGTAAACTCTTTTGGGTCCAGATTGCTCAGCAGGTTGGAGCCCATGATCTCACGAATATCGCGACCACATGCTTTGATAATCTTCTGCGCAAGTGGATACGCTTCCGGGTGAACAGAGGACGCATCCAGCGGATTTTCACCGTCCGCAATCCGCAGGAAGCCAGCACACTGCTCAAACGCTTTCGGCCCAAGCCGCGCAACCTTCAACAGCTGCCTGCGGTTTTTAAAGGTGCCAACCGTATCACGATACTCAACCACCGCCTTCGCAAGGCCCTCTGTCAGGCCGGAGATATGCGCCAACAGCGGAGCAGATGCCGTGTTGAGGTCAACCCCAACCGCGTTCACCGCATCCTCAACCACTCCATCCAGCGAGCGGGCCAGCTTGGTCTGGTTCACATCATGCTGATACTGCCCGACACCAATGGACTTCGGCTCAATCTTCACCAGTTCCGCGAGTGGGTCCTGCAAACGGCGACCAATAGAAGCCGCTCCGCGCAAAGACACATCCACATCCGGCATTTCCTTGGCAGCCAAAGCCGAGGCGGAATAAACCGAAGCCCCAGCCTCATTCACCATCACCTTGGTTGGGCGATGTTCTGCCGGAATATCCTTCAACAAGTCCGCCGCCAAACGATCCGTCTCGCGGCTAGCAGTCCCGTTACCAATCGCAATCAGGCTCACGCCATGCTTGGCAACCAATGCCCGCAAAGTGGCAAGTGACCCCTGAATGTCATTGCGTGGCTGGAACGGGTAGATCGTGGCGGTATCAATCAGCTTGCCAGTCGCATCAACAACAGCCACCTTCACGCCAGTCCGAATACCCGGATCAAGCCCCAGCGTCGCACGCGGCCCAGCGGGCGCAGCCAACAACAAGTCCTTCAGGTTACGGGCAAAAACCTTGATCGCTTCTTCTTCTGCCTTGTCGCGCAGCTCGCTCATCAGGTCCAGCTCAACATGAAGGCCAATCTTCACCTTCCACGTCCAGCGACACACATCAGAAAGCCACTTATCAGCAGGACGGCCATTGTTCACGATGCCCGCCGCATCAGCAATCATCTGCTCAACCGGCTTCACAGCGGAAACATCATCCTCATCCACCTTCAGGTCCAACGCCAGAATGCCTTCATTGCGACCACGCAAAAGCGCCAGTGCCCGGTGGCTCGGAATACTCTTCCAATTCTCAGAATAACCAAAGTAGTCCGAGAACTTTGCGCCTTCCTGCTCTTTGCCAGCAACAACTTCTGCCTTCACAGCACCCTGACGCGCCACATAGTAACGCAGTTTGCCGACCAGCTGAGCGTTCTCGGAAAAACGCTCCATCAGGATCTGACGCGCGCCATCCAGCACCGCCTTGGTGTCCGCAAACCCCTTCTCTGCATCAACAAAGCTGCCTGCTTCGCTCTCGGGCGTCTTGTTCGGGTCGCTCAGTAGCAAATCTGCCAGCGGCTCAATACCAGCCTCACGGGCGATCTGCGCTTTGGTGCGGCGCTTCTTTTTGTAAGGGAGGTAAAGGTCTTCCAGAGTGGCTTTGTTGTCTGCACCAGCAATCTGCTTTGCCAGCTCGTCGGTGAGCTTGCCCTGCTCTTCAATGGATTTAACAATCGCTTTGCGGCGATCTTCCATCTCACGCATATAAATCAGGCGCTCTTCCAACGTACGCAGCTGCGTATCATCCAATCCACCTGTCGCCTCTTTACGGTAACGCGCAATAAACGGAACCGTAGACCCTTCATCCAACAACTGCACCGCAGAATTCACCTGCCCCGGCGCACAGCCAATTTCACCCGAAATACGCTGAGAAATCCGCAAAGCAATATCAGCAGAAAGCTTACCCGCTTTGGCAGGAGAGGAAGAAGCAACAGACGTCAGATCAGACATTCAAATCTCGCAGGCTTATTAAAAACAGATGCCCACCCTAGGTCCCCAATGCGGGCAAAACTAGGTGCGAGAAGGGAATATGAACAGGGAAAGGAGATGTAGTTTTATTTAAATTAACGTCCCTCTCTTCGGTCACTCAATCAGTGCTAAACTTCCAACGCTTCAATCATCTCCACTCGCATCGCATGTCGCCCACCCTCAAACTGAGCGGAAAGGAATGCATCCACGATATCGAGTGCAACTCCTTCGCCAATCACGCGGACACCCATAGAAAGCATGTTGGCATTGTTGTGCTCGCGGATCATGCGAGCAGAGAATGTGTCGCTACAAACCCCGCACCGGATGCCTTTAACCTTATTCGCCGCCATCATGATCCCTTGGCCGGTACCGCACAACACAATCCCGAACCTGCAATCACCAGAAGCAACAAGTTGTGCAGCCGCTTCACCATGCTTTGGATAAGGCGTGCTTTCAGGCGTTGTCGGCCCAATATCGACAACTTCCCACCCCTTCGCAGCGATATGAGCCGCCGCAACTTGCCGAAGCTGAATGCCTGAGTGGTCGCTTGAAAGAACGATGCGTTTGTTGGTTGTCATGAAATAGCTTTCCCGTTTAGCAAGGCACTTTGACGGCAAAGGGTGGTTACCGCACCACCGTAATCTTCTGCGCCGCACGGGTCACTGCCGTATACAGCCAGCGCGTTTTGTGCTCACGAAACGCCCAGCTCTCGTCAAACAACACCACATCATCCCACTGAGAACCCTGCGATTTGTGCACGGTCAGGGCGTAGCCGTAGTCGAACTCGTCGGCACGGCGGCGGATGGCGTAGGGGAGCTGTTCGCTGCCTTCCTCGAACATCGCAGGCAGCACCTTCACCCTAATCGCCTTCTTGGAGATGTCATCCTCTGATGTAACGTCAAAGCGCAGCGTGTTACCGCGTGGCGGACGCAGGCGGGAGACTTCCCAGAGGCCACCATTCAGCAAACCTTTGGTCTTGTCGTTACGCAGGCACACCAGTTTGTCACCAACGGACGGCATCTGTGTCGTGATACCCTTAAGGTCTCGAATCCGGCCGTTATAAAGCCTGCGCGTCTTGTTGGTTCCCACCAGAACCTGATCAGAGGCAAGGATCCGTTCTTTGTCGATGTCCCGACGGGAGATCACAGAACTGTCGCCATATTGGCCAAAATCCAGCTCTTGCCCATCACGAATATCCATGGACATGCGCACAATCGGGTTGTCTTTCGCCTGACGATGAACCTCGGTGAGCATGATATCCGGCTCGGTCTCGGTGAAATAACCTCCACCTCGCACCGGTGGCAGCTGTGCAGGATCACCCAGCACCAGCACCTTTTTGCCAAAGGAAAGCAGATCGCGCCCGAGTTCCTCATCCACCATGGAGCACTCATCAATGATGATCAGGTCCACTTTCGCAGCTGGGCTGTCGCGGTTGATGGCGAACTGAGGGCTCTCATCCTCGTCCTCATCATCCTTCTTGGTGCCCTTTGGACGGTAGATCAACGAATGGATGGTCGAAGCATCTGCACAGCCCTTTTGGCGCAGCACATGCGCGGCCTTACCGGTGAAGGCGCCAAAGGCCACCTCTCCATCCAGCCCTTCAGCCAGATGGCGAGCCAGAGTGGTCTTACCGGTACCGGCATACCCGAACAAGCGAAACACCTGCGGCCCGTGCGAACGGGACCAGCGCGCCACTTCAGTAAGTGCATCATCTTGTTGCGGAGACCAATCCATTCCAGACCACCTGTAATAACTTTCTCAAACCAGAATGAGTAATAAACGAAGCTGACCTGAAACGCCCTCGTTTTCTTAAAAAGGTCAACAGGACACTCCAAATTGAACCTGTGAAACTTACGTGGCCTTCAGGCACTGACGCTAGGGTTGCATCAGCAAATCATTTTCGGAGCAACCTCATGCCATTGTGGAAGACAAGTGCCAGCGAAAGTCCAGACATTTACGCCACGGCCCGCGCAGTTGAAGGACTTGCCAAAGAGCACATTCCAGAAACCGGAATGAGCCCGGAAGAGGCCTACAACCTTGTCCGCGACGAGCTCTATCTGGACGGCAATGCACGGCAGAACCTCGCCACTTTCTGCACCACATGGGTGGAAGACGAAGTTCACAAACTCATGGCCGATTGCATCGACAAGAACATGATCGATAAGGATGAGTATCCGCAAACGGCAGAGATTGAAGCCCGCTGTGTTCATATCATCGCCAGCCTCTGGAACTCCCCGGAAGCGGAAGAAACAATCGGCTGCTCAACCACAGGCTCTTCTGAAGCCGCTATGCTGGGCGGCCTCGCCCTCAAATGGGCATGGAGAGATCGACGCAAGAAAGAAGGCAAATCCTACGACAAACCCAACATAGTGTGTGGTCCGGTTCAGGTTTGCTGGCACAAATTTGCCAAGTACTTTGACGTGGAGCTCCGCCAAATCCCTCTCAGCGAAGGGTCTCTCCATATGAGGCCTGAACAGTTGAAGGACTACGTGGATGAAAACACCATCTGCGTCGTTCCAACCCTTGGTGTCACCTTCACCGGTGTCTATGAACCAGTAAGCGAAATTTGCAAAGAGTTGGACAAAATCCAGGACCAGACAGGTTTGGACATTCCGGTTCACGTAGACGCCGCATCCGGCGGCTTCGTCGCCCCCTTCCTACATCCGGAACTGCTGTGGGATTTCCGCCTCGATCGCGTGAAGTCCATCAACGCATCCGGCCACAAGTTCGGTCTCGCTCCCTTAGGCGTTGGTTGGGTGATCTGGCGCGATCAGAAAGAGCTGCCGTCTGATCTGGTGTTCAACGTTGATTATCTGGGTGGCAACATGCCCACCTTCGCGCTGAACTTCTCCCGCCCCGGTGGTCAGATCGTCATCCAGTATTACAACTTCATGAGACTAGGCTGGGTAGGCTACAGAGGCATCCAGTCAGCTTGCGCTGAGAACGCTCAGTATCTCGCCGAAAAGCTGGCGGGGCTACCGGAACTCGACATTCTGTATGACGGCAATGGCGCCCTGCCCTGTGTGTGCTATCGCCTCAAACACCCGCAAAAGGCCCACTACTCGCTCTACGATCTTTCAGAACGGGTGCGCATGAGCGGATGGCAAATCGCCTCCTACCCGCTACCGGCAGACATGCACGATACAGTCGTCCAGCGCATCATGGTACGCCATGGCGTCTCTCATGACGCAGTCGACCAACTCTTTCTGGATATCCGTAAGGCACTGAACTATCTGGACAAAAACAACATTAAATGGTCAGAGGCAGGGCCAAGCTTCTCTCACGGGTAGAGCATATCGCCGTGAGAGAAACCGCCTAAAGATCAGGCCAGCTGCTCAAGCAGCTGCGCCAGATACTCAGGTTCATCAAGGTGGTTTTCAACCATCAGCTCAAACTCTTTGTAGGTAGCCACATATTGTACAGCTGCCATAAGCGCCCGTATTTCGCTTTCGCGCCTTGCAAGCGGATGAGATGAGCCTTTCAATCCTGTGAAATAAGCATCAACAAACGCCTCACCAAGAGATTTATCGATCTCGCACAGGAATGGATAAACGCCAGCAACATCATATACTGGCAGGTCCCACCGGCATTCATCCCAGTCAAGCACACCGACCAACTCGCCAGAATTCTCGCTGATGAGCGTGTTGGGCGGTCCAAAATCACCATGGATCAGGTGCTTTGTCTCATTCAGGTTTCCAAGTTTACCCAGCGCTTCATCAAGCCCCGTCTCCATATCTGCCCAATAAGCAGAGCTCAGATACTTGGCATCGATGTTCTTGGAAGCTTCCAACTCAGAAAGCGCGGCCAACAAGGCAGCTCCTGATTTCAACGTCTCTTTGCTAACACCCGGACGTTCCTCCTCCGCAAATCGAAACGCATCTCGCTCCTCCCAAAGCTTGATGTGCAGATTTGCCAAGGCCTGACCACTCTGGCTGCAGGTCTCAATCTTATCCAGTGGTGGCGTCTCACCTTCGATCAACTCAAAGACAGAATAGTAAGCACCCTCAACCTCGGTCAAACGCTCCTGATTAACGCCATAAAGCGCCTTCGGAACCTCATATCCGATTATATCGTGCAGCAAATCCAGACATTTGAATTCTGAAAGGATCTGCTCTTCAGTTCTATTTGGATTGTGACGACGAAGAACAACAGGCTCCTCCCCGTCTATTTCTCCCAACCAGGTTTCATTGGCATGGCCCTCTCCAAATGAGGACCACCTGGTATTTTCTGGCAAGGCAAAAGCTTCATCAAGGAGCTTGATTTCCTGCTTATTCATTTGCTTCCCCCATTAACTCGCCAAAATCTCCCAATGCATAGCGCGTATTGCCATCACGGCCCGTTACTCGTTCTGCATTCAACATTGAATTGACGATAGCTTCCTCTGTAACTTCTGCAGTCGCTCTAAACACCCTGTCAATTCGCCGCTCATCCACTTGTTCCACCGAATGCGTGCGTTTTCTGCTCTTTGTGTCCACTGGATCCGCAGTTGTGAATGCTAAAGCTATATCGCCACTTCCATGACCAAGAAATGAACCAGTTCGTGCAAGTCCTACAGAAGTTCTCTTGGCAACCCGCTTCAACTGGCGTTCGCTGAGCGGTAAGTCCGTTCCGATGATCATGATGATAGACCCTTTTTCAGGTCCGCCCTCATCACGTGCCAGCTTTTCTTCAATCTGCGGGCCAATATGTTGTCCAGCCAATGTAAAGTCTGGCATCCGTCCCATATTGGAAAGCACCAGAGCACCCAGATGGTACTCTTTATTGCCAAGCTTCACCTGACGAGAAGCACTCCCAACACCTCCCTTCAGACCATAGCAGGACATGCCGCGCCCAGCACCAACCGCACCTTGCTCAAACTCTTCCGAAACTGCACTAATGGCTTCTTGAGCATGCTGCGGACGCACATACAACGCACTGATCTTATTCAGGAAAGCGTCATTACACTCAAACACCACTGGATTGATCGTGCCCATCACAAAATCAATATCCGGCGTTTCTGCCAGCGTATGCTGGATCAAACCTTCGCTAACCGCACCAACGCTTAGCGTGTTCGTCAATAGGATCGGCGTCTCCAGCTCTCCCAGCTCTTCAACCTGTACCAGCCCAACACTCTTGCCAAACCCATTAAACACATGAGAAGCCGCGCGCGTTCTCAGGTTAAATGCATTCTCACCATGCGTGGTAATCGCGGTCACGCCAGTCTGACAATCACCGTCGGTCAGCGTCACATGTCCGATTTTGACACCCGGAACATCACAAATTGTATTCCGCTGCCCCTTTGGCAAAGACCCAATATTGATTTTCTGAAACATTCCAACCTCTGGCACAAATCGTAGAGCATTCAAGTGTTACCAGTCCTATTTCATAGTTAATCAGCAAACAACGCTACCAGCCGCTTTCCCAGCCAAAATCAGGAAAGCGCTCACTCGCAATTGGCTGACCAATTCCACCACCGATGCCCTTTCCTTTTATAACTTGAATGATTTTCCAAATTTAGTTCATCAAGAATTTCAATAAAATCAAAGAAAATAAGTGTAAGCAGCTAATTGCAAAATACCCTGAAATATCGGAAAATGGTCTACCAATTAGCTGCCACAAAACTCCCAGCGTCAGAATCTTTCCTGCATCATAGCAATCGCTCCGCTCGCAGGGAACTGAAAGGACTGGCCAATAGTGACGCATGCTGCCTGATACACTTTGAACAATGAGGACAAAATGACCGCAGAAATCATCAGCTTTGGGGAGCCATTGTTCGAGTTCAATCAGGTTAAAGAGTATAGCGGAGAAGGACCGGATTACCTGTCAGGCTTCGGGGGCGACGCCTCCAACTTCGCATGTTGTGCGGCACGTCAGGGTGCAAACGTCGCCATCC
Organism: Pseudovibrio sp. W64; assembly: GCF_001623145.1. Taxonomy (NCBI): domain Bacteria; kingdom Pseudomonadati; phylum Pseudomonadota; class Alphaproteobacteria; order Hyphomicrobiales; family Stappiaceae; genus Pseudovibrio; species Pseudovibrio sp. W64. Next base: position 361,573 of record NZ_LMCI01000038.1, on the reverse strand, counting down.
TGACCCATCTGGGCGATGATGTCTTCGGCAACAAGTTCATTGATCTATGGGAGAAAGAAGGCGTTAAAACGCACCTTGTCGAGCGCAGTCCGATTGCTCCGACAGGCATCTATTTCATCTCCCACGACGAGCAAGGCCATCATTTCAGTTTCGCCCGCAAAGGCTCCGCAGCCTCGCAGGTCACACCAGATCAACTGCCGGCAGATGCCATTCGTGCGGCCAAACTCTTCCACGTCACAGCCATCACGCAGGCCATTTCCACCAGCTCATGCGACAGTGTTTTCAAAGGCATCGAGATCGCCAAAGAAGGTGACACACTTACTTCCTTTGACACCAACCTGCGCCTGAAGCTCTGGGATCTGAACCGCGCTCGCGGCATCATTCATGAAACCGCCCGCCTCGTTGACTTCATCATGCCAAGCGTCGATGAAGCTGAAGTACTGACCGGCCTCTCCGATCCGGACAAAATCTGCGACTTCTACCTCAATCTGGGATCAAAGAACGTCATTCTCAAGTTGGGCAAAGAGGGCGCAATGTACGCAACAGCCTTTGAGAGAAAACGCGTTACAGGCAATCCGGTAGAAGCCATTGATGCCACTGGTGCTGGTGACTGCTTCTCCGGCTCTTTCTTCACCAATGTGGTGGCTGGCAAGTCGCTGGAAGACAGTCTCAAATACGCCAACGCAGCCGCAGCACTCACAACGCAAGGCTATGGCGCAGTCGCCCCAATCCCGACTCGCGATCAGGTCGAATCCTTCATGCAGGCCCGCAGCATTTGATTTATTGATTATGGGAGGGCTCGCAACAAATGGGGCGAGCCTTTTCTATTTAAATTGGTCCCCAAAGAAGCCGATGTGGTTTCGCATCTCACGGCGTGCACCTTCAACATCGCGCGCTCTGATCGCGTCCAGAATAGCCTTATGCTCTTCGATCCCGTGCCGACGTGCAAACTCAGGTAGTAACGGGTACAGCCCTTTGCTCATGTTCATACCAACAAGGATTTGCGGCTTCATAACTTCGTAAACAGCTGCTGCATATTCATTCTTGGCAGCTTTCACCACCGCAGAATGAAAACGCATGTCACCATCAATGGTGCCGACAGAGTCCAGCCCATCGCTGTGGATCTGCGCCAACGCAGCATCCAACTCTGCCATCTCTTCATCAGTCCAGCGCTCAGCAGCCAACGCCGCCATCTCGCCTTCAAAGGCCATACGGGTTTCCTGGCATTGAATAACGTCACCAATGCCGGAAATCGCAAATTCTCCGAGTGTGGGCGCAAAAGGCGTTGGAGTGACGTGCTCCTTGATGACAAAGCTGCCAGAGCCACGCACAGTCTTGATGTACCCCTCCTTACGCAGGCGCTCCATCGCACCGCGTACAACAGGACGTGAGACGCCATACCGCTCGCACAGCGCATTTTCTGTCGGAAGCTTAAGACCTTCCGGAAATTCTCCGGAGTCGACAGCATCTTTCATCTTGTCGTAAACCGCATTCGAGAGGTTTGCTGGACGGGCCACCACTCACACTCCAATTATTCTTGTTTTTTAAGCTGTTTGCAGCCTTGGAAGTTTATTAATTTACAACAGCCGCCCTAAGCTAACAAGCTTGCCACCCTAAACCGGACCCTTTGACGCCTGGCCTCTCAAACCAAAAGAAATAAATAGCAAAATCAGTTAGATAGAAGAATTCTAAAGGCAACTCCATAAGCAGACAACCATGTTCTCTAACCAGACTGCGACATTATGTAGTCTACTTATTTACAGCGCATCTTCCTAATATATCTGAGAGGGATTGTGGGTCTCTCCAAGGTTGGGGGTGTTATTATGCGTCGACTTCCTTTTAAGACTGTTCAGTGTGCGGCAACTGACTTCTGTGGCACCGTCGCTGTAACGAGTATTCTGGTAGGCATTCTCTATCTGATTTTCACGTTCACATGAGTTCGGCGGGTTTCCTGACACGTTGAAACGCAGGCATCTGTGGGGCAGTCAAAACTTCCCACTGGCGAACGTCTGCAACTTGATGCATTCTTGACTTTGATGCTCAAGTAATCTTCAGATGACTGTCTTATGATCGATGTTCTTCAACTAAGCCCTTATGCGCCCAATGAAATCAACGAGGAGCTGGAAAAATGCGCCCCGCTTGCTCGTTATTGGGAACTTCAACAAGACGAAGAGCTGAGAGCTCGAACCTTGCCGAACATCCGCATCGTCGCAACCAAGGGTGATGTTGGCCTCTCCAGTGAGCTGATGGCAGAAATGCCCAACCTTGAGCTTATTGCGGTCTATGGCGCAGGTTACGATAAAGTTGACCTGAAACAGGCCCGCGATAAAAACATCATCATCACAACCACACCAGACGCCTTGACCGAAGCCGTGGCCGATCATGTCGTGGCCCTTGCTCTGGCATCCTCTCGCCGAATTGCAGAGGGAGACCGCTTTATCCGCAATGGCGACTGGCTCAACGGCAAATTGGGCATCGGCTACAGCCTGCGAGGTAAAACACTCGGCATCTTTGGATATGGCCGCATTGGCAGAAAAGCCGCCAAAATTTTAGGCGGCACATTTGGCATGCAAATTTTGTACTGTGATCGCAACGCAGACCCGAAACAAGATAAACAATGCCGGTCCTCTCCGTTGGAACTGGCAAGCGAATCCGACGTGCTTGTCATTGCTGCATCTGGCAGCCCGGACACAAAAAATATTATAGATATTAATATATTAGAAGCTCTGGGCCCGAGCGGGCTTTTGATCAATATCGCCCGTGGTTCATTGGTAAACACTCAACATTTGATCACTGCACTTGAGAACAGAACACTCGGGGCCGCAGCCTTGGATGTATTTCCGGATGAGCCTAATGTTCCCAATGAGCTGATCGCGTCCCCCTACACAACCCTGACCCCTCACCTTGCGAGTGCCACACTCGAAACCAGACGAGAAATGGGGCGCCAAGTGATTGAAAATATTTCATCTTACAGGAAAAATGGAGAAGTATTTAACCGGCTAATTTTCTAACCTATACGTAACCCAAATAACATTTACATAGAAAAAACAAAAATATAGCTCACACGCATACGATTCAGGTGTTATTGTCACCTGATAATTCAACTTACTTTATAAATAAAGCAAATTCATGCCTTTAAAAAAATCCAAAGTTACTGTGTCCGATATTGCGAAAGCAGCGGGAGTATCCGTCGCGACTGTCTCGAATACCATAAATGACACAGGTCGAATGACCGATGAAACCAAAGCTCGCGTAAAGAAAGCTATGCAAGAGCTGGGGTTTGTCAGAGATTACAACGCCGCCAAACTCCGGTCTGGCCGTTCGCGGCTGGTCGGCGTTCTCGTGCCGGATATTTCAATTCCATTTTACGCTGAGTTCTGCACGTCACTGGAAGCAGCTCTCTCAGAGCACGGCTACCTGCCCGTTATCGCCAATGTCGGCGAAGACACCAAGCGCCAGCAAACCATGCTTGAAGAAGTCATCGGCCACGGCGTCGCAGGCATAGCAATCAGCCCGAGCGCAGGCACGAAAAGAAGTGACTTCGAGATCGCCAACACGCGCAGAATTCCCGTGGTCACCTTCTGCCGGGAAATTGAAGGTCTGGCGATGGACTACATTGGCTCAAACAATTATCAGGCTGCCCAGCTGGCCACAAAGCATCTGCTTGAGCAAGGCCATCGCAAGTTCGCAATGATTGCAGGTCTGCAGGAAACCATGCCGGGCCGAGAACGCAAACGCGGCTTCTACGACGCCTTAAAAGCAGCGGGCATTCCTGAATCTGACATCCATGTTGAAGTATGCGGCTTTGATCGTGAATGCGGACGCATAAAAGCGCAGCAACTTGTCTCAAACAAGGCTGAGTTCACCGCCCTGCTCTGCCACAATGATCTAGTCTCAGTGGGCGCAGCTGCAGAACTCAAGAAAGCAGGTCGGAACATCGGTGAAGACCTGGCCGTAGTTGGCTTCGACAACCTGCCAGAAGGTGAAGCATGGACTCCAGCACTGACCTCGGTTGAAAGCTACCCGCGCACCATCGGAAAGGACGTTGCCAACTTACTCATCAAACGTCTGGATGGAGAACCGACACCAACCACCACAGAACGGGTAGAGCCGCATTTATTGGTACGCGACTCCTCCAGTTTTAAGGTCTAAGACCCCTTATTCAGGACGCGGCTCGTCCCAAAGGTTTTCCCAGGTGTACGGGCTGCCGGACAAGAAGTACTCATCGCCTGGAATAAAGCGATGGTTCTTGTCCAGATGCGCGATGCGAGACATGTCATGCTCATCAAGATCGCACTCGAGCGCTGCCAGATTTTGTGCCAGACGTTCAGGATTACCTGACTTTGGCACAACGATAACATCGTTCTGGATCGCCCATTTCAGCACCACCTGAGATGTCGTCGCTCCATGCTTCCCAGCAATCTCTTCAATGACAGGGTGAGCAAGAACAACATCCTGCTTCTGCGCATCCGTCAGATCCGCTGGAACACCACGTCCAAGCGGAGAGTATGCAGTCAGCGCAATGTTGTTGTGCAGGCTGTAAGAGCGAAGATCATTCTGCTGAAGGAAAGGATGCAACTCCACCTGATTAACAGCCGGAACAACCCGCGCTTCCATAATCAAATCTTCCAGCTTTTGCGTGCTGAAGTTGGAAACACCGATCGTGTTCGCTAGACCATCATCAAAGCACTCTTCCAGCGCCCGCCATGTATCCATCAGCGGCACATCTTCAAGCGAATAATAGTCTTCCGAGCTGGTAGGCTTCTTCACGCCCGTCTTCAGCGCCACAGGCCAGTGCATGAGGTAAAGATCAAGGTAGTTCAGCTGAAGGTCCGCTAGAGTCTTTTCCAGCGCGCCTCTCACATCTTCAGGCTTATGAAAGCTGTTCCATAGCTTGGAGGTGATGAAGAGTTCGCTGCGCTTGATGCCCTCTTCCTTCATGGCATCAGCAATCGCCTGCCCAATCTCAGCTTCATTGTCGTACATCATCGCACAATCGATGTGGCGATACCCAGCAGTCAACGCCGCACGAAGTGCAGGATAGGTCTTACCCTCTCCAAAGTTCACCGTACCAAGGCCCAGCATTGGCATCTTGTAACCGGTAGAAAGTGTCTTGGATCGCATGATGCCCCCTCCAAAAAAAGAAAACCTGCCAGCAAACGCCAGCAGGTTTCCTTACAACGTATTCCGCACCAGATAAATACCGATGCCCATCTCGAGATTTGGTTTCGCCTCATTTGAGAGCAGAAACCTCAAGCCACGTATTTGTTCAGCACTTCAAGAGCCGCCAGCTTGCGGGAAAGATCTCCATCCAGCCACTGCTCCATAGCACCAAGAACGTTCTCCTGAGCATAGCAACGCAAACACGTTGCGGCTCCGGGAATAAGAACGCCATTTTCCATCTGCGCAGCTTCGAAAATCTCATCCAGATTACTGGTATCTGAGTTTGCACTCACAAGCTCCAGCGCAGTCACTCGCAGGCGGCGACGCGGGCTTTTGAGATAGCTACGCACATCAATGTTAGTGTCAGGTTTTCCGGCCAAAACTTTCAGTGCGGACGCAGAGACAGCGTCAGTTTTGTCCTTCAGAGCTGCCGTCACAACCTTCTCAGCTTCTGGATTTGAGGAGGTGCCAAGCAGCTCAACACGCATTGCACGCACAGCCACATCATTCTCTGGCGGCAAAGCAAGGATACGCTCGATGGCTTCCTCAGAAAGCTCAAGCCCATTCTCAACCAGATGAACGAGGCTCTGACTAGCCGCGAACCGAACCTGCATCTGACGATCAGACAAAGCAGACACCAGCGCATCAATCAGTTCAGGCCGCTTCGCATCACCACATATGCGCAAGGCCAGCAAGCGAATATCCAAAGCAGGATCATCCGGACGACCCGGCACAACGCGCTTCTTCTCAATCAGCTCATTCGCAAGCTCGAGGAAGTGCATATCTTTCTTGCCAAGATCGACAGGCTCTTCAGCCAGCTTCTCAATCTCGTCTTCAGTGTTCAGGATCGCACCGAGTGTTGAGCCCGGGAAGGCAACAACATTGTCAGGCAGGTCTTCCACACGCTCAATAGCGCCCTCTGGCACGTCTTCAGCAACCACTGGATCAGCACCAGCAGTGACCTTAGCAACCAGCTCTTCAGCGGAAGGCTCTTCGGCAACAACCTCTTCCTCAGCGACCACTTCATTTGGCGCCTGAGGCTCAATCACATTGCCTTCACGATCAATCTGAATGCGCGGCTGCTTGCCGTCACCCTTGCCATTGCTACCCAGATCAGACGGATCTTTTTCTTTTGCGCCGTCGAGAATATCCTGATCATGCGCTTCAGGCATCAGCTTGCCAGAAACCGCCCAAACCAGCTGTACAGCAGCATTGTCCGCAAAATCACCTTCACCTTCAGCCAGCTTGGCCAGAGAGTTCAGGGCAGCAAGACGGATTTCCTGTTCTGCGCTTGTCACCTGTTCTTGCAAAACAGCAAGTCCATCAACGCTCGGCTTCTCGCCGTGAAGCACGATAAACGCTTTCAACACTGCTTCCTCCTGACGGTGGACAGCAATCTCACTCAACAGAGCCGTCGCAGCTTCACTCTCAACCTTCGCAAGGACAGGTACAAGCGCGGCAACAAAAGCATCACTAGCACTACGCAAAGAGCGTTCAATCCGCTCGATTAGCGCATCCGGCTTGGTGATTTCAGAAGAAGCCATCCGCCCAAGCGCCATAATACGCAGGGTCTCCTCCTCGTCTTCAAAAGCAACCTTTTCAAGCTTTGAGTAGGAGAGTTTACCAGATGCTTTCAGTGCCAGACGACGCATTTGCGGTTCACTATCAGCCAGCAATACAGCCAGATCCGCTTCCTCACCACGAGCCATCAGCACTTCAGCCGCAGCAACCCGCACATCAGGATCAGCATCTGCAAACAGCACACGCAGGATCTCACCAACCCGCTCATCCTTCGCAGAGGAGAGCGCACGCGCCGTATGTTCACGCACACGAGCAGATGCATCTGTCGCCAGTGAGGCCAGTTCAAGCAACCCGGCAACGCCCATCTCAGAAAGCGCCATGGTCACTTCCGGCCAAACTTCCTGACCAAATGGATCGCGGGCAGCTTCCAACAAAGCAGCAGCAGATGCTTCACATTTCAACGTACCCAGCGCCAGAATGGACTTGCGCTGCACATCCAGCCACTCATCCCATTCAGCACCGTAACCGTCCCACGCAACATCATCTTCGCAACGGTCTTTAGCTAGCTTTGTCAGCCATTCTTCCGCAACTGTACCGCCAACAATTGCAAGTCCGTCAATGGCAGAAAGCTTCACTTCCAACACTGGATCGTTCTGCAAGCTCCACAGCAGAACATCAGCATCCAGGCCTTTGCCTGCGCTGATCAGAGCTTCAACCGCATCACTGCGGACGTCTTCATCTTCATCTCGCAGCGCTTCAGCAAGCGCAGCATGAGCAGTCGAAGTGCCAAATTTTCCAAGAATTTGAGCGGACAGACACTTTTCGCGCTCTTCGCCGTTTGCAAGCAACTCACACAAGATTTTCACGAGCTTATCAGTAGCTTCGGTCTGCTCCACTGCAAAATCCTGATCTAAATGCCTGATGGAAACCGTCATGATTGGCTTTTCTCCTCAAGCGTATTCCCGAGTAGTGGACTCCGGTGTTCGGGCAAGAATACGCAAAACAAAAACTTAAAGCAGGTTGAAAACAAACTGACTTAAGGCCCACTTCTGCAAAAAGGCTCAAATGCGCGAGCCCCTTGGCACAAGCGGAAAAAGAACTGGCGGGATAGCCCCGCCAGCTCCTGATTTCCTATGCAATATCGCGACGTGCGAAAGACATAGACCGGAAACTATCCTTATATGGGCTCGTGCCGATCTTCTTGATGCGACCAACACCCATCTTGTAGTTGTAGTTACCGCTGATCCAGTCCACCACGCGGCCAGACAGAGCATTTGCTGGCTGTGCAGTGTGCAGGAAGTCCATGTAAAGCATGCCCTTCTTCAGCGCTGGGGTAACAATAGCTACCGCAGTAATAGCGCCTTCAGTCAGCTCGATATGGCCTTCATCCATCAGTTTGGTAAAGGTGAAGTCATCGCCTTCAATACCCACTGTGGTATCTGTCTGAACCGGAATACGGTCAGAGAAGAGCATCACGTAGTCACCGTTCTCGATACCGCGCTCTTTCGCATCATCTGGGTGGATTTCAACCCAGTTTTCAGGCCAGCGCTGCACGATGTAAGGACGACGGCGGTCATCATAACCAGACTGCCAACGCTCGTTGATACGACCGGAAGTCACCCAAAGCTCATCATCCTTCGGCTTCATCCATGCCCAATAATCGGAGAACAGGCTCCATGGGCTCTTCTGGATGTTGCACTTACCAGTTTGAGAGTTGAAGTGAGTGAGCTTCTTGTTGTAGCGGTTGGAACCGGTTGGACCAGTCGCTGACAGTTCACGGGTTGTGTCATGCAAGCGTTGGGTACCCTGAAGGGTTCCGTCTTCAAGCATCACAACTGGGCCCTGAATACCGTCAGTACCGAACTCAGCAAACTTCTCGTGAAGAGTTTTGCCTTCCTTCTGAGCAGCAACCTTCAGCATAAAGAAGTCTTTACGGCTGCCACGTGAGAAGCGGGCTGCTTCTTCAAGCACTTCGTTGGAGTCTTTCCAATCGTAGCCTTTGAAGCCCATTTTCTTCGCGAGGTTCGCAACAATCCACCAGTCAGGTTTCGCTTCACCCGGTGCATCGTAGAATTTTGGATACAGACGCAGACGACGCTCACCGTTTGCACGGGTGAATGTATCTTCGCCCCAACCAGCAGCTGGGAAGACGATGTCTGCGAAACGTGCACCAATTGGATCTACGAGGTAGATGTCCTGGTTCACAACAACCATACCACCGCTATCTACACGCTTTTTCAGAGTGTCGATAATGGTCTGCTTGTCGTAAGAGCGCACCTGATTTGGGTTCTGAACAGTCAGCTCTTCAAACTTTGCAGCAAGAGACTGGGAACCACACATGGACTGAATCCAGGTGTTGCCAATCACGTGAGCAAAGCGGGTGTGACCACTCATCAGATACCGGTCGGTATCCATTGCGCGACGACGACGGCCTGGCAGTTTCTCAGGAGACTTGTTGCGTGGGTAAGACCCACCCTTCAAACCACCACGCTGGTGACCACCAGCACGGCCAATGACCTGCCCCGGACGACCGCCACAACCCGTGATAATACCAAGAGACGAAATCGCATTGGTGTTACCGGTGTTGTTGGACCAGTAGAAGCCTTTCTCGATCATAATGGAGGTCTTAGGACGGGATCCATCATCACGAGGCTTAGCCATCCACTCAGCAGCCTTGTAGATTTTCTCTACATCGATCTGAGCAGTCTCAGCAGCAGCTGTTGGTTCAAACTCATCCTGAGCCATCAGCCACTTAACGAAGTCATCGTAGCCTTTGGTCTGGAATTTGCCCCAGGTCGTACGCCACTGCCATGGAGTGTTACGAGTACCCTGACCGAAGCCTGAGGAGCTCTCCCACTTGTTGTTGACCCAATCGCGGATCCATTCAGCGTCCTGCCAACCGTTTTCGATGATCACACGAGCAATCGCGTTCACAACGAGAAGGTCAGTACCTGGCTGGATGTCGAGCCACAGACCACCATTCTTCTCCGCATAAGCCACACCAGCAGTACGGCGCGGGATCATGAAGATTGTCTTTTGACCGTTCTGGATGGCTGGCATAATCCAGTCAGTAAACAAAATGGTCTTGGACTCGTATGGGTCGGTACCGCAGATCATCAGAGTCTCGGCATCTTTCCAGTCCTGATAAGAAGGACCGAAGTTGTCGAAACCAGCATCACGGAAGCCCGGAGTGGACGTCACATCAGATGGAGTGTCGTGGAATGTGAAGTTCGCAGTGCTAACAGAGCGCAGAGCATACTTGGAAATCGCGTAGGTGTTTTCCATGTAGCCGTAGGAGAATGTTTTCACGCAGAAAGCGTTCTCGCCGTGCTTCTTGATAACGTGCTTACCAACTTCCGCAGCAATTTCCAGAGCCAGATCCCAGGTGACCGGCATCAACGTGCCAAACATGCGGATCATAGGTGACTTCAGACGATCGCGAGTTGGGGTCTGAGGGTTGTAAACCTTCTTCGCCAGCGCACCACCACGGATAGAAGAGTTACCATTGATGTTTACATGCTTGGTATCTTTATCCGGAATGATGATCACATGGTGAGGTTCGCCCTTGTGCAGCACAACGTTGTATTGGTTTGGAGCAACCCATGGGCCCAGCGGATCAACCGGGAAGTCGACGCCAAAGGCGTTTTCAGCGGCTTTTTCACCACCTACTTTTCCAGCCTTAACAGGCCAGCGATAGATCTTATAACCACACGCTACGATGCAATAATCACAAGCAGTGGAAAGAACATCAGCATCTACCGGAGGCAGCGGAATGTTTGTTCCAGGAATGTAGTAGGGAGTTGACATGATTTACTCCTCACCCTTTGAGATTGTCGTAGCGGCCATAGATCAGCCCGAACATACCAACAGCGTAGACATCGTCGCCGTCCAGCTCGAGAAGAACCTGAGGCAAGCTCTGGTAAGCCTGGCCGGAGATGAAGATACCGTGACGGGTTAGGTCAAAGGTGGTCAGATGCAGTGGGCATGGACCCAGAGCCTTATCACCTTTTTGATAGGTACCCTGCAGCGGACCACCCTGGTGAGTACAGGTATAGTTGAACGCTACAATGTCCTTGTCAGAGCCAATACCGCCACCAGCTTCCTTGCCCAACTTAACAATCATGGACTCGCAATAAGCGCCTTCGTCCGGATAGTTAAAGTCGAGCGGTTCGTCTTCTTTCAGCTCAGAAAGCTTACAAATGAACTTGCGCTCATAAGTGGAGACCATCGCAGGCACCTTCGCAGAGGAAGGACCAGACTTGAGAGCCACCATAACGGTGAAGGTAGAAATACCGGAAGTCAGCAGGAACTGACGGCGTGTCATTACACAACGCTTGCCAGTTTTTGCAATTTCCTCAGGGCCGTTCACGACCTCAATCATCTCAGGAGAGACGGACTTAGGTTGATGTGTCATCTCCATCTCCTCTTAATTCGTTACAGCCGGAAGCGGTTCATACTCAGGAAGATCAGGTGTTTCCATGAGAAGACGCTCGCCAGTGAAGCTTTCAACGAAGGCCACCAGATCAGCTTTCTCTTTGTCGGTCAGACCGAGAGGCTTAATCAGGTCGGTTTTCGTTGCAGCCCAATCATTAGTGCCACCACCCTGGTTGTAGAATTCTACGACGTCTTCCAGAGTTTCCAGCATGCCGTTGTGCATGTAAGGAGCGGTGTACTTGGTGTAACGCAGAGAAGGCACACGGAATTTGCCGAGGTCAGCATTCTGCTTGGTCACAAAGTAAAGGCCCGGATCGTCCTTCCACTTGCGGTATTTCTCTTCCGTGGAGCCTTTTGCAAAAAGCTCGAAGCGGAAGGTGATTTGCGCAAGCTCATCGTCTTCCCAACCGTCATAAGCTGGAACGCCGAGGTTGTAGTACTTCTGGTTGGAGATCAAAGCACCATCATGACAGGTAGAACAACCAGCCTTACCGGTGAACAGTTCCATACCGCGCTTCTGCTGATCACTCAGAGCATCATCATCACCGAGCATGTACAGATCAAACGGAGTATCACGCTGAACGATTGACCGCTCAAATGCAGCAATCGCCATATAAGCGTCACGCATCAGAGGGTATTCAGTACCGAACACATCGTTGAAGCGCTCACGATACTCAGGAATAAACGCAAGGCGCGCTTCCATCATGTCGTCTTCACCGTTACCGGCAACACCACCACGAGCAGCTGTACGGGCTTCTGCTTCCAAGGATTTGGAAACACCAGTCCAGAACAGGTTACCGTAGTATGCAGTGTTCACGATCGTTGGTGAGTTACGCCAGTGAACTGTACCCGGATAGCCCAGAGAGATCTTGTCAGGGAAATCCCAGCCAAGCTCTGGTAAATGACATGCCGAACATGGCATCGCACCGTTACCGGACAGACGTGGATCGAAGAACAGGAGCTTACCCAGCTCAACCTTTTCAGGTGTCATTGGGTTATCTGGTGGAGAAGGAGGCTCACCCAAAGGAGCCAGTTCTGCCGGGCGTTTTTCAGCCGCTTGAACACCAGCTGCAACTGCAACAATGGAAACACCAGCAAGTGCAATCACACTAATGGTTTTTTTGAATGTTGTCATTTTAGCAGCCCCCTAGTTCTTCTTGTTTTTCCAGTCTTCGATCAACTCGTAAGAGTAGTCGTCGGCTGTCCAAACATATTCAGGAGTATCGAAGCTGTCGCCAGACAAGGTCTTCAGGAACGCGACCAGATTGGCCTTTTCGCTGTTCTTCAGATTGAGAGGCTTCAGACGTGAGTCTTTGTTGACATCATCACCGCCACCCTGGTTGTAGAATTCTACGACGTCTTCAAGTGTCGCCAGCATGCCGTTGTGCATGTAAGGCGCAGTGTATGTCAGCTCACGAAGAGTTGGGGTCAGGAAGGAACGTTTGTTCTCTTCTTTATGATCCCGGATGAATGCACCCTGGTCTTCACGCAGGTTCATGTAGTTGTTAACGCCCATGAACTTCGCGTAAGTCACATAGGTGATGTGACGCAGTGGATCAGACCAGATATCAGGGTTGTTAGGAACACCGATATTGTGTGGTTGATCATCTGTGAAGCGGTTGCCCGTGTGACAGGAAGAACACCCTGCTTTGCCCATAAAGAGTTCATAACCGCGTCGTTCAGAAACGGTCAGCTCACCACGGTCAAACGCGGAACCTTGAGATGTAATGGATTTAAGGAATGCTTCTAAAGCACCGCGAGCACCACCGTTAGATGGTTCACCCTTACCCGCAGCTTTAAACATTTCAACGTAAACAGGATCTTGCTTCATGCGTTCCTGCATGATGCGCATATCCATGTTCATGATGTAGGTCTCTGTGATCATACCACGAGAGACATCGTTCAGGTTTGTACCTAAACGGCCATCATGCATCCAGGCTGCCCGGTGTCCGACATTCGCCAGTGTTGGCGTATTACGGAAACCTTCTGTACCTGTATATGCAGTAGAAAGCTTTTCGCCGTCTGTGAACCCCTTAGCTGGATCATGACATGTTGAACAGCTAAGGTTGGTGTCACCAGACAAACGGCTATCATAAAATAAGCGTTTTCCCAGTTCTACAAGAGCAGGTTTCTGCTCTATCTTTGCAACAGGCCCTAAATCTGTTGCGAATGCCGCAGTGCTTGTCATCAAAGCAATCGACATACTGACGAGAAGGCGCATTGTTACCCCCAGTTTGGCTGGGATGATACTAACAAGATTCGTTGTCAGGCAGCATCGATCCCCGAATACGCAGTATTTCTGCATGGAGCTGAACTGTTTTCATTGATTGCAATCAGTAGTTGGATTTAGGAGTTCTAAAGAATGATATTTTTTCACGCTCATCCGGTAACAAAATGTTGAATAAAAGTAATCCTTAGAATATTGATTTATATCAATGTCCTTGACTACAGGGGACTTTACGCCAAATCACGTAATAAGCGGGGAGCTTAACGCATGTCGGGGACAACCCCTCCAAAGATAGCGTCATCACCTGACCATCTTTCGTTTGAATGTGTTCAGGAATCCTGCGGTTTTAAGGGCGAGGAATGCCTCTGTCGCCCGATGCATCATCATTTCGAAAAAGCAGAATTACGTGCCGCCAGAACCATCGAGCTGAACGAAGGTGATCAACTGGCGCCAGAAGACTTTCCGGAACCTGTTGTTTTCGCAGTTCTCAATGGTGTGATCGCCGTTGAGAGCCACTTAAGTGACGGACGCCGATCCCTACTCACGCTTCGCTTCCCGGGTGAGTATCTGGACATGAACCGTGCAGACCGTCACGCGTCTGGTGAAGTGGTCGCGCTTGCACCAACTTTAGTGAAGCTGGTTCCACGCAATGTCTTCGAAGAATTGCTGCTGCTGGATTCCAACCTGCGCCGCATCTACTGGCGCCGCGCGACGGACATCATGCACCAGCAGTTCGACCATTCCTCTGATCTGGGCAAAAAAACCCCAACAGAGCGCATGGCCTCCTTTATCTTTGAGCTACGCAACCGCATGAGCATTCCACGCTTTGTGGAAGAGTTCACTCTGCCAATCTCCAGGCAATCCATTGCTGACTATCTTGGCCTGCGCGCTGAGACTGTAAGCCGTGTTCTGAAGAGCTTGGAGAAGGAAGGCGCTGTAAAGCTCATCGGCAAGCACAAGATTGCCGTTCTGGACTTCAAAGGCCTGCGCAAAATAGCAAATGGCGCACGTCCGCGCCTGTCAAACCATCGTTGATCTGATCACACGATTGTAAGGGCTGGTCATCGCGCCAGCTCTTCTTGCCTCAGCTTACTCTTCTTCTACATTGTTTATTCGCGTAGTGATCTCATTCAGGCGTGTCAGGCTTTGCATCGTCATAGGCAGCATGATGGCCGCCTCCACGAACTCCCACGAGTAAGCCACGATAGAAAAGATCATGCCTGTACTAATGTCGGGTAGCCCAGCCGCCAGGATCAGATTGATCACAATAAACGCAATCTGAAACAGGAAAATCACGCCATAAACAATGGCCTCCGTGTCAGAAAGACGAACTTCATGCATCCTTAGCGCACGCAGATGTCTCCAGACACCACGCCGGCTTCCTCTCTCAAGCACATGCACCTGGTTCTCTGTCTCTGCATTCAGGGCGGAATTGAGCAAATAAAACCGGTTGTTAAACGCCGAGTAAGTAAGCAGCATCAGAACGACGACAGTAAACGCCGACGCTGACAGCCACAAATGGAAGCCAGCAAGCACCACCAGAGCGACAATAATCTGGATAACAGCTGAAAGTACTTCAGGTACTTCCCCTTCCAGATAGTCCACCAGCTCTCTGCTCATGTTCAGCCGCGCTGCTCGTTTCGAAACCGGCTTATTCTGATGCCTCTGATCCAGTTCCGCCCCTAAATGGAGCCGGATTGTGCCATAGGCGCGGGTATCATAAATCCGGCGTGCAACCGCGATCACCGTCAGCCCAACAAGAACACCACCCATTATAATGACATTGTCGAACACCCCTTGAAGCAGGTCATCAATGGCAAATCCGATGAGCAACGGGATCAGTGCCATCAAAAAATTCTCTACAAGAACACCTGCCCATGTAAGACAAATCCGATAAGGAAATGTCTTCACAAGGGTAGAAAGTCCAAGATGTCCTTCTAAACGCATGATGCCCTCAACACACAAACAATAGATTGTCATTTTAGATAATCTATTGTCGCACGGTGTCAAGGCCTGCTCATTCGGCAGTTAAGCAACCACCTCTTCAACACCAACCAATTCAAAGGACCCAATCGGCGTCTCAACTCCGTTCAGCAACACTGCCAGCCGATGCTCTCCCTCGTAATACCGACGTGTTGTGATTGGCCGAATGCTGTGTTTGCCTGAAACACGAAGCGTCTGCCCAGCGCTCAACTCGCCTCTCCGCCACTTGAACACCTTTGGGGCCTGTGTCCCGTTCGCTTTACGATGGTAGATGACAAAGTCCAGCATAAACGGAACTGCCTTCTCAGAGGCATTGCTTATCTCCGCAGAAAAGGTCAGTCCTGACCCATAGACCACCCGATCAGTATCCAACATACTACGCACCACACGCGTATGTTCTGCATCATACCCAAGCACAGCAAGGCTCGGCAGATGGGCCGCCTTCACATTGCTCCGCAACGCATGCCGCACCAACCGCAATCTACGCTCGGTTGGTTGCTCGAGCCAGCGTCCACAAACCTCTGCAGTTAAATCAGGGTGATCCTTGGAAATGTCATTCAGATGATTTGCAACAGACCGGCGCACATACTCAGTCTCATCATCTTTAAGCTTCTCCAACAATGGCAGGCACTTATCTGGGGCTTCAATAAAGCCCTTCAATCGCTGTCCCCATGGCAACCTTGGCCGTGTTCCCTCAGAAACAAGCCGCCGCACATGCGCACATTCATCCTCAGCCCACTCAGCAAGAAGCGTCATTGCCTCCTCTTCATAGCGTTCAATAAACGGACGAATAGCAAACTCAGCTGAAAAGCGACGCGTCATCTCTTTCATAGCAGCCATCGAGAGCTCAAACTTCTCTAGGCCATAAAGCAGCACGTAATCGGAAAATGGCATTGTGACGAAGCCAGAAAGCCCGCTTCCATCATTCTCCCAGACTGGCTCATCCTCCATAGCCAACGGAGCCGAGAGCGTCGTCATCATAATCCGCAGCGCTTCGCTATAATCCTCAGGGAGATAACGGCGCAAGCAACGCGCCAGATGGAGCGAACGCTCTTTCAGCTCCAGTTCACTCAAACCATCCAGCGCTTCAGCTGTGAAACCAGAAGCAAGAAATGAGGGATGAACCCCTGCCAAAGCAGAGGCCATCCGTTCAATAGATGCTTGATTGAAAACCTCTTTAAAAGGCTCAGCCATAAGTACCCACCACACTAAAGAATTCCATTGCACCAGCTTTGCGCGGCTGATGTTCACGGCTCATATCAATCAAAGAAAAATACGCCTGTCCGGCTTCATGTTGACCAGCGGCGGCAAAAGCCTTTTCGCTTGCACTGCTATCCGCCCAAACAACAATATCAGCATAAGCACCATCTTCATGCTTCACCAATGAACGGCGAATAAACCCTTTATGCTCATTCAAAAACTCCGCCTGAAACCGCTCAGAAGCAGCAACAAGATCACTTTCACTCTTGCCCTCAGCAAGATGAAAGGGTGCAAACTCAATCACTTGGTTGGTCATCATTATTTTCCTTCAATATTCGGATGACCTGTTTGTATGGACATATATGTCATTTAATGACACATTTCTTTAATGAGCAATGAAACAAGCCGAGCAACCAGAGCAACAGCCCTAAAGCGCCTTGATAGACTTGAGCAGATTGAAGCACTGCTCAAGTCTGGCGAGTGTCCGACAACGCATGATCTGGCAAAAGAGCTCGGCATTTCCCAAAGAACTTTGTTCCGGGATCTGGAACTGCTCCGCGAGCGAGGTTTACCCATTGAGGCAGATAAAGGTCGCGGAGGCGGCATCCGCCTTCAATCCCGCTGGGGTGTCGGCCGCCTCAAGCTGGAATACAAGGAAGCGATCGACCTCCTCATCAGCCTCGCCATCGCAGAGAACATGCGTTCCCCTCTGCTGCTGGCCAACCTCAAACCGATCCGCCGCAAGTTGATCGCATCCTTCTCTCCAGAGCTCCGCTCCCGTGTCGACACATTGAAGTCCCGCATCTGGATTGGCGAAACGGCTTCTCTTCATGTCTATGGATCTTTTGAAGAATTTGACAGCGAAGCAATAAGCCCTGTCAACGAAGCCTTCTTGATGAGCAAGTGCATCCATATCCAATATAGCGATCAGAACGGCAACCTTTCTCACCGAACCATCGAGCCACACTACCTTTTTCTGAGTTACCCGGTTTGGTACATTATGGCTTGGGATCACCTTCGCAGCGCCGTCCGCACCTTCCGTCTCGATCGCATAAAATCCGCCCAGATGCACGACAAAGGCTTCGCCCTAAAGCCCAAAAAGCCCTTCATAGACGCCATCGACGGCATCGAACCCGCAACGCCTTAGTCGTTGATGTACCTTAGTCATCAAAGCTTCAACAAACATTCATAGGCCTGCCATGCGGTGCCCCTAACCAGAAAGCACTTAACCGCAAAACTATTCTGACAGGGGATTTTTCATGCGCGTTCTTCGCACTTCACTCTTGGGCGGCATTTCCGTTACTATGTGGGCAGCTGGCCTTTCTACTGCAAATGCATCTGAAGCAAAGTTCTTTAAACGCATCGCGACCATGCCGGTTTACGAAACACTGGCGGAAGGCGTAGACCGCAAATCCGAAACCGTCGCAGAAATCATTGCTGCATCTGAAGACGGCAAAACCCTTGCTTTCACCGATGGCCCTCAGGAAGCAATCGTCTTTCTTGATGCAACCAATCCCGCACAGCCAAAGCCAGCAGGCCGCACAGCTCTAGGCGGCGAGCCGACTTCTGTTGCAATTTCAGGTGATTACACGTTCGCAGGCGTCAATACCTCTAAGAGCTACACCGCACCTTCTGGCTATGTGGCCGTTATCAACACCGCAACAAAACAGATTGTTGCGAAGTGCGATGTCAAAGGCCAGCCAGACTCCGTTGCAGTATCCAAAGACGGCAAGTTCCTTACGATCGCCATTGAGAACGAGCGTGACGAAGACCTGAAGGATGGTGCTCTGCCGCAGATGCCTGCAGGTTTCCTCACCATCTTCGATCTGGACCAAAACGGCATGCCGAAAAACTGCGATGCCGTGCGTATCGTGGAAATGACAGGCCTTGCAGCTGAAGGCGGAGATGATCCGGAACCAGAGTTTGTTTCCATCAACGGCAACAACCAAGCCGTTGTTACCCTTCAGGAAAACAACCACCTGGCAATCGTTGACCTCGCTTCCGGCAAGATCACCAACCACTTTTCCGCTGGTACCGCGACAGCACAAAACGTGCCGGTCAGGAAAGCTCGTGCCTCTGATGCGTCTGGCTCAAAGGTAGATATTCCCCGTGAACCGGATGCTGTGGCCTGGATTGATGATAATCGCTTTGTGACGGCAAATGAGGGGGATTACAAAGGCGGGTCTCGTGGGTTCACCATCTGGAACAAAGACGGCACCATCGAGTTTGACAGTGGCAACCAGATGGAACATCTGGGCATGTCACACGGGCATTACCCGGCCAAGCGTGCGCACAAGAAGGGCACTGAGCCAGAGGGTGTAACCGTTGGTAAGTTCAGCGGCGAGACCCTGATTTTCGTGAACTCCGAACGCGGAAACTTCGTAGCAGTGTACCGCGACACCGGCACCAAACCAGAATTCGTTCAGTTCCTGCCAACGCACATCGGTCCGGAAGGCCTGCTGGCGATCCCATCCCGCAATCTCTTCGTTGTTGCCAACGAGAAGGACAACGTAGAGGACAAAGTCCGCGCCCATGTCGGTCTCTATGAGTTTGGCGCGACCTCTGCTGAGTACCCGCAGCTGGTTTCCAACATCGACCCGGAAACCAACGCACCCATTGGCTGGGGCGCGATCTCCGGCATGGTCGCAGACAAAACCGATGCCAACAAACTCTATGCCGTCTCAGACAGCTTCTACGACAACGCCCGCATCTTCACGCTGGATGTTTCCAAACAGCCCGTTGAAATCACAGGCCACATGGATCTGACCGGCGGCACCGCCAAGAAGTACGACCTCGAAGGCATCGCCCTGCGCAAAGACGGCGGCTTCTGGTTGGCATCAGAAGGCAACGCGAAGAAGGAAATGGAGCACTTCCTGCTTCAAGCCTCTGCGCATGGCATCATCGAAAAAGAGATCAAACTACCAGAGAGCCTCATCGCACAGGCAAAACGCTTCTCTCTGGAAGGCGTAACTGAGTTTGTGATGAACGGCAAAACTCTCGTGGCCGTTGCTGTACAGCGTGAGTGGAACGACGATCCAAAGGGCATGACCAAGATTGGCATCTACAACCCTGCTGATGAGAGCTGGGGCTTTGTACACTACCCGCTGGACGCACCACGCAGCGCAGCCGGTGGCTGGGTCGGTCTTTCCGAAATCACATCTCTTGGCAACGGCAAGTTCGCAGTCGTAGAGCGTGACAACAAAGGCGGCAAGGAAGCAGCCATCAAGCAAGTTACTGTGATCTCTCTGGAAGGCATCACCCCTGCCCCGCATGGCGCTGAGCTGCCAGTGCTGACCAAGAAGGTCACTCTCGATCTTCTCCCAGCCATGTCCGCAACCAACGGCTGGACACCGGACAAGGTTGAAGGTCTGGCAATCACCAAAGATGGTCGCATCCTCATCTCCACCGACAATGATGGCGTGGACGATGCAAACGGCGAAACTCTGTTCTTCTCCATGGGTGATGCAACTCAGCTGAACTAGCCGATTGAAATTTAGGAGACAACAAAGCCCGGTCGAGCAATCTGCCGGGCTTTGTGCTGTCTCAAGGCAACAACGCAAAGCCGACGAACCTACTCAGAGCCAGTAGATATTACTACCTACAAACAATCTATGCGTGCTGTATCAAACAATACAGCCATCAACCAAACTAAATCACAACAATACAACCACCAATTACTATTGATTCTCAATAAAAACGGTGGCCTCATGCCCATATCCAATGTAAACACAACACAAACAACTGTTCAAATTGAAAACAACGCAAGCCTCGCGCAAGTTAATACTAAAAACACACAATCCTCAAGCTTGAATGATTCCGCCTTAAAGGCAGAACCGGAACACAAAACAGGCTTCTACTACGCACCCTTCGCATCTGAGGATGTCTTAGTTTTCGCAGCAGGCACCAATCAAGCCCGCAACACGGCTGGTAAGGAACCACGCCATATTATCGTGGCAAATGATGCTGCTAAAACCAAACTGGAAACGCTCAAGCAGCAGCTGGTAGAAAAGAACCAGGCTCAGGCCAGTGACATTCGCGAAAAGGCAAATGCAGTCATCTCGGAGCTGAACCTTGAGGGATTTGAGCTTCTGGACTTTGTATCATCAGATGCCTACACAGACATGCTGAAGCTGGCACAAAACTATTCCTTTGAAGCAGATGTTCTGCAGCAGGCAAACATTATCAGCAATGAGAAAACCGGCATTCTGGGCACGCTAAAAAACGGTGAGAACAAAATCTACGTACTCGGCCACGGCGCTAACGGCTCTAACGAAATCTCCAGCAAACGAAGCGCCAGTGAGGAAGGCTATGAAACAGTTTCCTCAAAAGGGCTGGCTGAGCAACTCTCAAAAGGCGGTCTGGATAAATCATTCACCGATATACGCGTCGAAAGCTGCTACAGCGCAGATGCAACCGCGCCAGAGTCATTTGATCCGGAAGAACTGAAACTTTCTTCCGAACCTGGCTTCATAGATGCACCAGAGGATCCAGAACTCGACGGGACCAAAGTTTTCCCTTTTGCGCAGTCCTTAGCGAATGAACTCAAGAGTGCTGGCTTTGAAAGCCCGGAAGTTGCCGGTTATCACGGCGCGGGAAAGGCCTACTCAGAAGATGCCCATAGATACCAGACACTCCACACAGACGATGCACCAGTGGCCAGAAGCTCTGATGTGCGGCAGATATTTATTCCGGTCTGAACCTACAGCTTTACAGAAGCGATCAGCATAAGCGCATAAAGCCCAGCAAAACTCTTGGCCGGGCTTATTGCTTAGCCTTTACATTTTGCCAGCCTGCTCAAGATAGCATCAGCTTGAGTCCAGAGGATCGCACTCCCCTCCTCTGCAATCTGATGCAGCTCAGAACAGTTCAGGCGCGTGGCAAGGGTGCTGCCAAAGTCAGGCGAATGCACCGGGCTCGTATCCTTGAGGCCATACCATAACTGCACGTCCTGCTTGATGTTCTCAACGCTGAACGACCAGCGCCCCATCGCAAGCCGCGTATCACGGGCATAGCCGGCCGCTCCCTGAGCAAAGCCCGAGGCGAGCGCATCACGATAAAGAGGTGCAAACGATGCTGAGGCATAAAACGCACGGTCCTCTTCCCCGCTCATCCCCTCAATCATCTGCCACAGCCAATCTGCCGTCGCCATGCCTGCAATGTCAGCCTCAAGACGGTCCGGATCATCGCAAGCTAAAGAAACCATGCCCTTCAACTCATCAGGAAGCTTGGCAAACATACCGGGGGAGGCCAGCTCATCCTGACCGGACACAACCGCAACCCTATCAACAAGACCAGAAGCTGCCAGTGCCAATGCAAAAGGCGCCCCCTGCGAAAAGCCAATCGCAAACGCCTGATCGGCCTTCACAAAATCAAGCAGTTCTTTGATATCCTCTGCCCAGCTTTCAAAGTTTTTCTCAGGATCTAGCTCGGACTTACCCAATCCCGGACGATCAACTGAGAGAACACGCAGACCCAGATCCTTTGCGGTTTGCTCTCCAAACGGAATGGCAGAGGCCATTCCTGCGCCCTGACACAAAATCACAGGCCGCCCATCAGCATCACCCCATTCACTCCATGCAAGGGCGCGGTCACCGGGCAGAATTATTGTTCCTTCTTGCAGCTTCACAAACGTATTCCTCAATGCAAATTCAAAAACTAAATCAACAATCTAATAAGGCAGACGATCTCTTCCCGCCCCTAAAGCTGCACCTAACAAAACGGGTAATTACTGCAAGATCAAGCCAGCAAACAGACTTTTTCCCAGCCGCGTAGACGCCTCCTAAAAAGAAAGCCCGGGGAAACTCCCGGGCCTTATCGCTTAGTTCTTCGTAGCAAGCTGGGCGCTCAGCGAACTAAGTTCCTCAATATGCCAGAACTCGTGGATCTTGCCGTTCTCAACGCGATAAACCTCAAAACCGGCAATATCAAAGGCATTGCCATTAGCTTCAGCACCAAACAGCCCATCAGTGTTGGTGCCTTTGTAACGCCAGTAGATCAGAACTTTGTCATCACCGATTGGCTCAACCATACCAAGCTCATGGCGGGAGTCCGGTGCGCCTGCTGCCAGGGCTGTATAGGTCCCCACCGCAAACTGCTTGGCGTTTTGTCCCTCACGACCATTATGGTCCACCATGTCATCGGCATAAAAAGCTGCCAGTTTATCCGCATCAAACGGGCGACTGTCCGCAACCTCATAGAATTTGCTCAAAAGATCAGTCGCTTCAGTGGCACCAGCAACTGCGGTTGAAAGGGCAAGAGCTGCAGCAGCTACAGCAAGCTTCACTTTGTTCATCGGTGTGTTTCCCTTGTTTTCATTAGGCAAACCCCATATGAAAGCAAAGAAGCAGAACGTCTAGTACGCACTATTTTAGCAGCTAGTATATAAAAGGGTACTGCCCACCATGAGCGATGACAGCAAAGACACAGCCAGCAGAGCATTCATCGGCTATGAAACCTGCCCTGTGCGCCGTACCCTGACTGTTTTGAGCGGTAAATGGAAGCCATTGATAATATACGAGCTTCTGCCTGCACCCTGCCGTTTCAACGAGCTGAAACGCAGACTGCCCGGTGTTTCTCAACGCTTATTGACAGCACAACTCCGCTCTCTGGAAGAGGATGGAATTGTCGACCGTAAAGTTATGGAAGTTGTACCGCCGCATGTTGAATACTCCCTTTCAGAAAAGGGCAGATCCCTGCAGCCGGTCCTTCAGGCAATGGAAACCTGGGGCGAGAACGAGGTCAAAAACTTCCCGATCTCTTAATCCTTGCGCTCATAGTGATAAGTGATCTTGGGCTTGTTCTTGCCGAACAGGATCTTCAGGATCACAATGGGGATAGTGATGGCAATAACGGCCAGCATCAGGCCGGAGGCAAATCCGATAATGAGGAGGATAAATGCCAGTAAAGCCATCGCGAACAAAATCGCAATCACCCGCCCGGTTATATATTCCAGAAAATTCAGCATCACCATCTCCAACGGGCATATCTTCCAAAACCGGCGCCGGTTTTCGGTTCAGGATACGCAAATAAACATCCAAAACAGCACCGTTGCTATGTGTGCTGTTTTCGAGCTACCCAAAGGGTACACCACTAGAAGATGGCGATGCAACTGAAGAGAATCAAGCGTTCTCGTGCTTTTTCGCTGCCGGGTTATTCCCCCGCTCAGCATTCAGATCAGCAAATGTTTTGCCAGAGGCAACCAGTTTCTCAAGCAGCTTTGCAGGCTGCCAGAAGTAAGCATCCTCCTGCGCATACACCTTGATATTGTTGAGGATTTTCTCAAGTCCAATCTCATCTGCATACTGCATTGGGCCACCACGCCAACGCGGGAAGCCATAGCCGTAGATCAGCGTCATATCCACGTCCAGCGGCCGCAAGGCAATGCCTTCCTCAACCACCTTTGCAGCCTCATTCACCATGGCTGCGATGTACCGATCAAGGATCTGCTCTTTTGAAAGGTTTTGTGCGTTGATATGTTTTTCTTTGCGTTCCTCTGTCAAAATCTCGAGAACAGCAGGGTTTGGCGTGCCTTTCCGCGCACCTTCCTCATAAACGTAATAGCCCTTGCTGGTTTTCTGCCCAAACCAGCCTTGCTCACACATGCGGTCTGCAAAAGTGAAATAGCGCTCACGTGGATCACGGGTTGGTGCTTTCCGCTTACGGGTTGCCCAACCGATATCCAGACCTGCCAGATCAGCCACCGCATACGGCCCCATCGGGAAGCCGAACTCCAGCATCACCTCGTCCACCTCAAACGGCGATGATCCATCCACCACAACGGCATCAGCAGCTGCACGATAAGTCGCAAGAATGCGGTTGCCGATAAAGCCATCACAAACGCCAGCCCGAACAGCAATCTTACGCATGATCTTGCCAAGCTGGAAACCAGTCGCAATCACATCTGGAGCCGTCTTGTCCGCAACCACGACTTCCAGCAGTTTCATAATGTGGGCCGGAGAGAAGAAGTGCAGGCCAATCACATCCTGCGGACGCTTGGTCACTGCAGCAATGGCATTCACATCCAGATAAGAGGTGTTGGTCGCCAGAACAGCACCGTCCTTACAAACCTCGTCCAGCTTCTGGAACACCTGCTCCTTCACAGTGATGTCTTCAAACACCGCCTCAACGACCAGATCCACATCAGAGAGCGAGGCATAATCCGTGCTCAAAGATAAGGCTTCAGTAAAGATCCGCTGTTCCTGCTCTGCTGAAAGCTTGCCCTTCTTAACAGCACCACCAGTATTCTTGGCAATCGTCGCTTTCGCACGACTGAGAGCCTCATCATCCCGCTCAATCAGGGTAACAGAAAGCCCGTTCATCAGAGCACCGGTCGCTATGCCAGCGCCCATAGTACCACCGCCGATCACGCCGATAGATTTCAACTCGCGTGGAGCAATGCCTTCAATTTCAGGAAGCTTGCCAAGAGCCCGATCCGCAAAGAACGCATGTGACAAAGCGCGGTGTTGAGCCGAGTTCTTCAGCTCCATAAACATCTCACGCTCTTTCGCCATGCCATCTGCAAAGCTGGTCTGGCTGGCAACCTCAATGGCTTCAACACACACCACCGGTGATTTCTGACCACGAGCCCGCTTGGCAACCGCAGCCTTAGCATCCGCAAACACCTGCGGATCAACAGCAGGCGCAACCAGCTCAGAGCAACGGCGCAACGGCGTTCTGTTATCAATCACAGACCGCGCAAACGCGAGGCCAGCAGCAACCGCATCAGCCTCTTCGCTCACCTCATCCAGAATACCAGCTGCTTTGGCAGCATCAGCACCAAGCTGCGCACCACTCGGGATCATCTCCAGCGCTTTCTCGTAGCCCGCCAAACGCGGCAAGCGCTGCGTGCCGCCAGCGCCCGGAATGATACCCAGATGCACTTCCGGCAAACCAACCTTGGCACCCTTCACCCCAACGCGGAAATGACAGCCCAGCGCAACCTCAAGCCCGCCGCCCAGCGCAACACCATGAATGGCCGCAATCACAGGCTTGGAGCAGGCTTCAATACCATCAATCACATCAGGCAGATGTGGCTCAGTGGCCGGACGCTTGAACTCACGAATGTCCGCCCCGGCGATGAACACCTTGCCAGCGCCAGCAATCACCGCAGCCTTCGCCGCATCGTCTTCTTCAAACTGCTTGATACGCTTAACCAGACCCTGCCGGATCGCCAGAGACAACGCATTCACCGGCGCATTGCTCACGGTCATAACCGCAACATCACCGCGCAATTCATAGGAAACCTGACCTGATGACTTAAATGAAGAAGACACTCGAAACTCCCTGAGGCAAAGCGCACTCCCGCGCCGCACTATCACTCGCAATTCCACGTAGTTTAGCAGGGCACAGCAGGAATTCCAGTTGTAAAATACAATTCTAGTATGCGGAATTACAAGAGAAAGGCTTGGTTACCCTCACCATCTACGACTGCTCGTCCAACCCCTTCGGCAAGGAGATCCAAAGCACAGTCTGAGCCTCAGCTGAATGCCGCGAAAGGTGACCCTTGCCATGCGTGTCCTCAATAAGCACGAACTCCCCAGCGCCGACTGTTCGAACTTCCCCGTCACTGGTTTCATACTCAACGGACCCATCAAGCCTCACAGTCAAAATCCGATCAGGCACACTATGCCATTCCACCTGTCTCATACCTGCTGGAATGTGAGAGAAACGGACGCGCGAAGCCGGATAACTGGCACTCACATCAAACGGAGTTGCTTCGGGATGCACCGACACTTTCTGCGTCGGTATCTCAACCTCACCAAAATGCGACTCCCCATCCGGCGTTGCGTAAATCCTTAGACACTTCACAGCAGCAGCCCCTTCAATCTGACCAAGACATCGCAAAATCTACCTACCATGCCGCAACCAATGGACGAAACAAGTACTTCAGATAATACAATCCCCCTTCATAGCGACATCTCGGCATACCTTTTCAGGATGTCTCGCTTGGATTTTAAGGGTGAAGCATTCAAACGCAGCACATCGCTAAAAAACGAAACTGGTATGGTGTCTCCCAGGAAGCGAGAAGAATATATCTACGCCATCAGTGCCATAATTGCTTGGATAAGCGGTCCATTGTTGCCGTGAAAACTAGCAACCATAGCTGCCATGAACTGATCAGCTTGAATTTGCTCCACGTCCATCGGAAAACCTGAAATTTCAAAGAGAATGCTCAGTAAGGTTAGCTGACAACGTCCATTTCCCTCTCGAAAGGGATGAACGGCATTTATTTCTGCAATATAATAAGCTGCACGCTTTGCAAATGTTATCGGGTCATCAATCCCCGTGAGGTGGCTTTCAGCTGCCAGTTGAGCGAAAAGCTTGACCATTTCCTGCTCAATAAACTCAGGATAGCAAAACCAACTATCGCCTTTTCCTGTCCGAATATCTCTTGGCTTCCCTGCCCAATCATAAACGTCTTGGAAAAAATGATGATGGATTGCCTTATAGTGCTCATAGTCCAATTCACCATCTGGTAAAGATTCCTCAGAGCGTGTCAGGAACATAAGTTGCTCGAACTGGTCCAGCTCACTTTGGTCGGTCAAATCTAGTTTGTTTTTAAGAACATGCGTGCCTGGATAGCATAGCGGATCTTCTATTGCATTATAACGGCTCATCAACGAAATTTCTTAGTAAAGCTACCAGAAATTGCTGAACGCAATGCATCCCCCTTTAATCCTTTGCTTTCATGAAGAGTAATTGTACTTCTAGAGCGTGCAGTCAAAGTCATACCTTCAACTTGCGCAAACTTTGAAGCTTTGCTTTTGCCAAGCGGTGCTACGGCAAACCGGCCACTCTCTGCTGAGCGTTTGATATTGCTACTTTTCTTCATGGGCAGAGATTAGCACAAGCAAGTCAAAAATTGCAAAAGCGGAGTGTTGGCACCTCTAACGAAAAACGTGGGACATAAATTGCAATGTGCTGATGGCAAAAGGCAAACGGTAGGCTAGTTATCTAATACTCCCCCTCATCAAACAAAAAACCCGGCGCCTTACGACACCGGGTTTCTCGTTTAGTCTTGGAAGCGCATCATCGAAAACGAACTCTGTTCGCGATGATGGACACTTTAGAAGCGACGCTTACTTGGAAGCATCTGCCCAGCTCTTGATCAGCTCGTCGTAGTCAACGGTAACCGGAGTTGGTTTTTCGTTAGCCAGTTTGGCTTTTGGTGCGCCTGGCTGGTTCAGCCAGAAATCGCGATCCTTAACTTCGTTGAGCTTAGGACCACACTCGCCCTGAACACCAGCACGCTCAAGACGCTTCAGAACTTTGTCCTGAGCAGCTGCAAGAGCGGTCATAGCTTCCTGAGGAGTTTTCGCGCCTGAGGATGCATCACCAATGTTCTGCCACCACAGCTGAGCCAGCTTTGGATAGTCAGGAACGTTGGTACCGGTTGGAGTCCACTGTACACGAGCTGGGGAACGGTAGAATTCTACCAGACCACCCAGATTAGGTGCACGCTCGGTGAAGGACGCATCACGAACGTCACTGTCACGTACGAAGGTCAGACCAACGTGAGACTTCTTCAAAGAAGTTGTCTTTGCAACGGTGAACTGAGCGTAGAGCCATGCAGCTTTTGCACGATCTTCCGGGGTAGACTTCATCAGAGTCCAGGAACCAGCGTCCTGATAACCCAGCTTCATGCCTTCTTCCCAGTAAGCACCCTTCGGAGAAGGAGCCATACGCCACTTAGGAGTGCCGTCTGCATTCACAACTGGAATACCCTCTTTCACCATGTCTGCGGTGAACGCGGTGTACCAGAAGATCTGTTGAGCAACAGAACCCTGTGCCGGAACCGGACCAGCTTCAGAGAACACCATGCCTGGTGCTTCAGCCGGAGCGTACTTCTTCAGCCACTCGATGTATTTGGTGATGGAGTAAACCGCTGCAGGACCATCGGTTGCACCACCGCGCTCAACGGAAGAACCAGCAGGGGAACAACCGTTTACGCGAATGCCCCACTCGTCAACTGGCAAACCGTTTGGAATACCCTTGTCGCCAGCACCTGCCATGGAGAGCCATGCATCGGTAAAGCGCCAACCCAGGGATGGATCTTTCTTACCGTAGTCCATGTGACCATAGACTTTTTCGCCGTTGATTTCTTTCACGTCGTTGGTGAAGAACTCAGCGATGTCCTCATAAGCAGACCAGTTAACCGGAACACCCAGCTCATAGCCGTATTTCGCTTTAAACTGAGCTTTGATGTCTGGGTTTGTGAACCAGTCATAGCGGAACCAGTAAAGGTTCGCGAACTGCTGTGTTGGCAGCTGGTACAGCTTGCCATCAGGGCCAGTTGTGAATGAGCGACCGATGAAGTCTTCAACATCCAGAGTTGGCAGCGTAACCGCTTTACCAGTGCCAGCCATCCAGTCAGTCAGGTTACGAACCTGCTTGTAGCGAGCGTGCGTACCGATCAGGTCGGAATCGTTGACGTAAGCATCATAGATGTTCTCGCCAGACTGCATCTGGGTCTGAAGCTTCTCAACAACATCACCTTCACCGATCAGGTCGTGAGTAACTTTAATGCCGGTGATTTCGGTAAATGCTTTTGCAAGAACCTTCGCTTCGTATTCGTGGGTCGCAATGGTTTCGGAAACCACTTTGATTTCCATACCTTTGAAAGGCTCAGCTGCTTTGATGAACCAGTCCATTTCCTTCATCTGCTCTTCCTGAGAAAGAGTAGAAGGCTGGAATTCGTCGCTCACCCACTTCTTCGCGGCTTCCATGTCTGCAAAAGCAGAGCTGGATGCGCAAATCATGGCTGCAAAGCCAACGGACGCTAAAAGCTGACGTCTCATATATATTCCTCCCGATTATAATTGATTGCACTGAAAGTTCCCCTAAACATCAGTGCAGAGAAAAAAGCTCAATCCTAAACCCAGCGGAACACGCAAAACGCGTATGCCACACAGACCAACAGAGCCCACCAAAGGTTTGCACTAACAAACCCAAGCCAAAACAGGCAGATAAACGCACTGCCCAGCAGCGAAACAAACAAGCGGTCGCCGCGTGTCGTCTCAAATTTCAAAATCCCATGCCGTGGTGTTCCCCCCGGCACAAACCACTCCCAAACCGCCATGCTGGAGATCAGCAGGCCAATGGTGATGAAGAAAATCGCAGTCGGCGACGTCCAGGCCATCCAAGAAAAATCCATAATCGCCTCCCTGTTAAACGCGACCCAGGGCAAAGCCCTTAGCGATGTAGTTACGTACGAAGTAGATCACCAGCGCACCCGGAATAATTGTCAGAATCCCCGCCGCCGCAAGTACACCCCAATCCATGCCGGAAGCTGAAACCGTACGGGTCATCGTGGCCGCAATCGGTTTAGCCGCAGTGGTCGTCAGCGTGCGGGCAATCAGCAGTTCCACCCAAGAGAACATGAAGCAGAAGAACGCTGCCACACCGATACCGCTTGCAATCAAAGGCATGAAGATCTTGCCGAAGAATTTCGGGAAGGAATAGCCATCGATGTAAGCAGTCTCGTCAATCTCTTTCGGGACACCAGACATAAAGCCTTCCAAAATCCACACAGCCAGCGGCACGTTGAACAGACAGTGCGCCAGAGCCACTGCAAGGTGCGTGTCGATCAGACCGAAGGCGGAATAGAGCTGGAAGAAAGGCAGCGCAAACACCGCTGGCGGAGCCATACGGTTTGTCAGCAGCCAGAAGAACAGATGTTTGTCACCCAGAAACTTATAGCGCGAAAACGCATAGGCCGCTGGCAACGCAACCGCTACGGAGATAACCGTATTGAGCGCCACATAGGTGATGGAGTTGATGTAACCGTTGTACCAGCTTGGGTCCGTGAAGATCACCATGTAGTTGGCGAGCGTCGGCTCATCCGGCCACAAGGTGAACTTGCTCAGAATTTCCTGGTTGGTCTTCAGGCTCATGTTGAAGAGCCAGTAGATCGGCAGCATCAAAAACGTGATGTACAAAGTTGGAACGAGGAAAGCATAGCGGCTTCCGGTTCTCTGTGCCTTTGCGCGGGTCCGGCTGCGTGGAGCCTGTCCACCAGCAGCAACACCACCATCAATGACTGCAGTTCCAGTTGTTGTCGACATGGTGCTTACTCCTCGCCTGCGTAGTGTTTCTTCTCAGTCCCAATGTTGTTCATCGCGGTGTAGAACACCCATGAGAACAGCAGGATGATGAGGAAGTAGACGAGTGACATTGCAGCAGCTGGTCCAAGGTCAAACTGACCAATCGCCATCTTCACAAGATCAATACTCAGGAAGGTTGTGGAGTTACCCGGTCCGCCACCTGTAACAACAAACGGCTCGGTGTAAATCATGAAGCTGTCCATGAAGCGCAGCAGAACCGCAATCAGCAACACACTGTGCATCTTTGGCAGCTGGATGTAACGGAACACAGCCCAGCGGGACGCCCCATCAATACGCGCGGCCTGATAGTAAGCCTCTGGAATAGAAACAAGCCCCGCATAGCACAGCAGCACAACAAGGCTGGTCCAGTGCCACACATCCATAACAATCACGGTGGCCCATGCAGCAACAGGGTCCTGCGTGTAGTTGTAGTTGATGCCAAGAGAGTTCAGGAAGTAACCCAGCAGACCAATGTCCGCACGGCCAAACACCTGCCAGATGGTACCAACCACGTTCCACGGCACGAGCAATGGCAGCGCCATCAACACCAGACAAACCGGAACACCCCAGCCTTTTTTAGGCATACAAAGCGCAATGCCGATACCCAGCGGGATCTCGATAGCAAGAATGGAGAAGGAGAAAATCAGGTTGCGGACCAAGGCGTCATGAAAGCGCTCGGAGCTGAGCAGTTCCTGAAACCATTCAATCCCAACCCAGAAAAACTGATTGTTTCCAAAGCTGTCCTGAAACGCATAGTTCACCACAGTCATCAATGGAATAACAGCGGTAAAGGCCACCAGCAAAAGAACCGGTAAAACCATGAACCAGGCTTTGTTGTTTACGGTCTTTTCCATGGATCAGGCCCCCTCGCTTACGAGCCAGCTGTCGGCATAAAGGTTCGTCTGTGTTGGATCGAAGAGAGCTGTCGGACTTTCCGGAATGCTCATGCCTTCGCCAACAATGGCGTTCAGCGCAACACCTTCCATCTCACCACGCAGAATGCGGTAGCGGCCGATGTCTTCAACAGCGTTGACTTTCAACGGCAAACCTTCTCCGGCACCGCCGAGTTTCACAAACTCAGGACGGATACCAACCTCGGTTTTCTGAGCGACTTTCTTCGGGTCGAGACCACATGGCAGCGGCACACTGTGCCCGCCTACTCGCGCCATGGTTCCATCCACCTCACACGGCAGAATGTTCATGCCCGGAGACCCGATGAAGTAGCCAACAAAGGTGTGCTGAGGTTTGCGGAACAGCTCATCCGGCGTTCCAATCTGCACAACTTCGCCGCCATACATCACCACAACCTTATCCGCGAAGGTCAAAGCCTCGGTCTGGTCGTGGGTCACATAAACCATGGTGAAACCAAACTGCTTGTGCAGATGCTTCAACTGCGAGCGCAGAACCCACTTCATGTGCGGATCAATTACGGTAAGCGGTTCGTCAAACAGGATCGCGTTGGTATCAGAGCGCACCAGACCGCGGCCCAGCGAGATCTTCTGCTTCTCATCCGCCGTCAGGCCCTGCGCCTTGCGCTTTGCCTTGCTCTCCAGATCAATGATCCGTAGAATCTCGTTGACCTTCTGATCAACTTCAGCTGCCGGAACACCGCGGTTGCGAAGCGGAAACGCCAGATTGTCGTAAACAGACATGGTGTCGTAAACGACCGGAAACTGGAACACCTGCGCAATGTTACGCGCTTCGGTAGAAAGCTCCGTCACAGGCTTGCCATCAAACAGCAGCTCACCCTCAGACGGTGTCAGCAAACCGGAGATGATGTTCAAAAGTGTTGTCTTGCCACAGCCGGAAGACCCAAGAAGCGCATAAGCACCGCCATCTTCAAAGGTCAGATTAACTTCCTTCAAAGCGTAATCGCTCGGGCTTGTTGGGTTCGGCAAATAAGAGTGGCGAATGTGGTCGAGATCAATACGTGCCATGCTCGCCTCCTTAAGCCGGTTCATGCATGAGAGACGCAACAGAGCGGCCCTCATCATCAAAAATCATGAAGTTCTTGGCATCCACAAACACGTCGATCTTGGCATCCACGTCTACGTTATGAATGCCATGTTCCAGCGCCACCCAGCGGTGGTTCAGGCATGTCAGATGAATGTAGCTCTCAGAACCGGTAATCTCGGAAACATCAACAACCGCAGGAAGACAAACAGCATCTTCACTTGGGCGCTGCAGGTAAAGGTGATGTGGCCGGAAACCTGCTTTGTAATGTCCATCAGGAAGACGCTTCTCTTCTTCTGATGCCGGAATAACCGTGCCATTTGACGTGCGGAACTCACCCCCGCTCTTCGTCAGGCCCAGCAGGTTCAGCGGCGGATCAGAGAAAGTCTGCGCGGTAACGATGTCCTGAGGATTGCGGTAAACGTCAATGGTATCACCAAACTGCGAAACCTGCCCCTCATGCAAGGTGGCTGTACGCCCGCCCAGCAACAAAGCTTCTGTCGGTTCTGTTGTCGCATAAACAAACACAGCACCGCTTTCAGAGAAGATCTTCGGCAGCTCGTCGCGCAATTCTTCGCGCAGTTTGTAATCCAGGTTCGCCAATGGCTCATCCATCAGCACCAGATGCGCCCCTTTGACCAGCGCACGCGCAATCGCAGTACGCTGCTGCTGACCACCAGAAAGGTTCAGCGGTGTTCTGTCCAGATAAGGTGTGAGCTTCATCAAGTCCGCAGCTTTGCGCACTTGCTTGTCAACATCAGCCCCTTTTACTCCCGCAACGCGCAGCGGGCTGGCGATGTTTTCATAAACCGTGAGAGCCGGGTAGTTGATGAACTGCTGATAGACCATCGCGACGTCGCGCTTGCGCACGGAAACACCGGTCACATCCTGTCCATTTACGAGCACTTGCCCTGCAGTTGGCGTGTCCAGCCCTGCCATCAAACGCATAAGCGTTGTCTTGCCTGACAGTGTTGGTCCCAACAATACGTTCAATGAACCACTTTCAAGACGCAAAGACACGTCGCGAATATGGTCCATACCGTCAACAGTCTTGCTGACGCCCCTTAATTCAAGCATGTTGCCCTCCCGGAACAGAAAGCGACCCGACTGCTTCCTGCGATACGCGCTGCTTGCACTGCGGTACCTTCATATTCCTGACTGTAATTCCAAAAAACAACTCGGTGGTCGAGCTGAATCTCTTAGTAAAGGTCCCAGCCTTTTAAAGAACTGCGCCGTTTTAGCAACGCTACGCATCTGTCAATTTTTCACGAGCCTCCTCGAACACCTTCAAGTTCTGCTTTCTTACGCAGCTCCGTCCCTACAAAGTGCCATTAGAGATCAAAATTAAACTACGTCCTAACCAACACGTCAATTTTCGTTTACAGTCGATTACGCGCATATTCGCGTAATTTCGAAATATAAGCGAAACCACTTAAGCGTCAATTCGAAAATTGACAAAACGAAACTCTCAGCTGTTATCCATTAGGATGAGAACGCACCCAGTGCGGCAGAAAATGTTGAAGATCTGTCATTCTTGCATCTGACAGCCTGAACCAATAACACGTTGAAAAGACTGCGCTGTTGACGCAAACTCTAATTTATTAAGCTAGCTAATATTTTCGCGGCGAAATAATTCGAACCTAAATTCCCTATTCAGATGTTCTCCACCGGGTGTGGTCAATTCATGAAACCACCTTGCTCAAACATCGATTCTGACAACCGCTTTCGGAGAGGCTCCCCTCTCCTTGCCCTCTTTCGCAAGCCCTCTTGCTCTACAGGTAGATGCAACTCTATTGTCGTGCAGAGCAATAAAACCGGGCCAGCTAGCTTTGGTCGCTCTGGGAGGGGAACTGTATCATGGACTTTTGCCTACAGCTTTACAGCGCACGAAACTTCCAACCCTGGAAAGAGGTGTTTCAGGAAACAGCCCTCCTCGGCTACACACAGGTAGAAGGCTTCGAGGAACTCTATCCCACATTCGAAGCTGCTCAGACAGTGCGGGATCTCCTCGATCAATATGATCTCGACATGCCCTCCGGCCACTTCGATCTCAAGGATCTGGAAGAGAACCTTGATCAGTGTATCAAGATCGCAGTCCTTCTCGGCATGCACACTATCTTCGCTCCTTACCTCACACCAGAACAACGACCAACAACCAAGAGAGAATGGACGATCTTCGCCCACCGTTTGGAGCACATGGCCAACACGCTCAAGCATAAAGGCTTCCACTTCGGCTGGCACAACCACGACTTCGAGTTCAAGCCACTCCCGGACGGCACCATTCCTATGGAATTGATCATCTCAGAAGCTCCCACCGTGGAATGGGAGGTCGATGCCGCATGGATCATCAAAGCAGGTCTGGACCCGCTGGACTGGATCGAAGCCCACGGCACCCGCATCACCGCAGTCCATATCAAAGACATCGCTCCAGATGGCGAAGGCACAGATGAAGATGGCTGGGCAGATGTCGGCTTCGGCACCGTCCCATGGGGCCACATTCTGACGGCCTTGCAGGAAAAAACCCGAACCAAAATCTACATTCTCGAACACGATGATCCGAACAATTTTCTCCGCTTCGCTGACCGTTCCTTAACCTCACTTAAAATGCTTGAGGGTGTATAGGTAGTTTGCCATAGACACGCCTTTCCCTTGCATTAAGGCAAGTCGATTGTCTCCACCAAGGAGACGGCATAAGGGAGAGGTAGGATGAACAGACGAGAGTTTCTCGGAGCATCTGCCCTAACAATTTCCAGCGCCTATTATATGGGTATCGTTGCTGGACCTGTTTTCGCTGAAGGCGAAAAAACAAACTCTGTCAAAAACGCAAAAGTCACGTATTTTGACGCCCGTCCAGGCGCCCGCTCCAGAGACATTGGCTTCGATTCCGATGGCATGGTTTGGTACTGCGGACAGGCAGATGGCACACTCACACGTCTTGATCCTGACAACGGAGAACTCCACCCGGTTTCACTGGGCGAAAATGCAGCCCCACACGGCGTTGTGCTTGGCCCCGATAACGCAATGTGGGTCACCGAAGGCGGACAAAACGCCATCGCACGTGTTGATCCGGCAACAGACGCCGTCACCCTCATTCCGCTACCTGCCGAGTTCGCAGACGCAAACCTCAACACAGGCATCTTCGACCACGACGGCATCTACTGGTTTACCGGACAAAACGGCGTCTATGGCCGCGTTGACCCCGTCACACAGGAAATCGAAGTCTGGCCAAGCCCTCAAGGCCCCGGCCCTTATGGCATCACCGTCACGCCGCAAGGTGATGTCTGGTACGCCTCCCTCGCCGGCAGCCACATCGCCAACATTGACAGAACCAACGGACGCGCGCGCATCGTGACGCCTCCAACAAAAGAGCAAGGCGCCCGCCGCGTCTGGTCTAACTCAGAAGGCAAGCTCTGGGTCAGTGAGTGGCTCTCCGGTCAGGTCAGCGAATACGACCCGAAGGCAGACACATGGCGCGCATGGCGTCTCCCCGGCAATGATCCACTGCCCTACTCGGTCTATGTCGATGAGAACGATAAGGTCTGGCTCACAGATTTCGATGCCGACGCCATCGTCCATTTTGATCCGGATACAGAAGAGTTCACCAGCTTCCCAAGCAACAAAGCAGATGCCGACGTTCGCCAGATGGCAGGACGTAAAGGCGAAGCATGGGGCGGAGAATCCGGAACAGACAGGATCGTGCGCATCCAGTTTGATGAAACCGAAACAACACCATCCTGAATACAACAGGATCAGCAAAAAAGAGGGCGCTCAATCGGGCGCCCTTTTCCATTTAAAACCTGCAAATTTTAAGCAAAAAAAGGTGATTTGAGAAAAAAACCTGCGCTGATAAAAACCAGCGATCAGGAAGCATATCTAAACCTGCCTAACCAAATCGGTACCTGTACTGAAACGCAAATTCAGTCCTGAATGGCAGATAAACAGCTGACCATCATCTCAATTTATCTCTGGAAAGAAGCAATATGAAGAAAGTGATTTTAGGCCTTGCTATTGCCGCATGCGCAACGCCTGCACTGGCTGGTGAAGTGACTTTGAACAACACTCAAATTACTGAGTTATTGACCGGCTCAACCATCAAAGGCATCCACTTTGCCGCTGAAACACGCCAGTACTTCTCCGAGTCTGGTCTCACCCTCTGGATCAAAGAAGGCGACGCAAAACCATCCGAAGCGCGCTACAAGATCGAGAACAATCAGTATTGCTCCAGCTGGACCGGTCTTTGGAGCAAAGAAGAATATGGCTGCTTCAACATCACCCATGATAAAGAGCAGGGCATCTACTACTTCATCAACGAAGATTTCCGCGCGCCATTTATCCTGAACAACAAGTTCCAGCTTACATTTGATTGATCTGCATTGCGCTCCGGTTCTAAAGCGGGTTCCGTTTTAGAACTGGAATGCCATCTGGTCTTTGCTCGCACCGGCTCCGTGCGGAATACCCTCGTGATCCAGCAACCAGACTTTTGTATCCAGCCCGCCACCAAATCCAACTAGAGCACCATTCGCCCCAATCACCCGATGGCATGGAATAACAATCGGCAATGGGTTTGCATTGTTCGCCAGCCCCACAGCACGGCTCGCACCCGGATTGCCTAGCGCTTTCGCAACATCGCCGTAACTGCGAGTTTCCCCAAACGGGATTGCCGCAAGTTGCTCCCAAACGCTCTTTTGAAAGTCAGTGCCAATCAGCTTCCAGTTCAAAGAGAACTCTTTTAGCTCCCCTGCAAAGTAAGCCTCAAGCTGCGCAATCAAGTCCGCATAAGGCGTGGCATCTTCCACCCAGCCGTCTTCAACAAACCGCCTGCGTGCACTTTCAGGAAAATGAAGAAACTCCAGCCCACCAGCTTCTCCACCAATCAGCAAAGACCCAACCGGGCTTTCATAACTGCAATATGTGATTGGCTCTGAAACGCTGGTCATGAAAGTTTTCTCCCCCTGAAAACGCATAAAAAAACTCTCCACCACGATCAGCAGCGGAGAGCTCTTTAAAGCTTAGTGAAGGCGTCAGAGCTTAGCAAGCTCACGCTCCTCAATCAGCAGCGTAAGTAACCTGTTTTTGAACACCAAGACCTTCAATGCCCAGCTCCATCTTGTCGCCCGGCTTCAGGTAGGTCTCTGGCTTCTGCCCCATGCCAACACCCGGAGGCGTGCCAGTGGAGATCACATCACCAGGCTGCAAGCTCATGAACTGAGACAGATGCGAAATCACCTTCGCCACATCAAACACCATGGTTTTGGTAGAACCGTTCTGATAGCGATGGCCGTTCACTTCCAGATACATGGAAAGGTTCTGCGGGTCTTCCACCTCATCACGGGTCACAAGCCACGGGCCAATCGGACCAAAGGTGTCAGCAGACTTACCCTTCACCCACTGGCCACTGCGGTGCAGCTGGAAATCACGCTCAGACAGATCGTTGACCACGCAATATCCGGCCACATGATCCAGCGCGCCCTTTTCGCTCACATACTTGGTGTGTTTACCAATCACCACACCCAGCTCCACTTCCCAGTCTGTTTTCACAGACCCACGCGGAATTTCGATGTCATCATTCGGGCCACAAATAGCTGAGGTCGCCTTGAAGAAGGTCACAGGCTCTTTTGGCACTTCCATGCCCGCTTCAGCAGCATGGTCGGAATAGTTAAGGCCAATACAGATGAACTTGCCCACATTGCCGACACAGGCACCAATGCGCGGATTACCTTCCACCACTGGCAGGCTGGTCAGGTCCAGCGCCGCAATTTTTGCAAGACCTTCCGCGCTGAGCGTATCTCCAGCAATGTCACCAACCACACCAGAAAGATCACGAATGTTGCCATCCGCATCCAGAACACCCGGTTTTTCAGCGTTCAGCTCACCATATCTAAGAAGCTTCATATCCTACCCATTTTCTTATACTGACCAACCGCCATCAATGGCGTGCGTCTGACCTGTTGTAAACGCGCTATCATCACTACCAAGGTATACAGCCAGCGCAGCAATCTCTTCTGGCTTGCCAATGCGTCCCATAGGTTGACGCGCAATAAAATCTTTCATTGCCTGCTCGTAATTGCCTGTGGCCTTCAACCGGTCATGCAGAGACGGACTGTCGACAGTTCCCGGACAAATCGCATTACAGCGAACACCTTTGGTCACAAAATCCGCTGCAACTGCCTTGGTCAGGCCAATCACTGCTGCTTTGGAGGAGCAATAAACAAACCGGTTTGGCACACCCTTCAACGACGACGCCACAGACGACATGTTGATGATGGAACCACCACCTTTTTCCAGCATGCCAGGAATCGCAGCACGGCAAAGGCGGTACATGGCCTTCACATTCAGATTGAAAGAGAAGTCCCACGCATCTTCATCACAGTCGAGAATCGTACCGTTGTGCACGAAACCCGCACAGTTGAACAGAATGTCCAACGGCCCTGTAACTTCCAGAGTGTCACGCACATCATCTGCATTGGTCACATCCAGCCTCAGGCCGGTCACACCCTCAATCGCATTCAACTCTGTAAGCGCAGCTTCGTTAATGTCTGTTGCAAAAACCTTTGCGCCTTCAGCAGCATAGGCTTCCACCGTAGAACGGCCAATTCCCTGCCCTGCAGCGGTGATAAGGGCTGTCTTGCCAGTCAATCGTCCCATGTGTCCTCCCCCGGACTGAATCTCTCAAAATTTAGGCTCGGCCAAACGGACCTGAAACTCGGATTATTAGAGAGGAAGCACCGCTTATCGTCAAAACAAAAGGCAAGTGGCCCGTTGGCCCTCTCCCAAAGACCGCAAAAATCCGTCAGTTCGCCAAATCACATAATGGCATAACTTAAATATAAAAACTTCTTTCAAATGTAAATTAGAAATTGACAAGGTCGAATTTTGCGTCAAAAAATATGCTCACATCAAACAGAGCTGATCATGGCAGACACACAGACATCGCAAGACAAAGCTGAAAAATACCGCGCTCCTGCTTTGGAGAAGGGACTGGATATTCTGGAACTGCTGTCCCAGTACGCATCCGGCCTGTCTCAGGCAGAGATCGCAAAAGCACTCGACCGGTCCCCCAATGAGATCTACCGCATGCTCACCACACTGGTGCGCCGCGAGTATGTATCGCGCTCCATAGAAGGCGACCGCTTTCAGCTCAGCCTGAAAATGTATTCCATGTCGCATCGCCACCCACCCGTCACGCGGTTGTTGGAAGCGGCGGTGCCCATGATGCGCAAAACGGCCAAGGACGTTCACCAGTCCAGCCACATCGGCATGGAGCATCAGGGAGAGATCGTTGT
The DNA here is from genome assembly GCF_001623145.1 of Pseudovibrio sp. W64. Classification (NCBI taxonomy): domain Bacteria; kingdom Pseudomonadati; phylum Pseudomonadota; class Alphaproteobacteria; order Hyphomicrobiales; family Stappiaceae; genus Pseudovibrio; species Pseudovibrio sp. W64. The sequence continues at coordinate 321,707 of NZ_LMCI01000038.1, read as the reverse complement.
TGTCGCCAGCGTGGAAGCGCCGGGCAACTGGAGCTTCGTCCTCAAAACCGGCTCGGTCATCGGCCTCTGGAACACAGGCACCGGACGGGCAATCGCTGCCTTCCAGAAGCCGGAGATCCGAGAGCTCATGTACAACCAGCATGAGCGTGCACTCGGAGAACCGGAGATGAGCCTCGATGCATTCCGTGACATTCTGGATGAAGTACAGGAACAAGGTTTCGTACGCATGCCATCTGCCAGCACAGTCGGCGTTACAAATCTGGCCTTCCCAATTCTGGGACCAGATGGAAACGCAGTCGCTGCACTCAGCTGTCCATTCATGGAGCGCATCGACGATTTCAAAGCACCGGGAATTGAAGACGTTCAACAAGCCTACGCTCAGGTAGCGAAGGACATCACCAGCATTTACGGCACAGTGCCAACATAAGGAAATCACTATGGGCTTGGGAGGGAAGCTGGCTCATCGACAATTGGGGGGAACAGATCTGCAACTGCCGACATTGGGAATCGGCGGCGCAGCATTTGGTGGGCTGTTTGCAACAGCTCCTCGCAAAGAGTCTATGAGCACATTGGATCGCGCCAAAGAGGTTGGTCTCACCTACATTGACACCGCCCCTTACTATGGCTTTGGCCGCTCCGAACGTGTCATTGGAGATGCCGTGCGCAAGCACGACTACATCCTCTCCACCAAGGTTGGCCGCTTGTTGAAACCGGGCATGGCAGACAATCCGGCCCAGTTCGGCTGGCCAGACCCTCTGCCCTTCCATCCGGCCTATGATTATTCGTATGACGGCATCATGCGCTCCTACGAGGCCAGTCTACACCGCACCGGTCTCGACCGACTTGATATCCTATTGGTGCATGATATCGGCACTGCGACCCATGGCCTGGAAGAAAACCGCCGCCATATGAAAGACCTGCAAGGCGGTATCAGGGCTCTTCAGGAGCTCAAGTCCTCAGGTGCTATTTCAGCAATGGGCCTTGGCGTGAACGAGACCGCCATTTGCATGGAGCTGATGCAGCAAGCCCACTGGGACGCCTTCCTCCTTGCTGGCCGTTACACCTTGCTGGAGCAAGCCCCTCTCAAGGATTTGCTGCCTGCCTGCACAAAGGCTCAAACCTCCATCATTCTCGGCGGCCCGTTTAACTCAGGCATCCTCGTTGGCGGCAACACCTGGAACTACGGAAGCGCACCGCCTGAAATTTTGGCCCATGTGACGGCGCTGAAAGAATGCTGTCAGGAGTTCTCTGTTGATCTGGCAGCAGCTGCCCTGCACTTCCCACTCGCGCACCCAACAATCGCCAGCGTTATTCCCGGCATGCGCAATCGCAGCGAGCTGGAAGATATCCTCAAATGGATCGCTGCCGACATTCCCGACGCCTTCTGGGCAAGACTAAAAGAACGAGACCTTCTTCCCGCTGAAGCCCCAGTCCCGTCTGGCAATCTCTTCTTCGAACAAGAGGTGAAGCATGCTTAGGATCGATGCCCACCACCATTTCTGGAAGCTTTCCCGCGGCGATTACAGCTGGCTCACGCCAGAGCTGAACGTCCTGTACCGCGACTTCCTCACCAGTGACATCCAACCCCTGCTCACACAGGCAAAGATGGACGGAACCATTCTCGTTCAGGCTGCAGACACAGTCGAAGAAACCCTCTTCATGCTGGAGCTGGCCGCAGAACACGACTGGATCCTCGGCGTTGTTGGCTGGGTAGACATGGAAGCAGCGAACGCGCCAGAAGTCATCAGTGAACTCTCCCAAAACCCAAAGCTCGTCGGCATTCGTCCGATGATACAGGACATTGAAGACGACGAGTGGATGCTGCAGGACAATCTGCACCCCGCCATTCAAGCCCTCATCGACAACAACCTGACACTCGACCTGCTGGTCCAGCCCCGGCACTTGCCGCACCTTAAAACCTTCCTCAGCCGCTATCCGGATCTGCGCGCAGTCATCGACCATGGCGCAAAACCGGATATCCGCAACAAGGCCATCGAGACGTGGTCCCAACACGTCAGCGACATCGCACGCACCTCCAAGGTCTGCTGCAAACTCTCAGGTCTCCTGACTGAGGCCTCCGAGAACGCAGAGATCGAAGACATCGCGCCCTACGCCTTTCACATTTTGAAATGCTTTGGTCCGGAGCGCGTCATGTTCGGCAGCGATTGGCCAGTCCTTCTCCTCGCAAATACCTATCAAAACTGGGTGGATATGGTGGAGCAGCTCACTGCTGACCTGCCACAGGCAGACTGGGAGGTCATCTTTGGTGGCACCGCTGCAAAGTTCTATCTCACCAAAACAATGGAAACTCTCTGAAATGTCGGCACCCATTCCAGCCAGCGTCAAACTTCAGCCAGCGGACAACGTCATCATCGCCACAAGAGCTTTGCAGCCGGGTGATAAGGCAGGCAATCTTCAGGTCCTCGACAATATCTCCGCAGGCCACAAAATCGCCGAACACAACATCAAGCAGGGACAAGCGCTGATCAAATTCGGCCAGACCATCGGCTTCGCAACAACGGACATTCAGGCAGGCGCTCATGTGCACTCGCACAACATGGAGTTCTCCGACCCCGGCGTGCACCACAGCTTCTGCAAGGACTACAAACCAACGCAATACGCCGAGCACCCAGAAGAGCGTACCTTCCTTGGCTATCACCGCGAAGATGGCAGTGTCGGCACCCGCAACTACATAGCAGTCCTCACCAGCGTAAATTGCTCCGCCACCGCAGCTCACCGCATCGCAGATGCTTTCAGTGATGAAGACCTGTTGCAGTTTGAAAATGTAGACGGTGTCGCCTCCTTCGCTCACGGCACAGGCTGCGGCATGGCAGGCGACAACGAAGGCTTTGCCAACCTCCAACGCGTCCTCTGGGGCTATGCCAAAAATCCAAATGTCGGCGGCGTTCTGCTGGTCGGCTTAGGCTGTGAGGTCAACCAGATAGACTTCCTGCTGGATGCCTACGGCTTGAAGCAGTCACCAACCTTCCAGTTCATGAACATTCAGGGCATGGGCGGCCTGCGTAAAACCATCGAAGCTGGCATAGAAAAAGTCAAAGCCATGCTGCCGGAAGTCAACAAAGCCTCTCGCCAGCCAGCGCCACTCTCCAGACTCATGGTCGGCCTGCAATGCGGCGGCTCTGATGGCTGGTCTGGCGTCACAGCCAACCCAGCTCTTGGCTACGCGACAGACCTGCTCATCAAATACGGCGGCACCTCAGTCCTTTCTGAGACCTCTGAGATCTACGGCGCAGAACACCTGCTCACCAGCCGCGCCGCCAACCAGAAGATCGCTGAGAAACTCGTGGAACGGGTCCGCTGGTGGGAAGATTACACCGCCCGCAACAATGGCACTATGGACAACAACCCCTCACCGGGCAACAAACGCGGCGGCCTGACAACTATCCTAGAAAAGTCCCTCGGAGCTGTCGCCAAAGGCGGCACCACTGCTCTGGAAGGCGTGTACAAATACGGCGAGCCGATTGAAACCAAAGGCTTCGTCTTCATGGACAGTCCCGGCTACGATCCTGCCTCCGTCACTGGCCAAATCGCCAGCGGCTGTAACCTAATCATCTTCACAACAGGCCGCGGCTCCGCATTCGGAAGCAAGCCATCTCCCACAATTAAGGTCGCCAGCAACACACCACTCTTTGAGCATATGCCAGAAGACATGGACTTCAACGCAGGCTCCATCATCTCCGATGGCAGATCCGTCGAAGAAGTTGGCACGGAGCTTTTCGAGCTGATGATCAAGGTCGCCTCAGGCGAACACAGCAAATCAGAAGCGCAAGGACTGGGCGACTACGAGTTCGTCCCATGGCAGATCGGCGCGGTGATGTAGCGGTATTGCTACCCTCTGAATCTGGTACGGTATTCGCGCGGGGTCATACCTTTCACCGCGCGAAACTGCCTGTTGAAGTTGGCCAGCGCCGAATACCCCACATTATGAGCAATCATTGAGACCGGCGCATCCCCGCCGGAAAGCTGCGCACACGCATCCCCAATCCGAATGCGCTTCAGGTACTCTGAGATCGTCTGTCCCGTATGCCGCTGAAACAACCGGTGCACTCCGGAGACACTCAGCGCCGCAGTCTCGGCTAGTTCTTCCAACGTCAACACACGCGCATACTCGGAGTGAATGAGCGTCAACACCCTGTCGATGCGCTCATTGCCACCATCCGCACTGGAAAGCACCACCGGATCATGCGCCAGCTGCATCGCATATTCATCCTCTGAGAGTTCCGACAAAACCCTGAGAACGATAAACAAGCGCTCCAGCGGGTCTTCCTCAAAGAAACTCTTGATCTTGGGCACCACACGCCGCCGCGCAGCATCACTGAAGCTTAGTCCCGCCAGTGCCCGCTGAAACAGCTTCTTAACACCAGCCAGTTCTGACATCTCGCTGGTAATCCGCTCAATCCACTCCGGCTCAAACCAGATAACCAATGCCTGATGCGGTTCACTCTCGTCAGGCCGATTGTTAGACGCCCACGTATGCGGAAGGTTAGGTCCGAGCAGCACAAGGTCTGAGTGCCCATAGTCCCCCACATGATCGCCCACATAACGTTGCCCTTCAGAGTTCAACGTCAGGGTCAGCTCATATTCAGGATGGTGATGCCAGGAGAACGGAATGCCGTCATGAAGACGCCGGTTCATCACCTTGAATGACCCGTCTTCAGACTCCGGCACTTTCTCCAGATATGACCGCATTTCACCCTCTGAACCAATAAGACGCCAGAATAGTACCAGTATCCGCTAGTTTAGAACAACTCTCACATACCAGAGTGAATAAACTTACAAGTTCATTGAAGGATCTGGGAGGACCAAATGGACGCTGAACTGCTTGCAGACAATCACTGGGGCTCAACCGCAACCGACACCCAGTTGAAGGACATCAAAAAGACGCTACCGCTGCGCGTCTTATCAGAAGAAGACTGGCAGCACTGGATCACCCGCGGCTACGTCATTGTGCGTCAGGCCGTTCCGCAGGAAAATGTAAAGAGACTGGTTGATCTACTCTGGGAGTTCGATGAGAAAGATCCCACTGATCCGTCAACTTGGTACACACCACAACGCCGCGCTCACAAAATGCAAGAGCTGAACAACGCGGGTATGCTGGAAATCTATAATCACCAGCACCTGTGGGACAACCGCATGCAACAACGCGTCTACGATGCTTTCGTAGACATCTGGGACCGGGAGGACCTCTGGGTCAGCATCGACCGCGCAAACCTCAATCCGCCCAAGAAAAACCGCGACGGCAAACCCGGGTTCATCCATTGGGACGTAGACACATCCCTGCGCCCTCAACCAATCAGCGTTCAGGGCGTTCTATCATTGGTCAAACAGGATGAAGAAACCGGCGGCTTTCAATGTATCCCGAAGCTCTTTGAAGAATTCGATGAATGGGTCAAGACCCAACCAGAAGACCGCGACCCCAAACACCCAGACTACTCTGGTTTTGAGATCGAGAATATTGAGATGGAGCCGGGCGACCTGATGATTTTCAACGCCCTCCTCGCCCATGGCATCCGCCCCAACAACTCAAAAGACAAAGTGCGCATCGCCCAATACATCTCCATGTTCCCATCTGAGCAAGCCAATGAAGGTCTCAGACAAGACCGCATCCATCAATGGCGCAACAGGGAGCCACCACAAAGAGCATCTTTTCCCGGCGACCCGCGAGATTGGGAAAAGAAAAATGCTAAAACGGCAGAACTGACCGATCTCGGCAAGAAGCTTCTGGGACTGGACCTCTGGTAAAACAAAAAAAGCGTTTCCTCATAATGGGGAAACGCTCTAGCACCGTAACTCATTGAGTTATGCGTAGCTGACGACCTCAAACTCGATGCCATCATCATCATCAAAGTAGAAGCGTCGACCTGGCTCATAGTCGGCATGGTTTCGGGTCTTGTATCCGCCCGCCAGAACTTTCTTCTCAACCGCATCCAGATCATCAACCACCATGCCAACGTGGTTCAAGCTGCCATGAGTGACGTAGTTGTCTTCTTGAGTGGCATTGGTGTTTCCAAGGGAATAAACAGCGATATAGCTGTCATCCGATCCAACATGAACGGTTGTTCCACCTGCCCGGGCAGCACCCTGCCAACGCACACTCCAGCCAAACCAATCTGAAAGACGGCCCGCAGTCGCAATTGGGTCAGAAACGGTGATGTTGACGTGCTCTAAAAAACTCTTTGTCATCGCAATAGCCTTTCTTTTGACTTCTGATGACACCCTGTTTAGGAGTTCAAGTTAAGTTTAAGTCAAGCACTATTTTTGAGAATTTTATGCAGCACTCAGATGTCATGACAATCGGTGAATTAGCCGACCGTACCGGCCTCACCACTTCCGCCATTCGTTTCTACGAGACCAAGGGAATTGTCACTGCCAGCCGCAACTCTGGTGGTCAGCGCCGCTTTATGCGTGCAGACATCCGCCGTCTGTCATTTGCGTTAGTCGCGCAGGAGTTTGGCTTCACCATCAAAGAGATCTCAGATCAACTAGGGACACTTCCCCCAGGCCGCGCGCCAAACAAAGCTGAGTGGCAACGCTTGAGCCAGCAGTTCAAAATTCATCTGAATGAGCGCATTGCACGCATGGAGAACCTGAGAGCGCAGCTGGAAGGCTGTATGGGGTGCGGCTGCCTGTCTCTAGACAAATGCGAGCTGTACAACGCCGGCGACGCCGCCTCCAGCTACGGCCGCGGCCCCCGCTTCATCTACGGCGACAAGTCATTTAAAGATGAAGGCTAGGGTGCGGTAACCGGAGTTGTCGTTATTTCAAAATTTAGACAACAAAAAACCCGTCATCATGATGATAACGGGTTTGTATCTTTGGTTGCGGGGGTAGGATTTGAACCTACGACCTTCAGGTTATGAGCCTGACGAGCTACCGGGCTGCTCCACCCCGCGGTAAATTGAGT
>NZ_LMCI01000038.1:283433-314772 GCF_001623145.1 Pseudovibrio sp. W64 | reverse complement strand
CCCCAGCTGAGAAGTTCTCACAGTGTGTTGCCGCGACCAGTTGAAACCACCGCCAATAGCGGTCATTCGGGCACTTCTAGCTGAGGTTGAGTAAAGCTTATGTAAAGTGTTGCGCAATCTATGAAACGAGATTTCTTCAAGATCCAGTCCTCGATACGGGGCAACACTATCTCTACTTTTAAACTTAATCACTTATCGCGAGGATTATCCTCGCACTTCCCCAATTGCGCTCTGCAATACGCTTTTCAAATGTTGCGACCACCTGACCTGCTCCACCCTTGACTATCGGGGCACCTGCAGTCTCCATAGTATAGGCCATCACCTTGCCCATCAGGGATCCCAAAGTTACTTCTGGGGTCGAACCTGAACGCAAAACTCCTTCCACCAACTGTAGTTGAGCCCTTGAGAGACACATTCCTATCGGCATAACTCAGAAACACTACCTTATTTTTGCTCTTCGGCAGGACCCTTTGCGATTAGTCGGCCTATCAGTTCCATTGGCATTGGAAAGACAATCGTATTACTTCTATCGCTCGCGATTGTCTGCAGGGTTGTCAGATAACGCAGCTGCATAGCTTGATCGTTCTGAGAGAGAATTCCGGCGGCTTCTAGAAACTTTTCCGCCGCTTGTTGTTCGCCCTGCGCGTCGATGACCTTGGCGCGGCGTAGCCGCTCAGCTTCCGCCTGCTTTGCGATTGCCCGGATCATGCGGTCATCAAGGTCAATGTGCTTCAACTCCACATTTGATACCTTAATACCCCAGGTTTCCGTCTGTTCATCCAGAATACGCTGAATGTCAGCGTTTAACCGATCTCTTGATGCGAGCATTTCGTCAAGCTCATGCTGACCTGCAACCGAGCGCAGCGTTGTCTGAGCCAGTTGGGTGGTCGCCTGAAGGAAATCCTCAACCTGTATAATCGCCCGTTCAGCGTCCACGGCGCGAAAATACACGACTGCATTGACTTTAACGGAGACATTGTCGCGCGAAATTACGTCCTGCTCAGGCACGTCTAAGACGCGCGTGCGCAGATCCACCCGAACCATCTGCATGATACCCGGAAGAACGATGATCAAACCTGGACCTTTCACTTTCCAGAAACGCCCTAGCAGGAAGATCACACCTCGCTCATACTCCCGCAAAATCTTCAATGACGAGAAAACAATCAAGAGTGGAATCAGTACAGTCAAAGTCCAGGAATAGTTAAGCAGTTCGTTCATGACTGGTCCTCACTTTTAAGGGGAGAGACGGTGAGGGTTAACCCCTCAATAGCCGATACTTCGACGGTGAGGCCCGGCCTTAAAGGCGTTGTGCTTGTTGCTTGCCATACTTCACCATGAACTCTGACATGCCCCTCTCTTCCATTCCAGTCCAAAACCAAGGCTTTACTGCTGAGCATTTCTTCCTGCCCTGTTACGACGGCACGACCCTTGGAGCGCATAAGAAGATAAAGAATGATGAGAAAAACGCCGGCACTAACAGCTGCGATCGACCCAATCAGCATAGGAGATACCTCCAGTTCTGGAGTGTCACTATCGATCAGCATGATTGAACCCAGCACAAAGGCGACGGCACCACCCAGTCCGAGCACGCCAAAGCCGGGCGCAAGTACTTCACCGATCATAAGACCAAGCCCGACAAGAATTAAAGCCAGTCCGGCATAGTTGACTGGCAGCAGCTGAAAGGCGTAGAGCGCCAAAAGCAGGCAGATCACACCGGTGATCCCTGCGATGAAAATACCTGGACTGTAAAATTCCAGAACGATTCCATAGATGCCGATAAGAAACAGGATATAGGCAACACTCGGATTAGTGATGACAGAAAGAAACTCGGTCCGCCAATCTGGTTCCACCGGAATAATCGTCAAATTATCAGTTTTGAGCGTAATCTGCCCTTCTGGCAACTCTACGGACCGCCCATTTAATTGCTGAAGAAGATCGGTTTGATTATTGGCAATCAGGTCTATGACCTCTTCCTCGAGGGCATCGACCGCCGTTAGGCTGGCAGCTTCGCTGACCGCCTTTTCCGCCCACTCTGAGTTTCGGTTCCTCAACTGGGCAAGGCTCTTGATATAAGCCTTCGCATCACTGATAGCTTTGTCGGAGGAGGACGGGGCCGCACTTGTCTCTGCGTCCTCGTCGTTGTCAGAGCCTTCTGATCCGGGAAAACCACCACCTACCTGAACCGGTGTAGCTGCACCAAGATTGGTTCCCGGTGCCATGGCAGCAATATGGCATGCGTACAGAATATAGGTTCCGGCACTGGCCGCACGGGCACCGCTCGGCGCAACATACCCAACAACTGGAACCGACGATGCCAGAATGGCATGGACGATGGTGCGCATTGCAGTGTCTAGACCGCCAGGGGTGTTCAAAGTGAGAATGACAAGCGTGGCTCCATCTTCCTGGGCGGATTGGAGGCCACGTGTCACATAGTCAGCAGTGGCCGGCCCTATAACGCCTTCAATACGGATAAGTGGGGCGGTCCGGTCCGTTTGGGCGTTACAGTAGCTCGTAGCAAAAAGCGCAAAAATGAAGAAGCTACCGATTAGAATTGCCAGAAATACGACACATTGAATACAGGCAAATCCTAAACCTTTAAGATTTGCAATCTGCCATTCCGTTCCTGTTGCCGCCAATCGCATTTTAAGGTGCGTTCTGTTTTTAAGTTGGTTACAGATGGATCACTTCACTAACTACATAAGGGAATGTGATGACTAACGTAATCAAGTAAGAATTGCTGTTATAAGTCACAGCCAATTATCGGTATCTATACTGACACAAGCCGCGTGTAATGGGAACTTTGGTGAATAAGACAGTTTCTAAGAGCTTAAGGCACCTCCAAGCTGCTTGCATTTAAAAAGAAAATTACTTGTTCGCGAGTCTGCTTGTTTGAGAGCGTTCGATGAAGGCGACCAAAATCTGGCATTAATAATGGTGGACTGTCAAAAATTACATGCGACATTTCAATCATTGCTACAAATGAGTTCGGTGAAATCTCAGAGCCTCATGGCCATCATAGAGGGGCATTCAGCACCATGCCTCAAAACACAATTCTATATCTTGTGAGCTAATTTTGACTGCAGCAAAGATGCTACGATCCCGCGCAAGTTTAATGACTGACGCAATGCAGCAGGATTTTGAACAGGCTACCGGGCCCTGGCATTTGGAGTAGGCGGCTTTACTTGAATGCTTTGCGTTAACCTCGGAAGCTCTCGTGCAGCCAGCTGTTTTCTCTCTTCATCTGCTCAAAAATAGCGCAGACATGACAGTAGCTCCTCAGATGCTGCCGCACTCTATGCATAACAGCCTGACGTTGAACTGTGCTCCAAGAGAATTGTAAGAAGAACAAGCGCTTGGAGCACACTTTATTTACGCGAACATAAAGTCATCAGCGCTGATTAGATCAGCACCGATATCGGACAACACGATGGAACCACCTTGGTAGGAAATGAGCGCGCCATCCTCTGAAGCCAAAATAGTGAGTTCTTCAAGACTGGTGACGCTATTCTTAATAAACTTGATGACATCTAGCCCACTCGAAAAGTCGGTAATCCTGTCATCTCCAGAGTTAGCCGCAAAGATGAAAGTGTCTTTGCCTTTGCCTCCGGAAAGTATGTCATCACCGATGCCTCCTGTGAGGAGGTCACTCCCCTTTCCACCATCAAGCTCGTCATTGCCTATGCCGCCATCTAAACGATCGTTTCCATTGCCTCCAAGCAGGTTATCATCACCTTTCCCACCGTAGAGCCTATCGTTGCCCACTCCTCCATCCAGAGTATCTCGACCATCTTCGCCGTAAAGCCTGTCCTTGCCTTTGCCACCTTTGAGCTGATCTATCCCGCTGCCGCCATAGAGCCAGTCATTGCCACGCCCACCATCCAGCAGATCGTGACTTTCATTTGCAAAAAGCTTGTTGTGAGCGTCGTTGCCAATCAGTTCGTCATCCCCAGAACCGGTATATGCATTTTCAATCACGGTTCCACGCATAATGGCAAGATTGCCCTTCAAGCCCTGAACATCTGAATAGGTTTCCTCGACAAGAGAAATCCGCTGATCACTCGTCACGGAGCTGAAGTTGATACTATCGTTGCCACCATCATCCAGAATGGTGAAGGTCACCGGAACCATGCCAGCAATATCATCGTAATATCCTCCAGCATTGGAGTTTTCGCCATAGATGGAGTCGTCAGTACGCAAGTTACCTGCCGTTCCATAAAGATCTTGCATAGCAAGAATGTCGGCGATCATAGGCGTGACCACATACGCATAACTGGCATCGATGTTCGTGTTTCCCTGCTGACTAAAATATGACATGACTGTCGCTTGCCAGGAATCATTGGAGTAATGATTGTCTACGCCGAATGTAGCATCTCCGTTGTAATGGCCGGCATGTCCCAGCCCCAGTGCATGTCCGGTTTCGTGAATATATGTCTGATAGGAGTACGAGTTTAAGTCTGCTCCATATCGATCAACCCAGTCCGCGCTAACATTGACGAATGATCGCTCAATTTCACCATAAAAGGTGTTGGAGCTTGCATAAGCTCCGCCATAATTGTCGTCGAAGTTTATCTTTGCATAGGTATCTGTAAATTCGAAATTGATGCCAGTCATCATTGACCAGGCGTCAAGAGCATTCTTTGCCAGGTATTGGCCGGTATCTGTCAAACCCGTAATATTGACCGAGATCGCCTCTCCAGGTTCCACATCAAATGCCCGGCGATATCCCCAATATGCATCAGTCAACTGATGTGCAATCTGGTCATTTGAAAAAGCGTCTGGATCTACCGGCACTTCAGTAGAGCCAGCTTCCTCGGTTATACTAAGCTGATAGTCTCCAAAAGAATTTCCCTCTGCACCAATGGTAGCCAAAACATAATAGGTGCCGCGTTCGTCAGGTGTGAAAGTGACTTCTGATTTACTACCATTCCCATTTTCAGTGTCCGACGCGACGGGCCTGGAGTTGGGATCGAACAGGACCAAACTTGTGTCCGATGGCCCATTGGACCCCTCACTGTCCATGGAGATCGTGTACTCAACCCCCGCCTCAAGGACAATCGCAACAAAATCTGAATCTCCGCCTCTTTTCAAAGACCCATAGAAAGTATCCTTCGGGGTGAGAGTGTACGGAGTATCAAAGTGAGCAGGAGCATCTCCCTTTTCCACTAATATAGATTTATTGGAGTTATATCTGGTAGACATGCGAATCATTTCCGATAATTGAAATTATCGAATTACGATATACATTGCCCACATACTATCAATATTCATATGTACATCTTTCACAAATGATGTATTTTGACTTATACTATAATTTTACTAATTAAGTGCGAAAATATTAGCAGATATTGCTACATTGTAATAAAATTAATATCTACATCTACTTCACTGCAGAGATTGACAGATCATTTGCAGGCTTCTGATAAAGATGCTCTCCATCTAGCCGTTGAAGCATCACTTATCTGCATAAGCTTTGTTCTGATACTTGTGTCTTTCGCTTCCGGATTGGGCTCAGAAATCTTGTCTTCATCTGTATAGGTGCCAGTTACACTGCTGTATCGCGACGAAATAGCGAGCCTTACTATGCGATCAGCTCCTACTTCCGGTGGAGAGGCAAAAATGCGCATGATGAGCCGAAAAATACCTGGAATGCCTTTTAGATCCCGCAGCAAGTTGGAACGAATGAAGCCGGGATTAAGCGCGTTTACAGTGACTCCTGAGCTTTCTAATTGCTCAGCCAGCTCAACTGTAAACGCATTGAGCGCGAGCTTTGCCTGAGCATAGGGTTTTAGCGCATCAAAGCCGTGTTTCGTTTGGAGATCTTCAAAATTAATATGGCCTAGTGCTTCCGTTTCGGAGGAAACATTCACAATTCTTGACGGCGCAGAGGTTTTGAGACGCTCTAGCAAAAGGTTCGTAAGCAAAAAGGGGCCAATATAATTAATCGCCCACATCTTCTCCAACCCATCTGCTGTGATGGTGCGTTTTGGGACTTGAGCACCTGCGCAATTGACTAGGACGTCTATGCGCTTGTGAGTGGCTATGATGCGTTCAGCACAACAGCGAATGCTCTCCATTGATGCCAGATCACAGGATAGAAACTGCGCAAACCCTCCATCAACGGCATTTAGCTCGCGTGCAACTGCCATCCCTTTTTCTTCATTGCGACCTAAGATGATCAGGTTTGCCCCGAGCTTATGCAGTGTACTAACAGCGGCTCGCCCCATACCATCAGTTCCACCTGTAAACACAATTGTCTTACCTGATATGTGCTTATCTTCTTCAGGGATTGCATAGACGGGATTTGGTTTCCTTCGTTGTGGTGTGAAAGTGTTGAGCACCATACTCGCTTGCTTGATAATTGAAGCATTTTTCGAACTCATGGTCACTCCCATTCGGAAATATATAATTCCGGAATTGTTAATTACCGAATAAGCGATATAGAAGTTTGACATGGAAATCAACCTTTGCAGTAATTAGGAAGTCTTCATGAATAAGAGATCAGGCCATCGAGCTGAGCTTACCCGCGGTCGTAAGCGGGATCGTAACAGGACCGACGCTATTCTTGCTGCAACGGCTGAGTTAATTATCGAACATGGGTTTGATAAACTTCGAGTTCAGGATGTGGCAGAAAAAGCCGGAAGTGGGCTCGGTACGATTTACCGAAGGTGGGAAACAAAAGAAGCCTTAGTAACTGACGCTATTCGCGCTTTTCCTGACCCTCCACTTCCCTCCAGTGATGACGCCGCAGCGGATTTGGCATCTGTTATTCGGGAGAAAACTGAGTTTTATGCTTCAAAACCAGATTTACTTCCCGGAGTAATCTCAGCATTGAGAGAAGATAAGGGTATTGCTGACGCTATTCGTGATCGATATGACGATAAACCACTTCGACAGCTTTTTGCCAGGCTATTGGGTTCTGATCATCCGCAATTAGATCTACTAGCAGAGCTCGTACCAGCAATACTTCTCAACCGAATTGTTTTCCATAACCGTCCAGTTCAATCGGACAACTTTGCCGATGAGATCCTGGCACTTGTCAAAGCTTTATCGAGTGTTCGAGTTGAGAGCCCCTGATGTTATGAGTGAACGCATGCGAGGTTATAAGGGCACCTTAGTTACCGGCAGTGAGAGGCTGAGCGAGTGTTCCATGTGAGTGACTTCTGCCTTGCGAGGCATATTGATCTGATTTGAGCAATAATCATATGCGGTCATCTGTCCGGCGTGTTTAGACGGCAAACATGACTGTTGGTCTTGATGGTTACCGCCTACCAAGTCGCAAACCGGTAAACGGACGACGACGTATCCCAGACATTCCATAGATGTCTGGGTTAATCTTTTCGGTTGGCCGTGCAACAAAGCCCTAACCACATAAGTTGATGAGCCAAGCAAGCTCTTCGTACGCACTTGGCTTTTCAGCTCACACTTGTTTAAATTATCGCCAAATTAGAAAGCTAACTCATATTGTAGTTTGATAAGAAGGTCGTTGTGGATGCAGACGCAAAGGATCTGAATATGACGGTACTGCTCATGCAGCATTTCACGCTGCCGATCCCACCCGATGGTGTTGAAGATGCGAGGCGGTTTTATGGTACCTTACTGGGGTTTAAAGAAATAGAACGCCCTCAAGAAGCGAGTAGCCATGCCGGTTGTTGGTTCTCATCAGGTTCGGTTAATTTGCATTTGCTCGGCAGTGAACCATTTGCGCCAGTAACAGTTGGCCACCCAGGACTTGTAATCAGGGGGTCGCGGGTTCGATCCCTGCTGCCGGCACCACTCTTCTCCTTGATTTATCAAGGAAATTTCAAAGCCTCCCCCGGGAGGCTTTTTGCTTTTCTGGCTTTTGTCAGCATATGGTAAGCAAATGGGCGTTTTGGTAAGCAGGATTTCGCCCCTCCTACCCCCTCCAAATACCCTTTCAACTTAATACTGGAAAAGCTGCGAATGCCGTCACTAGCTGTCAGAGACGAGGCGTTCTGCGGGGCGGCAACCATCGGTAACTGTAAGAGAGCCGTCAGCAGTTGTATTCGCCTCGAAGCTAACTGTATCCAACACTCCCATAAGAGAGCACCGACGCCATTAACCCTCATAAGTTGCGCAGCGGCTCTGACACTTATATGTAGATGAAGCGTGCAACGTGACACCTTCAACAATTTTGCGCTGAAAAGACTATCGAGGACGACAATGGCTACTGCAGGCAGATCAATTCGCTTATTCCTTGTAGACGGTAGCCCCTCAGGCGTTCTGACAGCAGAAATAATGAACTGGACCGGCCATATCCTGTATGGCCCGAGAACCCGCTTAAAAGACCTTCTTGATCGCGATGAACCTGCACGAACAGGCGTGTATCTGCTTGTCGGCAAAGACAGCAATTTATCACCTGCACCACAGGTCTACGTTGGAGAGACCGACAATGTCAAAAGTCGTCTGCTTCAGCACAACAAAGACACAAGTAAAGATTTCTGGGAGTACACATGCATTGTCACAAGCAAAGACCAGAATCTTACTAAAGCTCATGTTCGATATCTCGAAAGTCAGCTGATTTCGATCATACAAAGAGAAGCCCGCGCAACGCTACTAAACGGGACAGCACCTGATTTTGATTACCTCCCCGAAGCAGACATCGCTGATATGGATTACTTCCTAGAGCAACTTCGCGTAGTGCTTCCAAGCATTGGATTAGACTTTCTTAGAGAAACCCCAAAACGTGTCGAGCTTCAGCCTCAGCTGGAAACTTCCAACGTGCTGTCTGATGAGAAAGAAGTAACTTCATCGCGTTTTGTTCATCGCAACATACAAAGCACTTTAAGAACACGCCCTACCCTTGATGGGGCATCTAGCCCAGTTTTTGAGATAAAACGGCCAAGTCTTGAAGCAACAGCAATGGAGTTGGAAGGGAGCTTTTTAGTACTAAAAGGGTCTGAGGCTAGAAAGGAAACCCGACCTTCAATCGGCTCTCACGTAAGATCAATAAGAGAGCAACTGCTTCATGCTGGCAAACTGGCTCCTTCGAAAAAGGACGACCTCTGGGAGTTTCAAGAAGATATTGCATTCAGCAGCCCGAGTGCCGCATCACAAGCCGTTTATGGGACAAGCCGAAATGGTAGAGTTGATTGGGTCATACAAGGTACCGATCAGACCTATGCGAGCTGGCAAGAAGAGCAACTTCAGGATATTCAAATAGAACCTGCACAATAAGCACCTTGCCTTGAACTCATATCGACACAAGCTCGACCTAAAAAAGGCCTGAGAAGCATCGTGCTTCCCAAGCCAGAATATTCCGTAAGAGGGAACGCCCCTCTTCATTCCGTATTTTTAGTCTTTGGAGATTTCCAGCGCGCAAGGCTCAAGCAGCTCGGCAATCTTCTCGCTACTACCCTGCACATCTTCAATATGATTGCGCACAGTATCAAACAGCGTCAGCAACGCTTCATATTCCTGTGTGTGCTCTATGCGTTCGCTCAGAACCACACTCATGGAATAAACTAGATTTTTGAGGTGGTTGCTAAGCTAAGCTGGTCCACTTCATTGCGAAGGGACGTATGGGCACATTTCTCTTTACCAGTATCAGTCATCTAAAAACCCTCGTAAGTAGTTAGAACACCACTCAACAGAAGGCTTCTGATGGCCCACTGGCGAGCGGGAGGTTCAGAACCTGTACGAGGCAGGCGGGTTTATTCCCCCGCAAAGGGTATTGTATTCACCGCCCTCCCGCCCATAAGCGAGAGTTTGCGTTTGGAGAACCAACTCCAGACACAAAAAAGCCGCGAATTAACGGTTGCGGTGACCGCTCGTACATGAGGTTCTGACGCCTCAAGATGACCATGCGATGATTGGCGCAAGGTGTCAATGCAAGGAAACCGAATTCCTCCACAAACCCATAGGATTAGCGGGGTTAAAAAGGGAGAACAACAACAAGAACATCAACACCAAGCCCTCGCGAAAACCACATAGCCGCTTGCGCCGTGGTCTCGAACTACCCGCAGGCAGGAGAACGGCTGAGAAGGACCCATTATCGTTGAAGAGTTTACATCTGATGCGAATGAAACGTCACAATGATAACTAGGTTATCCAGAACCCCCATTTTCCACTTTGCCTAAGCTAGAATGAAAGCTTTAGACCGTAGCTTCTTTTTTTAAGACCTCATCCACCGCAGCAGAGATCCAGCTCGTGATAAAAGCTCGTGCCTCTGGCAACTCCATTGGATTTTCATGAGGTTTAGCTTTGCTATTCGGATGATGCCTATTGCCGACATTAGCACTTTGCCTAAAGCGCCGACGTTACTTATTTGATACAATATGAGATGCAATCTGCTCCAAAACCTCACAAGCCTTGTAAAGCTCTCCCCATCCCGGATTGTCATTCAGATACCATAAAGCGCTTTCTAGATCTGGCGCTTTCGATACTGCAATCATGCAAAGCTGAGCACGGCTAAGTTTAGGCTCGGGTGGGAGAATGTTGCCATCATTATCATAAACGGTGAGTTTAGGTACACCAACGCGGGAACGAACAGATATTCCCTTCAACTCAACGAAAGCACTCTTGCGCAGAATTCCATCCTGATCAAATTCAACTACCGCTGAAATTGTGACCTGATCAGCATCCTCGACTAATGCGAATATAGCATTCAGCGTCTTTAATATTTTTTTTGCACGCTTATGTACCTCTTTACTGTCCAGTGCGTGCGCAAACTCTTTTGATCGTAAGATATGGAAGTTGCCCTGCTCATTCTTGATTTCCTCGACGTAGACATCAGTAAGCGGCGGCATCTTCCTTTGCCAAATCTCCCGGTCTCTTTCAGTCCCTCCGAGCTCTACGCCCCATCTTTTATAAGACAGATTCA
The DNA here is from genome assembly GCF_001623145.1 of Pseudovibrio sp. W64. Taxonomy (NCBI): domain Bacteria; kingdom Pseudomonadati; phylum Pseudomonadota; class Alphaproteobacteria; order Hyphomicrobiales; family Stappiaceae; genus Pseudovibrio; species Pseudovibrio sp. W64. The sequence goes on along the minus strand of NZ_LMCI01000038.1, from coordinate 303,932 downwards.
TCTCTCCTCCACACTCCAATTAGGACGCCTATTGCATCAAGCAACTCAATACTTTGCAGTATCAAATCACAATCACTGTTTTCGCTCCAGTATCAAGCGATAGGGTATGAATTCTCAATCAGTCCGCGATGGAAAAGAGGCTGACAAACAGTTCACATCACATCCAGATAGATCAACCGCTTCGACCCCGTCGCCTTCTTAGTCACCTGTATCCGCTTTGGCCTCAACAGCGGAGAAGCCCGGTCCACAGCACTACCAAACGCGTTCACCTTTTGCAGCCAAAAGCGCGAAGATCTGATCTGATCACTCACAATATGGTTGAGCTCACCATAGAGTTTTGTTGCGGTCCCCATCCAGCTTTCGCCACCACGTCGCACCATCACAAACTCATGGATCGCGACAGCTATAGGATCACCTTCAAACACAGCCTCGATAGTGCCGTGCCGGTTGCTCTCATACGCCTCCAGAAACTCACCCTCTTCCCAACCAAGGCCAGAAGACGCAGCCACCATCAACCGCGCAAAGTCCGCCATGCGTGGATGGCGATCCAAACGCACACTCTCAATGTTGCGGATAGCTGTACTCAACGCATCCAGCAAAGCGCCAAGCATACGCGGTTTGAGCTGCTCCCATTCTTGCCAGAACAGTTCTTCCGGCTGACGGCCCACCTCATCAATCCGCTTGAGACGAACAGAAAGCGCTCGCTCTGCCAGATCAGCCCGCTCAGTCAGCGCAGGAATGCCATTAAGCAGCACTGGCCGCGCCCCTTGAAACCAATAGGCATCGCCATCCGTGTGTAATTTGCGAGAGATAAACCCACTCCCCGTCGCCATTCGGCAAATCGCATCAGACAACCAGCCTTCCATTTTCGAGACATTATCGAAGTTGAGCACATGCCCGTTTTGCGCCATCACCATAAGATCGCGCTCATCCTTGGGAAGAGAGGACGCAGAAACCGCACAAGGATCTGTAATGGACCGCAACAGTCGCGCCACAGTGCTCTTGCCACTGCCTTGCTCTCCACCAAGTGCGAGAACCGGATAACTCCGACTACGCCCCCACAAGGAGGCCACCATCCAACCAAGAATGAGCTTGCAGTCCTCTTCCTCCGCATTGATAAGATGGTGCATCTCTTCAATGTGATGCCCTTTTTCAGGTGCCGGTAACGCAGACATCGTCTGCTTGCGGATGAATTTTACGGGAGGATTGTTGATCACCTCCCACCCGTCACGGGTGATACGGACAGCTTGCCAGCTCTCATCTGCCAGATCCAGCCAGCTTTTCCCGTCCTGCCAGCCAGTGCGCATAAAGGGCTCATGACAGGCACCTTGTTCCAACGCTCGCACCTCAAACACCCGCAAAGCATCACCTAAGTTCTGCGTTGAAGGTGCAAGCCCGGTCTTTTCATAATACCGCCCCACCAGCCAGCGCTTGAAGCTTTGGCTCTCAACCGGCCAATGCTCATAGTGATCATTCACCAGCACGGTGGCAAAGGCGTCTTTCTGCGGAGAATGCCAAAGCTCCAGATCCTGCGCGACCGAAAGCAAGCTTACACCACGCGCACGTGGCTTAGCTTTCAGCTCTTCCGCATCTTCTGCTTGAGAAGGCAAGACGAAGGCTTCGGCCTGCTCTAGCGTCCATCCATCCGCCAAGGCATCAGCCGCATCCCAACCTTTGGGAACATCATCCGGCGGATCAAGAAACCTCACAGATGCAGCCCCAACCTTCTCAAGGCAACCCGCAACATCATCAGCAAATTTTAGCCCAGCCTCATCCGCATCAGGCCAGATGACGATCTCTCGCCCTTGAAGCACTGACCAATCCGCTTTCTTAGCTGCATTGGAGCCACCAGGTGAGCTGATACAAACATGTCTCAATAACAATTGCTTGGCAGCATCTGCAGCCTTCTCTCCCTCAACAATGACAACAGGCATATCCGAAGTTTTGGCAAGAAGCTCTAAGCCATACAAAGGCCTTGGCAGCGGCCACGTCTCCCACCGCCATTTCAATTGCCCTGCGACTTGGAACAAACACAAAGGCCGATAGCTCTTCCCCGCCTCGGCCTCATCAAACCGGTACACATACCCAAGCACTTCACCCGCTGCATCGCGATATGTCCAGCACTGCGAAGGAACCCCAAGCTTAGGATGAAAGGCATGTGGCTCTGGTGCCTCATCTGGCACCGGCATTACAATCACCTTTTGCGGTTGTTCCCGCTTCGGCTTTGATGTTTGGATTGCCTTAATTGGAGCAAACGGATCACTCATAAGCATCCACTCCAATCATATCAGCCAGATTGCATGCAGCTTGCTTTTGCGAGAGCGAAAACAGGTAGGCTCCAAGGCTGATAAAATCCCGCCCACCTTCACCAGTTGCAAAATCACACCACAGGCCTGAAGCAATGTTGATCTTGAAGGAACCAGCCCGCCGATCCATCCGGCGCGGGTTTTTCACCGTATACTCACAGCCACAAAGCCGCCCACCGGGGAGCCACTGCCTGCAGATCGTATCACTATGCAGTAAAGCAGCTCTGGCGATCCTCTGGAAAGCAACGCGGGGATTGTGTCGTCGTCTCATGACCTCGCCCCCACTTCACTTGTGGAGCTTGTCAAATGAGATTCAATCCATACCTGTATGTCAGAAGGCCGATAGCGAACCGCCTTCCCCAGCTTCACATATTTCGGCCCACCACCGCGCACCCACCAAGCCTGTATGGTCCGTATAGAAATTCCAAGATAATCCGCCGCCGCCGCTTCTGTAATCAAAGCGTTCTCAACGCTGTTCAGTTCCGTCCTCATAACCATCATCTCCGCTCATTTGCGATGAAGAAATGCTGGTTGGATTCCACCGGTAAAAATAGGCGACATGATTAATCAGTGCAGGTGTTTTAATTTATACCCCTGATTAATTTGAAGGAATACGGCCTGCTTGTTTAAACGACTGCGGCGCATAAGCACCCCACAGGCGATCAAAGTGACGCCCGCTTATTCCCGGAAAACGCTGCAATACTTCCTTCTTAATATGCGCCTTCGTTGCCCGAGGATGATCCCGGAGCGCCTCCAGAAAACGGATAACTTCAGCCTCAACAAAACGGCCTTGCCTATCAGATTTGGAGTTGCGCTTTTCCTTAGTACTTTGAGCTGCGAAGATCGTCAGATCTTCAGCCAGCACCTGCCACTCATCACCATCAACACGCAAGAGTTCATTTCTCCGCAATGAAACATAGGAGAACTCAGAGGACCAGAGAGAGGCAGGCACGTCAACAGCTTCAGCTAGGGCGCTCTCACGTCCTTTAGCTATGAGCTCACCACTCTGCAGTGCTGATATCAGAGTTAGATACGTTTCAAATATGAGCTGAGTTGCTAGCTTATCCTCAGCTCTCCGGGGAGCCTTGCCGCTCTCAAGGATTTCCATCAACCCATGATCATCCAGCCACTCGGGAAGAACTGTTTTCTTGTGGCATTGAGTTAAAATTCGAAGGTCAGCAGTTACAGGCCAACAGCTAGGCGAGAGATAGGAAAAATAAGAACAAATGCCCTCGAGCGACCAATCGTAAACCGATGCAACCACGCTTGCGTCATAGATTGCTTCACTCACTTCATCTCGATCAAACAGTAATCCTTCGAAAGCATCTTTGAAGAAATGCCCTTCGACAAGCGTCAGATCATACGCTGCAATCTCCCCCATTGAATCTCCTAACCTAACGATCACGAACACCACTGTAGACTAGTGCAAACTGGGGAGTGAGAATGCGGAAAAATTTTCGTTTAGTAACGAGTAGAACGAAAGGGAACCTACTCTCGGAAAGCAGTTCTTAAAACAGCCATTCAAGTAGCATGTCTTTTTGCCTCATTTCTCACTCCAGTCAGCAAGATCTCGGGTCGAAACACTTCCTTACTCAAATCAACTGATCTGTGCTTAGGCCTTCACCGCACGCTCACCGCTCACGCAATATCTTAGACAGCGCGGCGCGTAGTTTTTGCTCCTCCCGCCCTGAATCCTATCGAGATTACATCGTCAAGCATCCGAAAGGCGGCTGCAAGAAGTTATCACGAGCTCTGGCAGGCTGTCGGGTAAGTCTGCGAACGGTTCAAAGAGGATGAGTGTAGCAACGTCTTCAAGGCTGTAGGATATGAAACCGATTAAACGCGACGCACTCCAAAAATCAAAATTGGAAGGCGAGGACTGAACACCGGTTACGATAGAGCCATACAACATGGGCAATGATTTAAGGCAGAAACCGGTGGTGCTTGTAACTGATCGGAACTGAGGTCATAGTCCTCGCTTACTCATTAAAACTGGGGTCAGAGTTAACTTGATGGCGCCCCGTAAGGTCCCTTCCAGAACGGTATTTGAGGCCATATCAGACCTTCGGGGATCAATTGACCAAAAGGAAAGAAGTTATCGAGAACCTGCAGCCGCGACAGGACATAAAACATACCACTAAACATTCCAAAGCTGTTCAGTTTTGACATACGTACGGCTATTCGCGAAGAAGCATCAGCACCGAAAAGAGTGTGATCGAAGGGAAAGGTATAGCGTGTCTTATCGTCGGTTCTGAGCAGCACCCCATTCATACAGGGTAGACACGAAACCGGTTCATTATCCAGAATCATAAACCAGTGATGTCCTGCAGCATAATAAGGGCTACAGAAGCGTCGTGTTCCCCCGATTTCCTTCATTCTGACATCACAAATCTGACCCGTAAGAGTATAATTCAGATCTACCTCATCATGAAGATTACTTGCCCTTGAGTTTTGCAAAAATCCTGGAAGCAAGTTGGAAAATCGAATGGACTTAACCCTACCAACAACATCACGATCAAATTCGTAGCATAGAATATCCCGGTCATCCGCAACGAGCGTCACGGTTTGAACAGCCCCAGCAGGATTATGCTGAGTATTAAATGCCACTTCTCGACCTTTGGACTCCAGAGCAAACCGGTCACCATGATCTGTGATCAGCAGTTCCTGACCATTCAAGTCAATCCTCAAATAATCATCCACTTGGTTCACATTTAGGTAGAAACCCGCACTTTCGCAGACAAACCCATTTGCTCTTAATGTGTAGCGATCTGTTCCTGAAGCGTCGATGCATTCGCCTTCCTTGTCGGAAAATCTCCTTGAAAAACTGGTTTGAATGCCATGCTGATTATCAATAGTCCCCGATTGGACAATTCCGGTTACATAGTCAGTTTCGGTATTGAATCGAAAAATCGCGTGGTCAGGATCGTCGATAACTTGCCAGCTTTGATCTGAATAGCATTTAAATTTTTGCCCATTCAGTTTTAGGATGTCGCAACCCTCGGCCCTCTCAATCTGAGCAAAAAAGTGATCACTTGTAACAGCACTTAACCGACCAGTATCATCATAGGTGTAGCGAAAAACCCTGTCGTCAATCTGTTCCGTTTCAAGAAGTGTTCCCAAATAATTTCTTTTGAGAACCTGCTGACCATCGGTCAAACTGCAAAGGCGACCAACGCCATCAAACGCAGCATCCAGCGATTGCTGAGGTTGGTCAGTCAAGTTTGCATCCCATTGATGGACACTGGTTTTGATGTTTCCATCAGATTGTTCGGATCTTGCCAAATGAGCTGTTCGGGCAATGTCAAACACATCAGCACCCGTTGAGGAAAAGGTCCATTCTTCGGAACTACCTGCAACTGCAAGACCATTTATAAACCCGGAACGACTGAAACCCACTTCGACGGAGCGATCCTCCAAACCGACCGGGCGACCAAAGACATCCCGACCAATAACTTCGGTTCCAATCTCGACAAAATCAGAGTGATTATCAGCATGGTAAAACTGAAGATGCGATGCAGGCACCACATTGGAGGAAAAAGGAGACAACAAAGGCTCAGATACCCCCAGAAAAGCCGCATGAAACAAACTGGACATACGGTCCAGAAGATTATGAGGCAGGTCTACATGAATACAAGAAGGATCCCCGGAAAGAGCTGCTCGCCAGGTGGTTCTTTCAACAGGAGCCGAAAGAATATCATGCATATGGGCAAGCAATATCTCAGCTCTACCCTCTTGAACAGACTGCGGCAATTCAATGAGACCGGCTACCGACAAAGGCCTTTTTCGTACAATCTCAGCCAAAGAACCGAATAATTCTGATGGAGAAAATCGGGCTAATCGAGGTGTTTGTATCACCCCGTCTGTGAAGCAGAAGCTGGTATCTGGCGTTTTAAGTTCCGACAGGGCTTTCGTATCTTGAGCATACTTCAGCAACCATTCCAGACCCCGGAAATTCATCGAAAGCGGATTTCCGGCATCGTCATAACCAATTCTCAAAAGCTCCTGATCACCATCCTCTATTGACGCGAGCAGGCCCCATTCATCCTCATATGAGAATTCCAGACTTGTATCTTCACCTGCCTCCACCCGATGCAAGCGGCCATCTTGCCAGTGATAGGTAACGGTTCGCCCATCTGCCAACCTGAAAGAGGAAAGAACGGCCTGGTCACAATCAATGCTGAATTCGGTTATTGCATCTCCACCACGGCGGATTATCGTCGTGTCAGTGGCCGGATAGGCACATTCCAAGGGCGCCATGCCATGCCTGAAGCGCCTATTCAAAAGCCGGTTATCACTATCTAGCTGCAAGGCTTCAAACGCACCTGAAGGTCTCACCCGGTGGGTAAGCTTCCCGTCGTCATTATACATATAGGCCCACTCTCCGGCATATGCCGAGCGAACCTGTACAAGCCTGCCATCATCATATCGATAGGAACCAACATCCTTTAGTTGACCGGTTACCCGATCCCGCTCGCTTATCCGATTGATCTGCAAATCATCACAATGAATATCAAGATGCAGCCCGTCACTGCGGGAAACACTGGTCAAATTTCCGTAGGCTGATCGTTTGAAACGGATTTCATCGCCAGCTTCATTATATAGCCTGCGCAGAAAAACTTTTTTACCGTTCGACAAACCAAACTCGTAAAACAATCCCCCTGCTACCCGAAAGGTCGGGCGCATATTCAGGATTTCAAGCTTCCAGTCCTTTACAACAGGATTGGTGGAAATTCCCCCGGACCAGGGTATCTGGAAACGTGCTATCTCACCCGTTGGCAGGTGAAGGCTCAACCATTCCGGGCCCGGCAGAACATACAGGCTCCAGTTATCAATCCATCCCTCGCCAGTCTGTCCGTTGAAAAGTGACATGGACTGCCAGGTCGAGGTCAAAAAGAGGGGAATTTTTCCCGGATAATAAAGATCAGTTCTGGAAAAGGTCGCCTCACCAGAGAGAGGATTGAAAATTGAATCCACAAGCCGGGTGTTTCCAGGCCTCTGCCCCCGATAATCATAAAGGTCATAAAGTATGGACATATGTCAGCCCTGAAAGCTGAAGAGACGTTCAAGGAAATGATCCAAGTTTTTCCCGATATAATTCAGATTGCTGTAATCAGCGTCCCCTTCATTTTCATGATCCCAGAAATATATCGCGCCTGCATCATCTCCAGACAAGGACAGCAGGATCAGGTTACCGAACGGATCATGCGCAATGGGAAGCATATGGGATGGAACACGCTCCTCCTCAACATACATGGAGTAATATTCCAGCAAATCCGACGGATCATCAGTTCCAACTGACAAAAACCAGTCCACCAAAGAGTCGCTATACGGGCCATCATCATCAAGAAACGAGAAGCATTCTGGTACCGGTCTGCCGCCATTTCGCTGAGACAAAAACGACCGGTAATCTGCTGGTAGAGTGAGCCCCAGTTTCTTTTCCAAAGTTGCAAGACCTGCTTCATCAAGCCCGGTGGAAGCGTCCAATATCACTGCCTTAGCCATTCTTCAGTTGCTCCTTGATTACCGAAACACCACCGGAGTGAGGAAAGGCGTTATGCATGCTGGAATCGACAAGTTGCAATGTACCCGGATTGGCGCCATCATGGTGCCAGGTAAACCCCTTTGGAGTTCTGACATGCCCTGCATGCTGGTTTGCCATATAACAGTCACGTACCCGACTGGGTTTAGCTGTCTTTGATACAGTCATATTTTTCTCTTTTAATCTCGCTTTGACAGATCCAATCTGACCTGTTTCTTGCATGCATGTTCGTGTCTGCACCCTTAAAATCAATTTGTGAAGGCGTGAAGACCGATTAAACTTCAACTACGTTCGGGCAAACTCAGAGACCGCAGGCATTTGCCATGAGCTTTACACACATATCCGAGACCTGCGGACGCAATACAGACTCCAGCTTTGCCGGGTTTCCGGATTGGGCCAGATCATGCAATCCCGCCACTAACGGATTATCGGGAATATTCGGCATAGTCGCAGACAATGGCTCCCCCAGTGATGTCTCGGAAGACACGGCATCGGAAAAATTCTGCGAAACACGGGAGACAGCCTGAGAGGTTACTTCCGGAACCTTCCCTTTCAGAGCACCAATCAGGGCGTCGCTGTGTAATGCCTTGGTTTTGAGCGTATCAAGAGCTTTATTCGTCAGACCATCCAGCCCAACTTTGGGAAGATGCGAGGCAACATGGTGGGACAGGATGTCTTGAATACCACTTTCAAGAATTGAAGTGAGCTGATCCTGCACGAATGCACCTAGCTCAGACACTGGCATAGACAGAGCCTCCTTGAAGGCGAGCAATACGACCGACGCAGGATCTTCCAGCCTGCTCAAACCCGGATCCAGCAAGGGCGATGCATTATCCTTTGCGCCTTTCATGCAGCTCTTCAGAGGACCACCCATTCCCACATCACCAATGAAGGTATCACCAGAGCCGACTGAAACAGAGCCGCCACAGCCGATACTATCCCCCACACGACCTGCTTTTTTGCCGTTGATGAATACGGTAGCAGACCCGGCAGACAGGGAACGGGGATGAGGAGGGCATTGGGGGCAGCCATGCGGCGCAAACGCATCACCCAGCCTCACGGCCTTTCTGCCGTTGATGAAGGTATCGCCGGAACCGCTAATAGCCGGTGTCGGAGGAAAACAGCCATGGCCTGCCCCAATATCTCCCAATCGTGCTGCTTTTGGCATTTCGCCTCTCCTTCAAAATCAAAAAATCAAAATCCGATGAAGCCCGCAACGAGCCCTGACAAACAAATCCAATGGGCCAAATTCTCTTAAAAGTTCCAGTTCAAGCTTATCCCCGCAAAAGAACACGTTACTTTTATTGCCGTTCTCGTACTGGTATCCCCAGCTCCCCATACCCTCTGTTTGAACAGAAAGTTACTCACCAAAATCCTCTTCCCATTCCTCAATATCATCTTCATCTGCAGACAGCGCATTGATAAATTCTTCAAAGCTGTCACCAAGTTTGGTTATGCCTTCAATATCAGAGGGTATGTCATCCATCTCATCATCAAGAACTAGAGGCTTGATATCCTCAAGCGCAAACACCTTACCAATACACTTGCCCCTGATAACCAATCCAATCGACAAATGCGTTCCGCCTGCAATGATAAGGGCGTCATTGACATTACCTCGTATCATCGAACCTTCAAGCGCTTTTGTACAAGAGAAAACAGAATCTCCGTCGTCATCAAATGAATATTCTGGATGTGGAGCAAGATTCGCAAAAAACGTAATTAGTAGAGAACCTTGATTTGTTTCATAGCGGTGAGGAAGAGGCCAATAACCTGCCCCACAGCTCCGATAGAACGCCACATATTGCTTCAGGCTTTCGTGATCCTGAAAACTGAACCCAAATGCTTTCTCGTGATAGGCAATGCCCCTTTGCAAGCCTTCATTGGAAAAAGGTCTCCTAAATTTCACTTTATGCATACCCGCACCAGCCTGCACTATTCACCCAACAACACGCCGTTACGCTTTATGAGCCAGAACCAAATTTCTCTTTAATTTCATCAGGTAAGTAATCCATAGAATCTTCCCAATCATCAAGGTCGTCTTCATCTGCAAAAAGACCATCAATAAACTCGCTAAATGTGTTGGCAAGATGCAGAGCTCCGTTTTCCAGCCTAGCCTGGTCGCCTTCCAGATAAACACCACTATCAACAAAGGCAAAAACCTTACCTCTGTGTGGCTCCTTTATCGCCAAAGCAAACTTCAAATGCCCCCCTCCACCGTAGGCAAACAACAACATATCACCACTTATGCGATCATTAACGACAGCTTTATTAGCTTGGGTTTGTATGGATTGCTGATCATCAGGCGGGAAATATCCATAAAACTCTTCGATTTTCATCCGATCCATACCAATCTTGCCATCATATTGACACGGTATGGGGTCTGCTCCGATGCCATTTTTTTGCAAGAAAGAAAGAAAATCATCTGGTAAACCAACACCAAAATGTTTTTCCGCCCATTTATCAAAAAGTGTTACATCGCCAGTTTCAAACTCGCTCAAGAAGAAAAGTTTTTGCATCATTAACCCCTTTATTCAGCTGTACGTCGATAAAACTTCATTTCCCGAATGCCCGCCAGCGTGATTAAACAAATCATGCACATTATGATCAACCAGCAACATCGAACTACCATTCTCATGGTGGTGCCATGTATATTTCGTTCTGCTGCTTATTACGCAGCAAACTCATCATCAAGGTTCAGGGTCTTCATCAACAATTTGCGAGTAAAAGATCGCAAAACTATCTGCAATAATAAAACATTCTTCCAGAAATTCTTCTGTTGTTTCCAGTTCTTCTTCTGTTTCATCATCAAAACTAAAAATATGGCCAGTTTTCAGGTCCATCAATATATGTGAATGTGCCGCACCGCTTGCAATTTTGATGTAATGATCGGGGGCATAGTAGTTGTCCTGAATATCATCAGTCTGAAACGGAACCGAATAAAAATTAAAATCTTCTTCAAATATTTTATTAATAACTCTATCTGTTTCTTTAGATATATGCATAAAGGTCGTAATTGCGACCACCGTTTGATCATCACTGTTATAAAAACACGGATCGTTTCCTGTCATATATCCACCATTACATTCTCTCAAAAAAGCAAGATAATCATCAGGAACCGGATATTTAGCCCACGCTTTAAAGGCTTTAATTTCCCTTTCATCAGCAGGTTTTGCAATCGGATCGATATGAGGCATTATTTTTAATTCTCAAACCTCGCGGCAGTATCTTCAGGGACGCAACCAGTTATGGCTTCTCTATTATCGAGAAAATCTTCTACAGGTCCTGTATTCCCAAACCACACACCCAACAACATGACGTTCCGCTTTATGAGCCAAAGCCAAATTTCTCTTTGATTTCATTAGGAAGATATCCCATTGAATCCTCCCAATTTTCAATATTGACTTCATCTGCATAAAGGCCGTCGATAAACTCGCTAAATGTATCGGCAAGATGCAGAGCACCATTTTCCAGCCGGATCTGATCCCCTTCCAGATAAACACCACTATCCACAAAGGCAAAAACCTTACCCCTGTGCGGCCCTTTGACAGCAAGGATAAAACACAGATGCCCACTTCCCCCTCTTGCAAACATAATTAAATCATCACTCATCCAGCCTTCATCAATAGCATTTTCCGTTTTATACTGAATTGAATACGTATCCTCAACAGGAGACAACCAATAAAACTCTTCAATAATTAAGTGATCCATGCCAATTTTACCTGAAAAGCGGCCTGGAATTGGACTAGAACCCACACCATTACTACTTATAAACCCAAGGAAATCATCAGGAAGACTAACACCAAATTTATTTTCTACCCACTCTTCAAGTAATTCTAACTGCATATTTTTTTCTGGCTTCCAAGTAAAAAATACTCTCTGCATAATAGTCTCCGTTATTATCCTATTTTCCCGAATGCCCGCCAGCATGCGGGAACAAATCATGCACATTATGATCAACCAGCAGCATCGAAGTACCATCCTGGTGGTGGTGCCATGTATACTTCGGCTTGCCATCAGGCCCTCTTTGCAAAGGGCGATCTTTTCGTGCAGTCTTCCCGTCTGCCTGCACAACATCAGCTTCTTGAGCCAATCCCGGCTTTTCATTTATAAGCTTTTCATTTGCTTTCTCATAATCTTTGTTCCTGTCACCAGTAAAAGAGCCAATTTTTGTTTTATATTTGGTGAAGTCATCAAAAATCGGCTTGCCATTCACATAAGGAATCTCAACATCCATATTCCCCTTGGTAGAAGTATCTAAATTCTTACCATAGATCACGGCTCCAGTATCTGGATCATATTTTAGCCAGCCACCTCTATCCTCCCATTTCTTAAACTTAGGCGCGTTGGGACCTGCATTGTGATGACCGAGCTTTTCCTCAAGATCATTAGCACTTATCGGTTTGGCATTTGGATAATCATCCAGCACACTCTTCTTAGGCGTTTCTGCTTTTTTAGCCGATGAGGTATCAATAACATCAGGCGCTTTGCCATTCTTTTTGATATTGGTTACCCCGTTCAGCTTGGCGGCTTCTCCGCCGGCTTTTTTAACTGCTTTCAACCCGGCCTGACCAGCATTTCGAGCTGCTGATGAAGGAGCTTTTGCCATATCTCTCTCCTTTTAGCTCGGCGCACTGGCTTGGAGTGCGGAGGCCGTTCCACCAGCCGCCGCACCACTAGCCGCAGCATTTTTAAAAATCTTCACCGCATCTTTTGTCAGAGCCCGGATCGTGTCTTCATCACGCAGATTACCAACTGCAAATTTGATGATCTTGCGAACAAATTCCTGAAACACATCGTCGAGCTTTCCGAGTGCTTTTTCGACCATGCCAACTGCCTTGGATGCGAATTCTACAATCTTGCTAACTGCCAGTTCCGCTGCTTTGATCAACCCAGAGGTGTCACGCAATCCCCACAAGGTCCAGCTTGCCCGTGCTTCTGCCAGCGCTTTGCTGGCTTGTTGCTGCATGGTAGCCAGAAACTTTTTGAAGAGGCCCATAGCCTCCTTGATCAGTTTCTGAAAATCGGCCGCCAGATCCTGAAGCCATTTGACGGCATTGCCGGAAGAAAAGAAGCGCGCCACAGCCATGACGGAATTGATCATTTCTGGTGATGCGGCCTTCTTGAAGGATTTCAGGAAATCGCCTGTCGCCTTCAAAAACGGTTTGCAGGCATTGAAAATGGTTTTGAAAACCCCCTTGACGACCGATCCAACAGTAGGGACCAGCCCGATGGTGCAAATACCTAGCGATAGCCACAGCAACCAGCCTTCTTCCTCCCGCACCTTGCTGTCACAAAGCTTGAGCACAATCGCAGAAACATCCCTGAGATCGCCAACCTGATCGATAATAGGAATGGCCGTCAGCGCTGCATCGAAGATAATCTGCCCGGTTGTCGGATTGTCATTCCACTCTCCTTGCAGCGCACCCCATATCCAGCCAAACCAGCTTTCATCATCAGCATCCAGTTTCCGTAGGGTATTTCTCGCGTTTTCCTCAATCCGCTTATACTCATTGACTTTTCGCTGTGTATCATCGTCCAACCCACCAAACAGACGACCAAGCGCAGAACCGTCAATCTCGTCGCGCATGCGCTCCGCTTCATCCCGCGCAAGACGCGCACGAACAATATCTTGGTTTTTCAGATAATCCGGATTCCGCTTCTGCTGGTTTTCCGGCTTGTATTCAATGGCATCCTCACCGGCCAGCACCATGGCAGCCTCGTTTGGCAGGCCATATATCGCCACCATGCCGTTGTCACCACAGGTGCCATTGGTCTCCGCCCCCCCCTCTAGGATCAAGTGAAACGGAGCCCCTGGAGACGGGAAAAAATCCTCATAATGAACAAAAACGGCCAATGCATTCGGACAATGGTCACAAATCCTGTCCGGGTGTTCCTTGACTGTCGAAAAATCAAGATCGGCCAGGTCAATCACATCTCCGGTTGGCTGACCGCCTGCTGTTTCTGCCTGTGTCATTGCCCCTGTCCTATGCTGCACCCAGCCTGGACGCATCCTTGCGCCTGGCCACCTGCGTCAATCGTTCGATTTTTGATTGCCCGGACATAAAATCTGGCCCGGAAAGAATGGACTTCGCCTCTGGCAGTACGCCATTTTCGTGGAAGCCCTCACCAAAAGCAGTCGTCAGGACAATGAACTTCACCTTGTCCCGTTCCATTTCAAATCCAAGCTTTTTGGCGGTTTTCTCCGATCTTGCAACGAGTGCTAGCAAGTCCTTATCACCGCGGTCAGTCAACTTTTCACCAAAGCCCTTACGCAGAAAATCCAAAATGCGTTCATGCCGAAGCTCAGTCTGCTTGCCCCGCAATGCTTCGAACTGCCTGGCACCTACCCGGTAGGGCGGAAGGCTGGCAATCCCGGCTTCTTCGGTGTGATTGATGCGATAGGTATAAAAGCATTTGTCCTTGCTGTTCGGTGCGATATGGAAAGCCCCTAAATCACCACAGAAGGCTTGGGCCATTTCTGGTGTCATTGAGCTCAAAAATGTTTCGAGAAGGCGCGGGTCGTAGAAACGGAAGAGAACAGTTGTGTTCCCTTTGGGCGGATAGACATTTACCCAGTTCCGCCAATGCTGAACGAGATGGGACGTAGCAACCCTATCAGATGTCTCGAGAAAGAAGCCCCAAGCATCATCACTTTGCGTCAGGCTAACAATATGCTCCCACATCTCGTCCTTGGGTCGGACAAGATGGGGCGCTTCCGTATTGTAATAATCCTCAGCCAGCTCCTCATAGAGACAAAAGCCATCCTCTTTCAGATCAGCCACATGTCCAGGAACATCCTTGTTCCCGCAGGCATCAACAAGAGCAAACAATCTGCCCTCATCACGAAGAGATGCCAGATCATCCCAGCTGACATGGTCAGGGATATTGGTATAGGACAACGCCATATCACCTGTATCCCCGGTCGGTTGCAACCTCAGCAGCTTTCGGGTCCGTTGGCTCTTCAGGCGGTGGTGGGGCGGCATCCGCCGCCGTCCCCGGGCTACCACCCTGGTTGATCTTTACTTTGTTGCCGACAATCGTAACCCCGCCGGAATCAATCTTGACGAAACCACCCGGCCCCTTGATGGTCAGTTCTTCGGTGCCTTCCAGAACAATATTGGGTGCCTTGACCGTGGTCTTGCCCAAAATAGTCGTCGTCGAGCCTCCTTCAACCTTGAGGCTGTCCGATCCCTTGATCATGGTGGAGCGGTTAGCACGAAAACTGTTCACAACAGCCCCGTAAACCGTTGTATGCAGGGCGTTATAGACCTTGAAAAGCAGTTTGCCGCCGAAGATCCAGTTCGTCTCATTATCAATGCGACGATATTCATCTTTTGCTATGTGCTGATAATGGTTGTTCTTGACCAGCAGGTGTCGGTTGTTCTCGACAATCTGATGCCGGTCATGCCGGATATGTTCACGCCGGTCATTCTCGACAATGATGTCCTGATCTTTTTGGGCATGAACATATACTTGTTCCATCCCAGCCTGATCTTCAAACCGCAACTCGTTCGAACCCATACCCTTGTGGGTATCTGACTTAATTGTCATAACCGTTTTATGGTCCGGCAGCTGGTACGGGGACTTGTTATTATTGTGATACGTCCGTCCTGTGATAATTGGCTGGTCTGGGTCGCCTTCGAGGAAGTCTACGATGACCTCGTGGCCGATGCGGGGGATGGCGATGTGGCCCCAGCTGGCGCCGGCCCAGTTGGAAGAAACGCGGATCCAGCAGGAGGAGGTATCGTTCTTCTTGCCGTGGCGGTCCCACGGAAACCAGACTTTCACCCGGCCATGTTCATCGCAGTAAATCTCTTCGCCTTCCGGTCCGGTGACATGGGCGATCTGCGGGCCGTCCACCAAGGGCTTTTTGAGCAATTTGGGCCGGTATGGCAGGCGCGCGGGCATGACCTCAAACCCGGCGCTGTAAGTGGTGGAGCCGCTGCCGGCTTCCTCAGCCACGGCCTGCGGCTGACTGCCCTGATGCGAGACGGTGAGCAAATGATACTTGATGTTGTAGTCACTGTTCGGGTGGTCCGTGAGCGTAAATTGATGACCTGCCATCAGGTGGATGGCATTGGTGGCGCCATGGCCTGTGGTGGCCTCTACCCGAGCTGCCTCCAGCCGGTGCTTTGTGAACGGTTTGCCGACACCATCGGCCTTGTAGCGCCCTGGATACTCATAGAGTGCATAGTCTCCAGCAGAGCCGTTGTCCTCACCGCGCTGATGGGCGTGTTGCTGGTTGTAAGGTGGGTTCTTGAAGGAATAATCGCGCTGCATGAAGCTGGTGGCTCGCAGCTGCTCACGAAGGACAAAGCTGTTGCAATAAACGCCTTTGACCGCCCCGCCAGCCATGCTGTTATATTCTAGCTTGGGCTGGTCTGGGAGCTCGGAGACGATCTGCGGGTTATCAATAAACTGCAGCGTATGCTGGCCATTGGCACCATAGGTGAAGTAGTACCAGATGCCTTCCTCTGCCGTGATGCGATCTAAAAAGCTTAAGTGGCTTTCCCGGTACTGCACGCAGTATTCGCGCGCCTCATGAGGCTCGGTCAGATCCCACTTCACATCCTCGACGCCGTGTTCTTTCAGCAGGATCTTGACGATCTCAGGTACGCTTTTCTTCTGGAAGATCCGGCAGTCAGAGCCGTGGGCTAAACGGTGCAGGCTGGGCAGCAGCGTCAGCGAGTAACTGGTGCGGTGATGGCCTTCATTACCACGGGCAATCTCAGCGATCACCCCAGAGAGATGGCGCAGGCCCTCGTATTTATGATGAATGGTCAGCGTGGCAGGCGTATCGAGCAGGCTATGCAAGTCGAGCGCGTTGTCGGGGCTGGCAAGCTCAATCTGGATCTGCGTGAGCCCGTTAAGGCGTTCTGTTGCCGAGAACCCGGTGACCAGCAATTCCGCGTTGGGCTGCGCAGGAGCTGCAAAGGTGAAGGCCAGATCTTGTTCCTGGAAGAGCTGCGGGATTTGGACAATAGCATTCATAACAAACTCACTGGCAAAAGAAAAAACAAAGGACGTACAAGTATTGAGAGTGGTCTGGCGGGCTTCGTTAGGGCTTCACCCCGGCGGCGGATAGGGTTTTCCAGCAGCAGAGGTTGGCGGACACAACACACCGGGAGCAACCAGTACTTCGTTCTTGCGCTGGAAGTCATTCAGGAACGTTTGGTCGCAAGAGCGATACCCTACAAGGATCGCCTGCGCGCGCGCATAGTCTGTGACTACCATTCCGAGAAATGCTCCGCCGATAGCAACGATTAAGAACACGACTGAGAAGCTTTGGGCTGACCGCTTAATCCAATGTTGCCCCCAAGGAGTGATGGCAAGGTGAAGCATCGGTAATGCTGCTCCAGCCAGCAAAAAACGGGATCTACCCCGGATAACCTGCAACAGTTCAGGTTCAGGAGGCTGAGCAAAAATGGCTAGAAACGCGGGACGCATTACATCCAAGCAGGCGGAAATTCCTATCAAATCGAGAAGGAGCATCACTGCATGGAGGCGACGAATGTCCTGACCGACCCAACGACCAGCAAGTGTGCCCTTATCAATCACCCACCCCAACATCAGTGTCTCCGATAGAGCTGATTATACAAATCTGGACCGCCAAAATGCCAGATGGTCTCACGTTCCAACTGGTTCATAAAGCGATTGCTGCGACGTTCAAACTCTTCCACTTTCTGCTTCATGGCAACATGTGCAGCATGAATGACCTTGCCGACTTTCTGAACTCCATGAGCGACAGCTTGGCCGGTCCAAAGCAAGGCTGCGCCGAGTTTTTTCTTAATCTGATAGCTTTCTGATAGCTCACTTAACTTGTGCCCGACATAGAGCCCCACAATGATTGCCCCTCCGGTCACAACGACTGCAGGCAGAGCAATCGCGGTAATTGTACCAGCAATAGCAACAGCTCCTGCTGCTGCCAGAGCTCCCGCGGCCATCGCGACCGTGCCAATAGCAACATCAGTAATGATGTTGGCAAACAGCTCGTGATAGAGCTGCTCATCACTCATGACGAACTGCATCACATCGAGTGCCACATAGCAGGTGATCATTATGATCGCATTGGACCTTCCTGCAGATTTAAGTGCCTCTGGGCCAATGCCAAACGCAATGACTTTCGGCGAGGTGGACAGATACCGTGTGCCCTTCAAGGTCTCACGCAAGGCGGAGTATCCCTTAAACACCACATAGGTCTTGCCGTTCACCACTTTGGTGTAATAGCGCCCCTGCAGGCCGATTTCCTTCAGGAGTGTCTGACCACCCTTCATGTCCCGCAGCAGCACTGGCAGGCTCGCTAGGTCAAGGGCACCACCCGTTGTTGCTCCAAGGCTTTGATGGCTATCTACCACCGCTTGCGCGAACAGTTCCAAGTCCATCACGACAGCTTCATCCTGGCGTGGGTTGATGAGCTCTGCTGCCATGCGTTGTTCTGCGAGCGAATAGACCATCAGAATATCTCCTTATGGGGCTGTTCCCCTGGCCTGACCATCAAGCGGTGGCCGGGAAACTGATCCAGAAAGCCCCGGATCTCCAGCTCTTCGGACAGGTCTTCGTGCAGTGCATCTGACGAGCGCTCAGGTCGATCACGACCTTGCAGAGCCACATGGGCTGTGCCTGCCGGATCGCACTCTTTTGGTGCAGCTTCAGCTACCGCCTCGACCTTGCGCCGTCGCCACAACAGGGCGCGAAAGAAGCTGCGCAAGTAGCCGCGCTTTGCTGAGGCTTTGCCAGAGACAAACTGCATATTCCAACTCCGCAGATCAGGCCCAAATCAAAGACTGCCTGGTGTGAACTCACCCATAGGCAGTGTCCGGGCCAAAGCTGGCCCGGATCTGACTTCCATCCTCAATGAGGATAGAGACTTAAGCTGCAGGCGCGCGCCAGTCATCAGCACCAGACGTGCCAGAGACTGTGTGCTCCCACATGATCTTGCGGTAAGACAGTTCAATGGTGATCAACTGAGTGAAGTCAGCGTTCTTCGGATCCTGACAATGCGGCAGGCCACACTCGATGTTGGTGATCAGCGCATCTTCAAAGGAGGTGGTGAAGAAATGCTCCTGCTTGCCGGAAGAGTTGGTGCGGTACCATTTGACTTCACACTTAGGCAGCATCTCACCGGAAACCAGCGCATTGTAAAGCAGCGGGATGGACTTGTTCATGGAGCAGGTGAACTTGAACGGAGTGTGCACGCGCTGACCAGCTGGCTGGCCGGACTGGATATCACGAGGAATGATGACGGTGTGATCAATGGCCTGCACCATGATCTCGTCTTCATGACCTTCCTGCCACACGTTACCGACGGAATCTTCAGTAAACGCGCCTTGAGTGATTGGACCCTGAGTTGACCCTTCAATGGTGATATAAGCGGGTGTTGGCATAGTATGCTCCTGGTGAGCGCCCTCCGTGTGCGGACAGACGCAGCAAAACAAATAATGAACCCCATTTGATGAGAATGGGCCACAGCCCCAGACCCCAGTCTGCGACAGCGTACCAACACAACTGCAACTTGCATGCCAGAGTGAGAGAAATAGAAGAAGAGAGCACACCAGAACTCGCTTACTTGTTGAAATAACAAAGGAAAACAACTCGGAAGTATCCGCAAATTTGTGCCTAGTTGCAGAGCACCAGGTTAAATACCGCAGCGTAAGCTTGAGCCAAAGATGGCTTAAAACTCTAACGCCCGAGATAAGTATCTGATAAATACAAGAAAACAGCGAGCCAATTTTTGGCCCAATCCTGACCAACAATCGCCCGTCCCTGAAATATAAAGGAAAATCAGGATAGCCCCTCAAAGGCAAAGCGCTATTTGAGCCGCATGAGAGACCCTTCGCGCCCTAAATGCCCTTCAAATCAGTTTCTTCGAGAAGCGCAATTGTCGGCCCCTGCCAGCGAAAAATAGCCTTCCGATGAAGATCGCTCAGCATTATGCCTGACATGCAATCTATACAGAAGCTGGCAGCTCTGCTTGCCGCTACTCATTTTCCAGCTTTTCGCAGGGGTTATTTTTCTCCTGATCTGGCACCTTATGCGTACCCTTCTACTTTTCACTACCTTTGAACGCCTTTCACCGCCTTTCAGTCAACTCATACCGCCATGTACGCGCTGGTGCATTCAGTCTGTTTGTCGGCGACGCCTTATGGACAGATCGATCGATTTGAGTAAGGGAGTGTTTTGGCCCATGATCACTAGATTAGGAGTGAACAATGGGGCAATACACAAGGACCGCCAGCGCTGCAGCTGAGAAGGCGGTTAAAGACATCCGGCGCAAGATCCGAAAGCGCTATTCCACTGAAGACAAGATCCATATCGTTCTGGCTGGACTGCGCGGTGAGGACAGTATTGCCGAGTTGTGCCGACAAGAGGGCATCTCACAGGGGCTTTACTACAGCTGGTCGAAGGAGTTTCTGGAAGCTGGTAAGAAGCGACTTGCTGGTGATACGGCCCGTCAGTCCAGCACCGGTGAGGTCAAGGGTGCTGCGCAAAGAAGCACGCGATCTCAAAGAGGTGGTCGCCGAACAAGCTCTGGAGCTGCGGCTTCTTAAAAAAGCATGCTCGAGGATGGGGGAGACGACGAATGAGATATCCCGCCCACGAGAAGTTGGAGATTATCCGGCTGGTTGAAGGATCACATCAGCCAATCAAGCGCAC
>NZ_LMCI01000038.1:248113-283423 GCF_001623145.1 Pseudovibrio sp. W64 | reverse complement strand
ATGAGAATGGGCCACAGCCCCAGACCCCAGTCTGCGACAGCGTACCAACACAACAGCAACTTGCATGCCAGAGTGCGAAAGCAGAAGAAATGAACACACCAGTACAGCCCCATACTATTGAAATAACAAGAGAAATTAATTTTAGAACACGCACAAAGCTGCCTTGCGGCGCAGCGCTGCAAATTTAGTGCCGCTACGTAAACTTGAGCCACTTCTGGCCCGGAAAGTAAACAAGACGCCAAAAGGCGGCTATATTATTGAAAAATATGGGAAATCAGCGGGCCATTTTCGGCCCAGTCTGGGCTGCTTTTGGCTTACCCCTGAAATATAAGGGAAAATCGGAATAAGAACTCAAAGACAAAGTCCTTTTTGAGCTGAATTTGGGGGCTTCAGGCCTCAAATGACCTCCAAAACAGTTCCTCTTAGGGGAGCTTATAGTGACCTTTGACAGCGAAGAATTGCTTTCAGATGAATACTGCTCAGGAATAATGCCTGATATGCAAACTGGCTGAAGCTGGCAGCTCAGCCTATCGCCGCTCATCTTCCAGTTCTTTCGCAGGGGTGATTTATCTCCTGATTTGGCGTCCTGCGCGCACCCCTTCTATTTTTCACTGCCTTTGAACGCCTTTCATTGCCTTTGAGCGCCTATGAACGCCTATGAACGCCTATACGCCCAAGATCTGCTCCAATTAGACTTCCCTGCAAGCGTGAGCACGCCATAAGCAAAGACTTAGATCTTGCAAGAGCTGGCACACTACGCATTACTTGGATGTTATGTGAGGGGGAGTAGATTGTGCCAAGTCGTCAGCGCCTTACAGAAAAGATTGCTCGCACAGCAAAGCCCACGGTTCGGCAATACCAGCTGTTTGACAGCGTGGTCGCCGGCTTTGCACTGGTGATCTACAAGTCCGGCACCAAGGCGTTTAACGTGTCCTACCGCGTCAATGGCCGCCAGCGTCGCTACACCATCGGCCAATGGCCGGCCTGGAGTGTAGTCGCAGCACGAGAGCGAGCCAAAACCATCCGCCGGGAGATTGAGCTTGATTACGACCCGTTGGGCAACCGGGAAGCAAAACGTGTTGTGCCGCGCGTAAGCGATCTTATTGAGCGTTATATCGATGAGCACCTACCCAAACTTGCCGCCCGCAATCAGGCAGACCAGATTTCCATGCTGAGTAAATTGGTGCTGCCGCAGTGGAAGAACCTTCTGGTGCGCGAGATTTCACCTGCGGATGTCAACAAGCTGCTCAGCAACGTGGCCGCTGGGCGACATCGTCCCGCAAAGAAACTCAAACGCCGAAGCAAACCAAAATCCACACCGATCCGCGCCAATCGTCTCGGCGAGATCTTGCGCAAGATGTTCAATCTGTCAGCTCAGTGGAAGATGCCTCCTGATAACCCAGCGCAAGGGTTCCACAAAAGGCTAGAGAATGCCCGCGAGCGGTTCTTGTCACTTGATGAGATCAACCGTCTGTCTGATGCGCTCGAGAATTGCAAAGACAAACGCGGGGCTGATGTGATCCGCCTCTGCCTTCTCACAGGCTCACGTCTGGGCGAAGTAAGATTTGCCCGCTTTGAGCAGTTCAACCTCGAACTCCTGACCTGGTTCAAGCCAGCAACCAATACCAAACAGAAGCGTATCCACCGCCTGCCTATATCACCTGAGGTCGCTGACCTGGTGAGGAGACGCCAGTCCGTTGTCTCCGAAAACTGCCCCTGGCTGTTTCCAGGAGACGTTTCCGGGCAACCAGTTCATGAAATGCGCCGGTATTGGCAAGGCATCTTGAAGCAAGCAGAAATCTCCGATGTCCGCATTCATGATCTGCGCCACACTTTTGCATCTCTTCTGGTGTCTGGAGGCGCTTCACTTGAAGTAATCGGCAGGCTCTTAGGCCATACTCAGATGAGTACAACCCAGCGCTATGCTCATCTGATGGAATCTCCATTACGTGAAAGCGTTAATGCAGTTGCAGGTTATGTGACCGCCAAGCCACGCCGACACACGCAGCAAATTATCCCACCTACTCCAACCTCACCTGTCTTTTCTGCACTACCCATGACTGCTAGTTCTCCCGTGCCGTTTTCAGGGCCTGCCAAAGAGGCTGAATACGGCGGCGGATGGTACTCATATCAGGCGCCTCTCCGGCTGGAGAGGCCTCAATAAACCAGTCCTGCATCGCACTGGCGAGCTCATTCAAAGTATTTGGAACACCTTGTGTAAACAGATGGACACACAGCGGTGCCCACATCCCTTCCCAGTCATATTTAGGCTCACGCCCACCCCGATCACCGCTTTGACCACCACGCTGACCAAGGCCATGCTTTTCTTCAAAGCGATAAAGATCAGTCGCTGGAATCCATAGCTCATTGGGGTGCACGGCCAGGCCTTGCCTTGGGCAGGTGACATAAAGCAGTTCAGCACCTTTCTTGCGCAAAGGGATCACGCGGTGCACAAGGCAGGCGCGTGCAGGCACTCCCGCTGTTCCCAGCATTTTGAACAGGTCCGATCCGCACAGCTCGACCATCCCACACACTTTTTGTGCCCCGCACACAACCAATGGCGTGCTGGTGACAAGGCGAAACCGCCCCGCCTCAGCCCAGCCTGCAATGGTGGCAAGAGGAACGCCCCAACGCGCCTCGGCTTCAAAAACTGTGAAATACTCTTTTGATGGCAGCGTCATTGGTATCCCTCCCCTGTGGCATCCAGCTTCTATTGGGCCTCATCAAAGAACACATCACCGCATGTAGTTCGCATTCAGCCTGCCGTTTAGGTCAGGCAATTTCCAGAAAAACTTAAGACCTTTACCGGCTTACAACAGGCCAGTTTCTCAAATCAGCACGTCCAGCAGAGTTGATTTGACCAGAATATCAACTGTTTGAAATACTGAAGGTTTTTGCTGCAACTCGAATTCTAAAATTGACCATTGATATCTATGGGATATTCCAAATCTTCATGAACTCACAGGGGCAGTTGCGACCCTTGGTTTGAGGCCTCCGACGCATCGAGGGAGTAGCCTCAGGAAACGGTTCGATTGTCCTCAATAGGCGTTGCCTTAATGTTTGAACGCCTATACGCTCATTTGCTCTCCATGCTTAGCTTTTCCGCAAACCGTTTGAGCCCGAGCGGTTTTGCTTTGGAGGAGCACATGGAAGACAACATCCCTACCCCGGAACTTGAACCTGAACAGACACAACCCAAAGCCATACTTGATGGTTGGATGACACGCGCCGAGCTTGCCAAAGAGCTCGGCGTTTGTGTTGATACGCTGGGCCGCTGGCAGACCATGCGCATTGCGAGTGTCCCCTGCGCCGACGGATCGCTAAACACGCGACTAGTAAAATGGCAACGCAGTTGCGGGGGTCTTGTTAGCCAACCATCTGGAAGCCTTGCATGGATCATTGTTATGATCTGCATCGCGTAATTGGGAAGTGCTTTCATGTAGAACGAAAGTGGTGTCTGCGGAATCTTCAAGGAGTGCATCTCGCACTTGAAAGCCATGACCTCGCATATTTGAAGCTCAAAACATTGGAGTGAATTGCCAAGATTATGTGACGAAACGCAAACCTTAAAATGAGGTACTGCTTGTCGCCCCCTATGGAGAAGTGCAGATCTCTATATTGGCGCAGCTGTTTATGCACCACTTTCCCTTTCATTCACTCTGAAAGAGCAAGCTAATCACCCTCTCAAGAGCCTATCTGCTCGAGACCGAGACATGCTATGCCATACTTATATCCAGCATGACTTTCTTAGCTGCCTGTTTGACGCTTTCTTCTGCTTGCGTCAGGAGTTTTATCCGGTCAAAAATCTGTGCGTCCTCATTCAGAGTTTTCCGAAGCGATTGCCCAAAGGCCATGCGAACTTCGGTACCAATATTGAACTTGCAGATCTTTGTTTCTTTTGCCAGTTTCTGCCTGACTTTTGCAGGAATCCCAGAGCCTCCGTGTAGCACGAGCGGAATGTTGGTGACGTTTTCAATGGCATGGACCAGATCGAAATCGATCATTGCTGCTTTTTCTTGTTGCAAGTGCACATTACCGACAGAGATTGCGAGCGCGTCGGCATTACTTTCCTTCGCAAACTGCGCGGCTTCTTCTGGTTTCGTACCTGAGGACACAGCACCCTCAGCGTAGCCAACAAAGCCGACTTCTCCTTCCAGAGAGACACCATGTGGCTTAGCGTTTGCAGCGATGGACTGCATCAGGCGGATGTTTTCCTCAAGAGGAAGCTTGGAGCCATCAAACATGACGGAAGTAAAGCCAAGGTCTATTGCTTTCAGGCAATCCTCTACTTCGTAGCCGTGGTCAAGATGAGCAACCACTGGAACAGAGGCTGTCTCAGCTAGAACTCTAAACATTGGCGCCAGAACTTCCAATGGAGTATGGGCGCGACATCCAGGACCTGCCTGCAGAATGACCGGGCAGCCGATCTCTTCGGCAGCCTCCACAAATGCACGTGCATCTTCCCAACCTAAGACAACAAAGCCAGCAACGGCTGTCCCATTGCTCATGGCTGGTACTAAAACGTCTTTAAGGTTTGCAATAGGCATTACTGTATCACTACTTAAACTTGGCAATCATATCTTTGATTCCGGGGATCGTTTCGACCTGATATGCGTGTGTTGGCTGAAAATGCTGCACCAGTGAGCGTTGGCTGAGGCCACCGAGAATTGTGAAGTAATACATTTCGTAGCCCGGTGCAGCGACACAGGGGTGGTAGCCCCTGTCAATAACGAGAGTTGATCCATCTACGATATGATAGGCTTCTCCGACTTTCCCATCTTCTTTCTGAAGCAACTGCATTCCAAACCCATGCTCTGGCCGGAAGCGGAAGTTGTAGGTTTCGTCATGCCGTGTTTCATGGGGTAAATTGTCAGTATCATGCTTGTGAGAAGGAAAACCTGACCACCCTCCCTGCCCCACAGTAAACAATTCGGAGACCAAGAGACGGCCAACCTTGTCGTGATATTTAGTTCCAATTATATGTTTGATTTTGCGATGTGTTTTCGTGTCATCTGAGCCGTACTGAACAACATCCAGTTCGGATGATCTTACAGCAAACGGCATCAGAACACCGTCATACCGCGCACCAGCGATAAACACTTCGGCCGCATCACTCACACAAGTCATTGTTGTTTTCGCTCCTGTCGGGATATAGACCCCTTCAGGCTCACCATCCCAAACATCTACACCGCGACCACCTATGCCGTCCCAGTTCAGCCCTTCGCATTCAACGTTCACCGAGCCGGTTGCAGGTACGATGCAGGTTTCATAACCGGGGACCTGATAGTGGAACGCTTCCCCTTTTTTCAGTTTTACGATGTTGAAGTAGTTTAACGGGACGCGGGTATCATCAACGTCTACGATGGGTTTATTCTGATTATTATATGGAGGGATATGCATGCTTAGTCCTTCGTCGAACTCAATGTTTCTTCCATGGAAATGCTGTGTTGCTTCAAAAACCTGACCAGTTCTTTTTCATCGGGCATTGCTGTTGCACAGCCAACCTTTGAAACCACAATTGCTGCGCAGGCAGACCCACGAATAACGCTCTGCTGCAAGGTTTTTCCATTTGAAAGTGAGGATAGGAAACCACCTAGAAATGCATCTCCAGCACCGGTCGGCTTCATTGCAGAAGCAGTGAATATGCCGGTCTGAAATGACTCATTTACAGTGTAAGTGGTCGAGCCTTTTGAGCCCATTTTGTAAATACAGATACAGTCAGATCTGTTTGCAAGTTCGTGGGCAAACATTGGGCCATTAGCTATGTTCCCAGCCATAAAGCCGAACTCCTCGTCATTACCTACGATGACATCACAGAGTGAGCTCATGCGTTTATATGTACCTGTGGCTTCCTGTGCAGATGCCCAACTGTAAGGGCGGTAATCGATATCAAAAATCGAAACCAATCCCTCAGCTTTTGCTTTCTCCAAGGCGTAGAAAGTCGCTGTGCGAGACGGCTCGGAGGCCAGCAAAGTTCCTGTGGTGACAATTGCATCAAACTGAGAGAAATCAACAGCGTCGACATCGGCTTCGCTCATCATAAAATCAGCTGCACCATTTCGGTAAATGGTCGTCTGATGGTCGAGCAAACGTGCTTCCGAGAGTGCAAGGCTGTTTCTGTACTCTCCACCAATTGGGGTGACGTACTTGTGGTCTATTCCGTACCGCTCCAATTGATTGACGCAGTAACGTCCGATTGCATCGTCAGAAACACGGGTCAGCAACGAGACGTGACACTCTTGCCGGCGCAGGGCGACTGCAATGTTTGCAGCTGATCCGCCCAGATGGACAGACATGGTTTGCGCATCTTCAATTGATGTGCCTGCAGGTTCCGGCGTGAGGTCCATGCCTGCACGCCCGACAACCAGATATCTTTTTCCCTGCAACTGTTGCAAAAGTCTGTTCATTACACACCCACGCGCTGGTTTATACGACCAGCTTCCCATTCTTCATGTGCGGTGCGTACGTTCTGACTGTTAGAAACTTCAGGCAGTCCAACTTCCCACCATGCATGACCTTCCTGTGTCCATCCTTCATAAGGATCGACCTGAATAGAAATGATCGTGGTTTGGTCTGCAGCCTTTGCGCGCTTGAACGCTTCACGCAGCTCTTCAATCGTCTCTACGGTTTCTGCCAGTGCACCCTGAGCTCTTGAGTGCGCAGCAAAATCCACGGCAACAGGGTTTGTAATTGTTGGTGAATCTTTGATCAGGTTGTTGAAAGAAGTGTTGCCGGTGTTGTTTTGCAGTTTGTTGATCACGGCGAAGCCACCATTGTCGCAAACCATGACAATGAGCTTCTTTTCGGTCAGGACGGAGGAATAGATATCCGAGTTCATGAGCAGGTAGGAACCGTCACCTGTAAACACGATGGTATCCTGATCTGTCTCTTTCTCGGATTGAGCAATACGTGCCCCCCAACCACCAGCAATCTCGTAGCCCATGCATGAGAAACCGAATTCGACATCAACCGAGCCGATGGCTTTGGTTTGCCAGTTAGCGGTAACTTCGGCAGGTAGGCCGCCTGCAGCTGCAACAACCCTGTCATTGGTGTCACACAGGTCGTTTACGGCACCGATAACCTGCGCATAGCTGTTGGGTCCATTTGCGGGGTCAACATTGTGCTTCACATAGGAAAGCCAATCTGCTTTCTCCTGTTGCGCAAATGCGATCCACGTCTCTGGAGCCTTGTATTGCTTTAAGGATGCAATAAGCGCAGACAATCCTAGTTTTGCATCTCCCACGACAGGGAGTGAACGATGCTTGCTTGCATCATGACGAGCGGCATTCAGGGAAACAAACCGAGCATCTTTTCTGAAAGCGGTCCATGACCCTGTAGTAAAGTCCTGTAAACGTGTTCCAACAGCAATAACCACGTCAGCATCAGCAGCAATAGCATTTGCCGAGTTTGAGCCTGTTACGCCGATTGGTCCGCAATTCAGCTGGTGATCAGACAGCAGGTTTGCACGGCCCGCTATTGTTTCTGTAACCGGAATTTGTGTCTGCTCAGCAAACGCAAGCAACTCCTGCGTTGCGCCAGAATATTGCACGCCACCGCCTGCTATGATCACAGGCTTTTCGGCGGATTTAATCAGTGCAATCGCGTCATCAAGCTCCAGCTCATCAGTTGTCTGCCGACGGATGCGGTGAACTTTTTTCTCGAAGAAAGCAACAGGGTAGTCATAGGCCCAACCTTGCACATCCTGCGGCAGTCCCAGGAACGCTGGACCGCAATCTGCCGGGTCAAGCATGGTCGCTATCGCAGCAGGCAACGACTGAATGATCTGTGCTGGATGTGTAATACGGTCCCAGTAACGGGAGACTGCGCGGAAGGCATCATTCACTGATGCAGTCGGATTACCATAATGCTCCACCTGTTGCAGCACTGGGTCCGGCAATCTTGAGATGAACGCATCGCCACATAACAGTAGCATTGGAAGCCTGTTCGTGTGTGCTAACGCAGCTGATGTGACAAGGTTTGTTGTGCCTGGTCCTGCTGAAGCCGTGCAGAACATGAATCTCTTACGTAAATGATATTTGGCATAGGCTGCAGCGGCAAAGCCCATGCCTTGTTCATTCTGACCTCGATAAAGCGGAAGTGTATCGCGATGCTCATATAGTGCCTCGCCCAAGCATGACACATTGCCGTGACCAAAAATTCCGAACCCACCTCCGCAGAGCAGCACTTCGTCACCGTCAATACTTATGTACTGGTTTGCAAGATACCGGATGATCGCCTGCGCCATAGTCAAACGGATTGTGCCAGTGGTGATTTCACTTTTTGTGGTCATGGTGTCCCTATTTCCTTCCGCCTGCAATTGTCGCCTTGTTCCGCCACAATTCGCGGTCCCATCAACTCGTCTATTGACGCCGTGGTAATTTTGAAGGATACCTATTTTGCAACCGGTTGCAACAAATCTTTTCTGGGAGATGTATTTTGACCCAACTGGAACTGCGCTGATGAGAGGTAACTACAGGTGAGAGATCTATGAGATTGCGCTGAACTATCCGCATCTTTCTCGCGATCAGATCTTAGGATTGCTCGGAGGGGTTACACCTACCTGTTCGCAGTAAGAGGGGCAAAAATAGCGTTTATATCGAGTGTAGAATGATTTTTTTGCCCGTTCATATGTGAACACGTCGTTTGCGTGACTTCATGTTCTCCAGAGGTTCGGGCTTAAAGAAAGGCTGCAGGTTTTCAGATGAGAGGGCCTTACGTTCGATATAGTTTCAGTCTGGTCAATGCTGTGGCAAATCATATTGAAACCGCTTTCAATTTTCCATACCCCTCCTCCGGCCTGAACATAAGTCCGCCACAGCAGCATGATGGCACCAGTAGATTAGCAACATCGCTCTAAGTACAACAAAGGGATGAAACGTGGGAATTAGAATTGGTAATGCGCCCTGCTCATGGGGGGTAGAGTTCGCAGATGATGCACGTAACCCGAGCTGGGAAAGCGTTCTCGATCAATGTGCCGCCGCGGGCTACAAGGGCATCGAACTTGGGCCGATTGGTTATATGCCAGAGGACCCGGCAGTGCTGAAGGATGCGCTTGTGAAGCGGGATCTGGAACTGGTTGGGGGTGTCGTTTTCCGGCCATTTCATGATCCGAAAGCATGGGAGGATGTTTGGGATGGCGCGAAGCGGACCTGCGAAGCCCTGAAGGCTCATGGTGCCGAGCATTTGGTGCTGATTGACTCAATTTCACCACGGAGGGCACCAACTGCCGGACGTGCGAGTGAAGCCGAGCAAATGGATCTGCAGGAGTGGACTGCATTCAAAGAGCGTATCATGACAGTTGCGCGTATGGGGGCCGAAGAATACGGCCTTACAGTCGGCATCCACGCGCATGCCGCAGGCTTTATGGACTTTGAGAGTGAGTTAGAGCGCCTCATAGCTGAAACCGATCCCGAGTTACTAAAAATCTGTTTAGATACTGGCCACTCGACATATGCTGGCTTTGATCCGGTTGCATTCATGGACCGCCATATGGGCCGCATTTCTTACATGCACTTCAAAGATACATCGGCACCGGTAAAGGCAGAGGTTATAACCAACAGGATTGGTTTTTACGACGCATGCGCTCAAGGGATTTTCTGTAACCTTGGTGAGGGAGAAGTGAATTTCCCAGCAGTGCTTGAAAAACTGCGCCAGGCAGGCTTCGAAGGTTGGTGTACGGTTGAACAAGACTGCGATCCACAAGGTGACACATCTCCGATCGATGATGCTAAACACAATCGTAACTACCTGGAATCCATTGGCTTTCACTGAGGAAACATCATGACTAAATTAAACTGGGGTCTGATTGGAGGCGGCGAAGGAAGCCAGATTGGTCCTGCGCACCGTCTAGGTGCATCCGTTGACGGATTGTTTCAGCTGGCTGCGGGCGCTCTGGATGCAGATGCAGCAAAAGGGCGCATGTTTGCTCAGTCGCTGGGTATTGCAGAAGACCGGGCTTATGGTGATTGGCAGGAAATGCTGGCCGCTGAAAAAACGCGCAGTGACAAAGTTGATCTTGTTACTATTGCAACACCAAACGCAACACACTTCGAGATCACCAAGGCCTTCCTCGAAGGTGGTTTTCACGTGCTTTGTGAAAAGCCGATGACCATGACTGTCAAAGAAGGCGAAGAGATCGTAAAGATCAGTCGTCAGACTGGCAAAAAGTGCGCGGTAAACTTTGGCTATTCAGGATTTTCTTTGGTTCGCCAGATGAGAGAAATGATTGCCGCAGGTGAACTGGGCGAAGTCCGCCTTGTAAAAGCAGAGTTCGCGCATGGTTTCCACGCCGACGCAGCTGATGCCGATAATCCACGCGTTCGCTGGCGCTACGATCCTGCTGCTGCTGGCGTTTCTGCCGTGTTAGCTGATGCAGGTATCCACGCGTTGCATATGGCCTGCTTTGTAACCGGACAGGAAGTATCGACTGTCTCAGCTGACTTTGCATCGACTATTGCCACCCGCGAACTGGAAGATGACGCAATGATCAACTTCCGAATGGATGGTGGTGCAGTTGGGCGGCTCTGGACATCAGCAGTTGCCGTGGGGCGTATGCATGGCCTGAGCTTGCAAGTGTTTGGTGAAAAAGGTGGGTTGGCCTGGCAACAGGAACACCCCAACCAGTTGTACTACACACCATTGAATGGTCGTACCCAGATCATCGAGCGCGGCGCTGGTGACCTGTATGATGCAGCCCAAAACGCATCGCGCGTAACAATTGGCCACTCCGAAGGCATGCCCCTGGCCTTTGCCAACATCTATTGCGACCTAGCAGAGATGATCAACGCGGACAAAGCCAGCGGATCTTCTGAGGGATCAACTTTCCTATTCCCAAGCTGTGAAGATGGTTTGCGGTCTATGGCAAGTGTCTATGCTGCAGTAAAGTCAGCGCATGCAGCTGGTGCATGGCAAGACGCCGTTCCAACCCTACTGAAGTAACACTTTTGAAAAGGGGCCGTATACTTACTGGCCCCTTTTTTTGTAAGCGCCCCTGGTATTTGCCAGCAACTAAGCGGCCTTTTGTAAAAGTGTTCCACGTTCAACCACACGGCATGGAAACATACGTGTTTCAGGAATCCGATCTGGATCTTCCAGGCAGTCAACAAGCAGCTCAACAGAGGATGAAATGATTTGCTGAACAGGCTGATGAATGGTTGTCAGATTGATATTTGCCCAACCTGCCATTTCCATGTTGTTGAAGCCAATAAAGCCTATTTCTTCCGGTACTTTTAGACCAGCGGTCTGCGCGGCACTCAATGCTCCGATAGTAAGCACGTCATCACCACAAAAATAAGCGTTAGCGCGGTCTTTCAGCAAGATGCTCTGCATCGCTTTCCTACCTGCATCATAAGAGTAATCCTCCGCAAAATCGACGGATGATTTTACACTAGGATGCTCAGCGAGAACTCGTTGAAAACCGAAGAGACGATCCTGCGTAGATGACGCATTTTCCGGCCCACCCAAAAATCCGATGTGCTCATACCCTTTAGAGAGCAAGAGCTCCGCAGCCAACTCACCGGCGTAACGGTTATCAATGCCTACGGTGTGCACAGTCGGCGTCGCGTTGCATCTCCCAAAGGAATGCACAACCGGAATTTTTGCATGCCGGAATGATTCAGCAAAATCAGGAGGCAGAGTGGAAGACGCTACAATTACCCCATCAACGCTGTATTGCAGAAGCATATCGAGTGATTTAGCCGGATCAACCTCACCTGAAAGGTTTACGAGAAGAGGCCTGAGCCCTTTTGCCTGCAATGACTGCGTAAACAGATCAAAGACCTGCAGAAAAACAGGGTTATGGAAATTGTTGGAAACCAGACCAATGAGCTTTGTCCGCCGCGTTGTTAAGCTGGAAGCTAAAACATTGGGTCGGTAGCCCAATTCGTGCGCTGCTTTTTCGACTTTTCGGCGAGTTTTTGCGGAAACACTTGCACCTTCCGTAAAGGAGCGTGACACAGCGGAAGCAGAGACTCCTGCACGCAATGCAACATCTTTTAGCGTAACAGCCATCCTCTGCCTTTTCGTTTTTGCGCATCTGGAAGTTATAAATTAATCCGTTCATCAATGATGGCCCAAGTAAAAAAACACAATTAAATTCTGGTGTTATTACTTGGTTATCCCTTCGAAACTGGGAGCAGACCTCCCAGCCTCGAAGTTTTACACATCATCAGGCTGCAACTCGCTTTTGCCGATAAGTATCTGCGACTACGGCGGCAACAATCAGAACACCCTTGACGATATTGATGTAATAAACATCGATGCCCAAGAAGGTGAAACCTGAAGTCAGCGTACCCAGAATGAGCACACCAATGATGGTGCCCATAATGCGACCACGACCGCCGAAGAGAGAGGTTCCACCAATCACAACTGCCGAGATTGCATCCAGTTCCAACATCAGGCCAGTGCCCGATTGAGCGGTCATTGCGCGCGAGGTCTGAACGATGGAGGCGATGCCATAGAGAGCTCCTGCCATGGTGTACACAAGGATTTTGTGCCTTTTGACAGCGATGCCTGCAACACGGGCAGCATCTTCATTTGAGCCGATTGCATAGGTACGGCGCCCATAAACCGTATATTTCAAGAGCACATGGAAGACGCCAGCCACAATCAAGAATGTTACAACGGGCCAGGCTCCGGAACCAAAGATGGCAAAATCCTCAGTCAGGAAGCTCACCTGCTTGCCACTTGTATACCAACGCGCCAAGCCACGCGCTGCGACAAGCATCCCAAGGGTCGCGATAAACGGCGGAATTGCGGTAATGGCAATTACGCTCCCATTGACAAAACCAAGCAGCGCTCCCACAGCAATGCCTGCGAGTACCGGAAAGATGATCGGCAGATCTGTAAGCGCTGGATAGACAGCCCGGGCATACTCTGAACTTTGCGCCAGAGAGGCAGCTACGATACCGGCGAAACCAAGAATGGAGCCACCGGAAAGATCTATGCCTGCCATGATGATAATCTGACCAACGCCAATCGCAAGAATGCCAATGATTGCCATCTGCAGGATCATGATGAACAGACGTTGACCGTTGAAGATGAAAGTTTGCTCAACGACAAACCAGCCCAAAACTTCAAAAATTGCGGCGATTCCGACGAGGACCAGAAGAATACCCGTGTCCTTTGGAAGCCGCTGAAGGAGGGACTTTTGCGTTTCGGCCGAGCCTAATGTTGATGATGAATTAATCAAGATGGCCTCCGAACTATGCCTTACGAGCCTGCCGACGCTGGTCAGCGATAACGGCAGCAACGATGATCATGCCCTTGGCGATTTCCTGATAATAAAAATCGATCCGCAGGAAGGTGAAACCTGATGTGATAACGCCGAGAATGAAGACGCCGATAACGGTCCCCGAAATCTTCCCTTTGCCGCCGAACAATGACGTTCCGCCAATGACAGCTGCGGAGATTGCATCCAACTCGTACATGAAGCCCATGCCAGGCTGGCCCATTGTCGCTCGCGCGCTCATGACGATGCCAGCAAGACCAGCAAGACCACCCGCAATCGCGTACACAAGAACCTTATGGCGGTTCACTTTGATGCCGACTATTCGGGCCGCCTCTTCGTTGGAGCCGATCGCATACGTCCGGCGCCCATAAACCGTGTGCTTCAAAAGAACGTGGAAGAGCAGAGCAACTCCGAGAAAGATCAGGACTGGATTAATGCCTTGCCCAATCGCCGTATATTGCTCGGTCAGACCAAAGATTGGCTGACCTTCTGCATACAGCACGGCAAGCCCGCGGGCTGCAACAAGCATTCCCAATGTAGGAATGAACGGGGGAACTCCGGTATAGGCGGTAATGGCTCCGTTGATACTTCCTGCCAGCAACCCAACCCCGATACCAGCCAACAGAGGAACAATAACGGGTAGGTCTACAATGCCGGGATAGAAGATGGAAAAACCGCCCGACGCTTGCGCAAAGCTCGCTGCCACCATGGCAGAGAGTGCCGCCACAGACCCGCCCGACAAGTCGATGCCAGAGGTAATGATGACCTGCGTTACACCAACAGCAATGATGCCGATGATAGATACCTGAAGAACAATGATAACGAGGCGCTTGGAGTTGGCCAGAAAGCTTTGCCCAATGAAAATCCAGCCAAGGATCTCAAAAAGCGCAGCAATTCCAACCAACACCATCAAAATGCTCGCCTCCTGAGGAAGCTTTCGGATTGCAGTAGTGTTCATCTACGTGCTCCCAATTAAATGTAGCTGGCGTTTTCATGCACGCCAGTTTTCACACCTGTAATGAGGGAGACAATTTCGTTGCCATCCGTTTTGTCTGCGTCTACGACACCAACAATTTCACCGCGCCGGAACACGAAAATTCGGTCTACAAGGTTAAACACCTGACGTAGGTTATGGCTGATCAGGATCAGGGGAATACCTTGCTTCTTTAAGCGACGAATGATGTTCTCGACCTGCGTGGTTTCCTGAACCCCAAGCGCTGCGGTTGGCTCATCCATGATGATGAGTTTGGAGGCAAAGGCTGCCGAGCGTGAGATAGCAACGCACTGGCGCTGACCGCCGGACATGTTACCGATTGCATTGCGCAAATTAGGGATTTTTACAGCAGTCTTCTCAAGCCCCTCTTTGGCTTTCGCCAGCATTTTCTTTTCATTCAGAAAACTGAAAGGCCCGAGATTGAAATAGACTTCTTCACGTCCAAGGAAGATGTTGGCTGGAACATCCAGATCATTGGCGAGTGCCAGATTCTGAAATACAGCCTCAATACCTGCTTCCCGAGCATCGAGAGGACTTTTGAAGCTGACCTCTTTTCCGTCGAAGAACATCTGACCAGAAGAGGGTTGCTCGACGCCAGTGATCTGGCGAACAAAGGTGGACTTCCCTGCCCCGTTATCGCCAACGATTGCGATGTGTTCGCCTTCACGGAGCTCAAAGTCTGCACCTTTCAGAGCTTGCACTCCACCATAGTTTTTGCAAAGACCTTGCGTTCGCAGGACGATCTTTCTCGCATCATTCATTGTTCTTTTCCTCATCAGGGCTGAGATAAAATCGGCCAAACCGACATCACGGCCAATAGAATATGAGTTGCAAAGCGAGCAGCGCTCCGCGCAGATACACGGAGCGCCCTTACTGAAAGCCTGTTATTGGCTCATGTAGGATTTGAGATTGTCCTGAGTGACCAGCTCGAACGGAATATTGATCCAGTTTGGCAGAGCTTCGCCGTTCATGGCTTTCACAGCAGCATCAACAGAGCCAGTTGCCTGCCCCTTCGCATTCTGGAAAACGGTGACATCCAGCCCATTCTTGCCCAAAGAAGCAAGAGCGTCATCTGTTGCATCAACACCAGCAACCAGCACATCATCCATATTCACGCCAGCAGCTTTGAGAGCCTGCACCGCGCCAAGAGCCATCTCGTCGTTGTTGGCAAATACGATATCGAATTCGAGACCAGAGCTGAGCCAGTTCGAAACAACGTTGTTTGCTTCTGTGCGCTGCCATTTGGCTTCCTGTTCCGCAACAAGCTCGATGCCGTTGCACATGGAAAGCTTCAGGACTTCGCGTACGTCTTCAGAGCGGGTAACGGCAGCTTCGTTTGAAAGAATCCCCATCAACATGACCGCCTTACCAGTGCCAGCTGCCTGCTTGCACACTTCAAAAGCTTCCAACGTGCCGGACCAGGTTTCATCAGACCCCACAAAGGCAGCCTTTTCACCCAGCGCATCCAGATCTGCAGGGCGACGATTCACGTAGATCAGCGGAATGTCTGCTGCTTCTGCCATTTTGGTGATTTGAGGGGTCGCTGCCGCACTTACCGGCGCTACGATGATTGCAGCAACATCAGAGGCAATAAAGTTCTGAATTTGGCTCAACTGCATGCCTACATCTTCTCGGGCATCTTCGATCTGAATTGAATGCCCGAGTTCTTCCGCACGACTTTTGGCAGCTTCTCGAAGAGCTGTCTGGAAATTATCATCAAAATTTGGACTTGAAAAACCGATAGTGTCGGCGTTTACGGCTGTTGCCATCATCGTGAACGCAGCGACTGCTGCCAGTAAACCAGTTTGTTTCATAGTTTCCTCCCATTTGCGTTAGCAACCGATTGCAAGATTTAATGAAGCGAATTTGGGAGCTATTTCAACACTAAAACCCAAACAAACACTAATATCACTAAATCTTTTCTGTCGATCACTACGGGATTAAACTAACCCAACAATTACCAATATTGCAACCGCTTGCATTAAATTTACTGTTTTGATGATATGAGGTAGCCGTTCGCGGCTTCAAACAAAGAGATCAACATCAGCTCGGAAGACAGCAAAACAGCCACGATGCGTACATCAAGCAGGCAACACCGTAATTGAATGGCAAGAAAGGACGCTCACACCGATTGGTTGAACGTGCACGTGCGAGAAGACGGCCTGTTTGTTTTTGACCGCCCCAGTTACACTGCATTTGAACCCTCACCATGACATAAGTTCGTGGTGAGGGGTGTTCTGATGATCGCAATCTCAAAGGGTGCCTTGTCGCCACCCAGTTAATCATTGAACAGCCAGATGGGGAGCGAGGCAGTCGTCAATGCGACTAAAACCACCATTCGCCCCCCCAAAAAAAAGCCCTGCCGAACCTTAGATAGCGCTGACTATTATGAAATTGACCTTTAAGGCAGACGGCGGGCACTTTGCTTTTGCAGTTCCTTCGTGAAAACGTCCGCGGCCATCCCTTCATTCAACGCGCGTTTCATTAGCATTTGTTGAGTTTCAGGAGCTAACCCGCCGACTGGTGGGTCCAAATCCAGATTGGTTGGGAACGAGTACCCTTCTCCGCAGGATGCTATTGCCGCGTCAAGATGTTTGCCTGATAGCACCCCTTGCTCAGTCAGATGCTTCAGGGCCGGAAAAACCTTAGAACACATAGCACTACGATCAACACTTTCCATTGCGCGGCCAAACGCAGATGAGACCTGAAGCAAGTTCACCATACGGTGAATATCTGTCGTCGTGTTTACACCAGCTGCATGGAACAATGCAGGATTGAAGAAAACCGCATCTCCCTTTTCGAGTGGAAGCTGCACATAGTTAGCCTCGAAATACTCTCGGAAATCGTCTCGCCTCCACGCCACATAACCTGGCAGGTATTTTTGTGAAAACGGCAGCAACTTTGTAGGTCCGCTTTCAAGGGGCATATCACAGTGAGCAATCGCGCCCTGCAAGGTCATGTAGGGTGACAGGTGATGGACATGAGCCGGATAATCCTCGCAGACCTCGGCAGTCTGAAAGCCCAGATGATAATCTCTGTGTGCTTGCTGCGCTGCCCCTCCCGGATGGACCAGATTGACCTGTGTCGTCATCTGATAATTCGGCCCCAGCCAGCTCTCACAGACCGCGTCAATGAGCGGATTGGCAAAGTAACGAGCAAATACAGATGGATCTGCCAAGCATAGCTTCTGCAGGCTGTTCCAGATACGATCGTTCGCACCAGCAGCTGCAAAATGATCACCGCCATTGCCGGAAGACCTCTCAGCAGAAATAATGCTCTCAAATATCTGCGTAGCTTCGTCTATCGCTGCGATATTTTCTGCAGCTCCCTTAATCACCAGAACACCAGCGCTATTTTGCAAAACACTAGCCCACTCTGACAACAAGCTTCTGTGCTTGGATGTGTCTTCAAGCATATTTCGCAGGTTCGCTGCGCTGTAAATAGGGATATTGCTTTGCACATGGGTGGCGTTGGGAACTGTCTCAGCGGACAGCTCCTGCTCCACGAGTGCCTTGAACTCGTTTAAGTCACAGGCCGATTGCCTGTAAAATCCATCAATTTGTTTGCTACTGACCATCTTAGTCCCTCTCCTTGATGTATCAGGCCTTAAATAAGCAAAATGTTGAATTGCCAGCCATATGCATTTCCATCAAGAATCCATCAATGACGCATCGTTTCCCTGTTAAAGAAATCGCTCTTCAAGCTGGATTAAGTACAGCAACGGTTGACCGCGTACTTCACAGCCGCACAAACGTAAGTCTGCAGTCTGTCCGCAGAGTACAAAACGCGATTGCAGATTTGCACTTGCAGGAAAAGCAATTGTCTGCACGCGGCAAGAAGCTCTTTATCGACTTTGTTGTCGAAGCTCCGGACCGCTTCTCCTCTGAAATACGACGCGCTGTTGAAAGTGAAATTGGCAGATCAAACCCTGTCGTCATCCGGCCCCGTTTCATAATGCAGGAGCACATGCAAGAGGCTGAGGCCGTCAGTTACCTCAAACGCATTATGACTCACGGTAGTAATGGGGTTTGCCTGAAGCTGCGTGACACGCCAAAGCTCAGAGACATGATCAAAGCGCTCTCAGAAAGGAATATTCCTGTCCTCACGATGTTCACCGATATTCCGATTTCAGAACGACTGACATACGTTGGGATTGACAATGCAAAAGCGGGAAAGACTGCAGCTTACCTGATCTCAAAGACGCTGCATTCTGCTGGCGGAACCATATTGATGAGCCGCAGCCACGAGCATTTTAAAGGTGAAGAAACACGCGCAATCAGCTTTCGATCATGGCTCACACGTAATCGTCCAGGCCTGAAATTTATTGAAACCACAGGAGGTTCTGGAGTTGATCATAAAATTGAAAAAGACCTAGCCTCTATTCTTGAGAAAGAGCAGAACATATGTGCTGTGTACTCCATGGGCGGAGGAAACAGGGCAATTATTCAAATGCTTGAGCAATACAAGATGTATCCAGACAGCTACATTGCACATG
Organism: Pseudovibrio sp. W64; assembly: GCF_001623145.1. NCBI lineage: Bacteria > Pseudomonadati > Pseudomonadota > Alphaproteobacteria > Hyphomicrobiales > Stappiaceae > Pseudovibrio > Pseudovibrio sp. W64. The sequence continues at coordinate 264,706 of NZ_LMCI01000038.1, read as the reverse complement.
ACCTTAATCAGGAAAACAAAGCATTGCTCAACGCGGGCAGAATTTCATTTGTACTCCATGACGAGATCACTCAGGATATCTCGGCTGCCTTTTTTCACATCAGTCGTGCAAACAACATAACCTTGACGGAACCTTCAACTCCCAACGGCTCCGAAGTTCATATAATCGCGCCTGAACTTTAAACGAGCTAAGCCCCCCTCACCCACGCAATGTGCCTTTCCGGGCAAGTAGCCTGATTATGCGTATCTCGGCTGCCTATTTGATTGCCAGCTTACTGGACGCTTTTTAGCTCTGAAATGCCAAGAATGCGGCGGTTGGCTGCTTCATCTGTTCTTGCATCCGCAAAGTCATCAAAGGCGCGCTCAGTGACGCGGATAATGTGGTCTTTTATGAACTGCGCCCCTTCTCTCGCCCCGTCCTCAGGGTGCTTGAGGGCACATTCCCATTCCAGCACGGCCCATCCGTCAAAGTTGAGAGCGGCAAGCTTGGAGAAAATTGATTTGAAGTCCACCTGACCATCACCCAGAGAGCGAAAACGGCCTGCACGGTTCTCCCAGCTCTGATAGCCGGAATAAACGCCTTGCCTGGGCGATGCATTAAACTCGGCATCCTTAACGTGGAACATTTTTATGCGGTCAGCATAGACGTCAATAAAGCCGAGATAGTCCAGTTGTTGCAGCACAAAGTGGCTTGGATCATACAAAATATTTGCGCGGGAGTGGCCTTTCACTTTAGCGAGGAACATCTCAAAGGTGACGCCGTCATGCAGATCCTCTCCCGGATGTATCTCGTAGCACACGTCTACATTTGCTTTATCAAAGGCATTGAGGATCGGCATCCAACGCTTACCGAGTTCTTCGAATGCAGTCTCAATGAGACCAGCCGGGCGCTGTGGCCACGGGTAGACATAGGGCCATGCTAACGCCCCCGAAAACGTGGCATGAGACGTGAGTCCCAGATTTTGCGAGGCTTTAGCCACCAGAAGCAATTGTGAGACTGCCCATTGCTGCCGCGCCTTAGGGTTGCCATGCACCTGAGGCGGCGCGAACCCGTCAAACATCACATCATAGGCTGGGTGAACTGCGATCAACTGGCCTTGCAGGTGGGTCGATAGTTCGGTGATTACAACACCATGATCAGCTAGTGTCCCCTTCAACTCATCGCAGTAAGTTTTGCTTGTGGCCGCCTTTTCAAGGTCAATCAAACGCTCATCCCAACTGGGAATCTGCAGGCCTTTGTATCCCAGATCAGCAGCCCATTTGGCTATTGACCCAAGCGTGTTAAATGGGACTGCATCTCCGACAAACTGCGCTAGAAAAAGCGCGGGACCTTTGAGCGTTTTCATCACATAATCTCCCAATATTCCAATGGCTTGTATGGATTAAATATGAGTGCCTTGTGGCGTTTGGCTGTTACAAGGCGCACTGTTTTTCGCTAAAAGGCGCTGTGCTTCGCCTTTCAATCAACTCCACTGGCAGAACCGTTCGGCGTGCAGCTGCTTCGCTCTCGGCACGGTTTTCGACTTCTCCGGCAATGCGGCGTAGCAGCTTACCGGCGGCTTCCTGCCCAATGCGGAATCTGGGCTGGCGGATCGTTGTTAAAGACGGGATGAAACGTTCGGCAATTGCGATATCGTCAAAGCCTATGACGGAGACATCTGTGGGGACGGAAAAACCAAGCCGGTCAAGCTCTGATATGAACCCAAAAGCGATCTCGTCACTCATGCAGAACATAGCAGTCGGGCGCTCGTCCAGTGCGCACCATCTGTGTGCTGCATGTACGCCTGCATCTAGCGAAAAGTCACCGTCAATCAGCCACTCTTCGCGAAGTGGCAGAGCATATTCTGAAATAGCAGCTTCAAACCCTTCCTGACGGGCGGCTGTAAGCCTGTTTTCTGCAGGGCCTCGCACCAAACCGATGGCTTCGTGGCCGAGTGTGTATAAATGGCTCACGGCCAACTGAGAGCCCTGGTGGTTATCAACCCGCACCGATCCGAAACGTGGGTCTGTGCCCCACTCACAGCAGTACACGACGGGTGGTAATTCTGAAGATACGGAACCGTCATTTAGGTTCGTGAGATCCAATGTGCCATCTAGCACCAGCAAACCATCTGCCTGTTTCATCGAGAGGTAGTCATAGGCCTGTTCACGCTTAAAACTGGTTTGAAGTATGTCCACGACCAGCAGGCTTAAACCCTCTTTGGCGAGCACACTTTCAATGCCGGAAAGTATTGAAGAAAAAAACGGATTGCCCAGATTAGGCACAAGAGCAACGACCGCTCCTGCCTCCTTTTTCCTCAAATTTCGAGCAGTTTGATTGATGCGATAACCGGTGACACGAACAGCAGCCATCACCTTTTCTCGAGTTGCTTTATTCACCTTCTCAGGCTTGCTAAGAGCTCTGCTTACCGTAGCTGTAGAAACACCTGCGACAATGGCAACATCCTGTACTGTAACAACTTTTGAAGTCATACGTTGACCGATACTATTTATGGACAGTTACTGGCCAATAATTACTGTTGACTCAGCGCATTTTCACTGACTACGATATATATGTAATCGATTGCAGTCAAAATAAAACTATCATAAAGCTACTGTGATTGACGTCATGATCGGGTTGGGAGGCCTGATCATCATTCGAATTATTGGGAGGGTAATTCAATGCTTAAGGTCAAAGGATTTTTAACCGCAGCAACTATGCTCGCCGGTGCTTCTTCTGCTTATGCTGCTGATTTGGAAGTGACACATTGGTGGACTTCTGGTGGGGAAGCCGCTGCTGTGAAAGTGTTTGCTGATGCAGTCACAGGTGCCGGGCATAATTGGGTAGACAGCGCGATTGCAGGGGGCAGCAATGCTCGTCCGATCATCATAAGCCGTATTTCTGGTGGTGATCCAATGGGGGCGACCCAGCTTAACACAGGGCGTGATGCTGAAGACCTGATCAAAGCAGGCCTGATGACAGATCTTACTGAGATTGCCGAGAAAGAAGGTTGGGCTGATTTCATTCGCCCAGCAAAACTGCTTGAGAGCTGCACTTACGAAGGTCGCGTCTACTGCGTGCCGGTCAACATTCATTCATTCCAGTGGATGTGGTTGAACCGTGGCGTTTATGAAAACAATAACTTAGCTGTTCCGGCAAATTGGGAAGAGTTTATTGAGACCGCACCCAAACTGAAAGAAGCAGGGATTACGCCTCTGGCCGTTGGTGGTGAGGCCTGGCAGCTCACCGGCATGGCGAATGTCTTTCAGGTTGCACTAGGTAGCGTTGACCTTTACCGGCAAATTAAAGAGCAAAAGAGCGTTGAGGCGGCGGGCAGCCCTGAAATGCGAAAGGTGTTTGAAGCTGTTGCTGCCGCACGTGGATTAGTCGACAGTGGCTATGTTGGCCGTGCATGGAACGATGCAACAAACATGGTCATCACTGGTAAAGCTGGCGCGCAAATCATGGGTGACTGGGCTCAAGGGGAGTTTTCTTTGGCCGGGCAAACAGCTGGTAATGAGTATGATTGTCTGCCGGGTCTGGGCGCTAATCCTGTTCTTGATACCGGTGGGGACTCATTCTTCTTCCCGAAACCGAACGGAGACCAGCCTGAGATCGTTGCAGCTCAGTTGGAAATGGCTTCCTTGCTGGTTTCCAAGCAGGTTCAGGTCGATTTCAACCTTCGAAAAGGTTCCCTTCCAATCCGTGGCGACATCAATCTTGATGATGCAAATGCTTGCATGAAGAAGGGTATCTCCATTCTGGCAAATCCGGAAAATATTTTGCCCGGATCTGAGCAGGCTTTTTCTTCTGACACACAAGGTCAAATTGAAGATTTGTGGGTGGAGTTCTTCAGCTCGCCGGAAATGAGTGTCGAAGAAGCGCAAACTCGCTTTGTCGAAATCATTGAGTATGCCGATTAATGGCACCTCTCCTTTAAAAACAGTTGGAGGGTCGGTCTTCAGGATCGGCCCACCTGACTTGCGTCGGAGATGTGTGAATGTCCATCGCCAAACGGCCAAACCCTTTATTTCGAAACCTTAATGCCAAGATTGCTGCATTGCCGATGATTGCCACAACACTTGTGGTTTTCCTTGGCTGCTCGATCTGGACAGTCATCTATTCCTTTTCCAAGTCCCGTGCCCTGCCAGTCAACGAGTTTGTCGGATTTGCACAATATGAGCGATTGTTCCGTACCTCTCGCTGGTTGATCTCGCTGGAAAACATCGTGATTTACGGAGTTCTTTCGCTCCTGATCTCATTTGTCATCGGGTTTATTCTCGCTGCTCTGATCGACCAGAAAATACGTTTTGAAGATACATTTCGGACGATCTACCTCTATCCCTTTGCTCTCTCATTCATTGTTACCGGCATTGTCTGGCAGTGGATTTTGAACCCAAGTCTGGGCATTCAGGAGACTGTACGATCATGGGGTTTTGAAAACTTCACCTTTGACCTGATCGCCAACCGGGGCACTGTGCTTTATGCCTTGCTGATTGCTGGCATCTGGCAAGGAACTGGCTTCGTCATGGTGTTGATGTTGGCTGGTATTCGCGGCGTTGACCGGGAGATCTGGAACGCTGCAAGAATTGATGGAATCCCGGTTTGGAAGACATACCTGTTTGTGATCGTTCCCATGATGCGCGGTGTTATGGTCACCACTCTTGTAATTGTCGCAGCTGGCATCGTTAAGCTTTACGATCTCGTCGTTGCGATGACACAGGGTGGTCCAGGCATCGCATCAGAGGTGCCCGCCAAATACGTTTATGATTTCATGTTCGCCAGAGCCAATGTTGGGCAAGCACTCGCCGCCTCTACAGTCATGCTCACAACCGTCCTCATCATCTTGATTCCGTGGATTTATCTCGAATACGGCAAGAAGAAAGCACAGAGGTAGAGGGGCTGATATGACTGTTGAATCCTTCGAAATTACTCGAGCAAAGCCCAGTAAGAGCTCCGCAAAGGAACCATCCGGCGCGAAACCACTTCGCCGCATCAACCCAACACGAATAATGCTCTACTCGGTTCTATTGGTAGCCGCTGTATATTACTTGCTACCACTCTATGTGATGATGATGACAAGCCTTAAAGGTCTTCCAGAAATACGTCTTGGCAACATCTTTGCTCCGCCAATGGAAGTTACATTTGCTCCCTGGGCTAAGGCTTGGGATACCGCCTGCACGGGTCTATATTGTGAAGGGCTGAAAGTTGGGTTCTGGAATTCCGTAAGGATCACCATCCCAAGCGTTATTATGTCCATCACCATCGCCTCTGTGAATGGTTACGCCCTTTCCAATTGGAAATTTAAGGGCTCTGAAGTGTTCTTTACCATTCTCATCTTCGGTAGTTTTATTCCTTACCAAGTGATGCTTTATCCGCTTGTGATTGTTACCCGAGAGCTGGGCATATTCGGGTCTCTTCAAGGCGTGATCTTCATTCACACCATCTTTGGAATGCCAATTCTGACACTCTTGTTCCGCAACTACTTCGCAGCTTTACCTGAGGAGTTGTTTAAAGCTGCTCGTGTGGATGGCGCTGGGTTCTGGGGCATCTTCCTGAAGGTGCTGGTGCCAATGTCTGCTCCGATCTTTGTCGTTGCGGTGATTTTGCAAGTCACTGGAATTTGGAATGATTTCCTATTTGGCGTCATCTTTGCGGGGGTCAAAAACTTCCCCATGACTGTTCAGCTCAACAACATCGTCAACACCACACAAGGTGTGAAGGAATACAACGTCAACATGGCTGCAACCTTGCTGACAGGCGCAGTGCCATTGGCTGTTTATTTCTTCTCTGGGCGCTTTTTTGTACGCGGCGTCGCCGCTGGTGCTGTGAAAGGATAATACAGTGAGCTCAATCAGCATTCGCGATCTGTCGCTAAAATTTGGTGAAGCTACTGTTCTCGATCAACTCAACTTGGATGTCGCTGAGGGGGAGTTCCTTGTTCTGCTGGGTGCATCAGGATGCGGGAAATCTACCCTGCTGAATTGCATTGCAGGATTACTGGATCTCTCCGAAGGCCAAATCATCATAAACGGCACAAACGTTACATGGGCTGAGCCGAAAGACAGAGGCATCGGCATGGTGTTTCAATCCTATGCGCTCTACCCGCAAATGACGGTGCGTGGAAACCTGACGTTTGGCTTGAAGAATGCCAAGGTGCCTCGTGAGGATATCGAGCACCGGGTAAACCGCGCAGCCCAAATGCTCCAGATCGAGCCCTTGCTAAACCGCAAGCCGGGGCAACTTTCCGGCGGTCAACGCCAACGTGTTGCCATTGGGCGCGCTCTTGTTCGTGATGTGGATGTCTTTTTGTTTGACGAGCCTCTTTCCAATCTGGACGCGAAGCTGCGTGCGGAGTTGCGTGTGGAGCTGAAGCGCTTGCATCAAAAACTACGCAACACCATGATTTATGTAACGCACGATCAGGTGGAAGCGATGACACTAGCAGACCGCATTGCGATTATGCGCGACGGTGTCATTCAACAGCTCGCAGACCCGTTTACCATCTACAATCAACCGGTAAACAAGTACGTGGCGAGCTTCATCGGCTCCCCGGCCATGAACTTCCTTGATGGTGCATATGGCATTGATGAACAGCCCAGTTTCACATCAAATAACCTGGATATTGCGCTAGGCCGCTACAACTTCAAAACCAGAGCAGAAGACAACAGACCAATTTATCTTGGCATCCGTCCAGAGCATGTTCACGTGGGGAATGCAGCTCAGGAGCAACCATTTAACTCCGACATATCAGTCGAAGTTGTGGAGCCCATGGGATCAGATACGCTGGTGTGGACCTCGCTGGACAATCAACCCTTCCATTTCCGTATGGACGGACAAGCCACTGTCAATGTGGGTGACCGCCTGCCTATCGGCTTTGACCCGGTTAAAGCCTCTTTGTTTGACAAGATATCTGAATTACGTCTCTAAACGCAGGAAATTGATCACAATGGATTTTTCCCTTCAGCTTTATAGTGCACGCAATGCTCAGCCACTGACTGAGGTTTTGAGCGGTCTGGCCAAAATGGGCTACACCCAAGTAGAAGGCTTTGGCGGGGTTTACGAAGATCCCAATGCTTTGCGACAGATGCTGGATGCCAACGGCCTTTCCATGCCCTCCGGCCATTTTGGAATTGATGAACTAGAAGCAGATACAGCACGCTATATTGAACTGGCAAAATATCTTGGAATAACGCGCATTTTCGCGCCTTTCCTCGCCCCATCAGAGCGCCCTCAAACTGAAGCTGACTGGATCTCATTTGCTCACCGCCTCGCGCAGGTTGGCACAAAAGTGCAAGCTGCAGGCCTAAGCTTTGGGTGGCACAATCATGATTTTGAGTTTCAATGTGAGTACAACGGGCGTACACCTATGGAAATCATCCTCACTGAAGCGCCAGAGATCGATTGGGAAGCTGACATTGCGTGGATCATCCGAGGTGGTCACGATCCGATTTCATGGATTGAGCGCTATGGTAGCCGCATTACAGCTGTTCATGTCAAAGACATTGCTGCCACTGGCGAATGTGCCGATGAAGATGGCTGGGCAGACGTTGGTTTCGGCATTGTACAGTGGGGCCAAATCCTCTCAGCCTTACAAGAGAAAAGCCGTGCTTGTGTTTATGTCTTGGAACACGACAACCCGAGTGACTTTGCCCGCTTTGCGCAACGCTCCTTGAACTCACTCAAAATGCTGGAAGGTGTTTGATGTTAGAAAAGCTCGGTATTGGCATTATTGGGTGCGGCAATATATCGGAAACCTACCTTACACTTGGCCCTCTGTTTCGAGGGTTGAACCTAAAGGCAGTGGCAGACATCAATATGGATGCCGCACATGCTAGAGCGGCGGAATTCGGAGTGTTGGCCTATACCGTTGAGGAGCTATTGGCTGCCGACGATATCGATATCGTCGTCAATCTTACTATTCCAGCAGCACATTACGACATAAGTCGCCGCATCCTCGAAGCTGGCAAGCACGTTTACTCAGAAAAACCGTTTGTTCTTTCTTTGAAAGAGGGACAGGTCCTGCTTGAACTTGCTGAGCAAAAAGGGCTTCGTATTGGCTCTGCGCCAGATACATTCCTTGGAGGATCTCATCAGCAATGCCGTAGCCTGATCGACAGTGGAGCGATTGGCAAAGTTGGGAGCGGAACATGTCATGTCATGAGCCGTGGTATGGAGCATTGGCACCCAAATCCCGCATTCTTCTTCAAAGATGGTGGCGGACCAATTCTTGATCTGGGTCCGTATTACCTCACGAACCTTGTACAGTTGCTTGGGCCTGTAAAAACCGTTTCAGCTTTAACGTCTATTCCGTCTCCCAAGCGAACAATCACTTCTGAACAGCGTTATGGAGAGATGATTTCCGTTGAAACAGAGACCACTGTTCATGCTCTGCTCGAGTTCCATAGTGGTGCTGTGATTACTCTTGGAGCCAGTTGGGATGTGAAGGATCATAGCCATAATCACATGGAGCTATACGGCGAAACTGGCACACTGTATGGGCCTGATCCAAACTTCTTTGGTGGAGCGGTACGCATTGCAGATGAAAATGGGGTACCGGTAGATCTACCAGTTTGGCAGCATCCGTTTGGAGAACCTAATCAGCAACACGATAGTATGGGCGCCTTGGCAAATTACCGAGCTGCTGGCCTCTCCGATATGGCAATGGGTATTTTGGAAGGCCGCGCACATCGCTGCAACCACGCCCTTGCACTCCATGTTGCAGACGTCATGTTCTCCATTCTAACCTCTGGCCGCGAGCGAAGGTTCGTGGAGTTAGAAACCACCTGCACCCGCCCCGATGCGCTTTTGAAAGAAGATGTGGCTCAGATGTTGCTGAGCTCATCACAAGACTTGGTTGCTGAGTAACTTCAGGAAGCTAACTCCACCCAAATCACTTATCCCCGGCGTGTATTGAGACGGGTATCGACGGCATTATCTGAAGTAGGGGGATAGATTATTTCTATCCTCTTTCCTTGTTTGAGTGCAGCGCCGATGCTAGCTGGAGTTATCCTACAGAACGCGGTCTATCGTCGACGTGTCACCAGAGCTACTTTCGCGAGCTGTATCGACATAGCAGCGCTGTCCTAACGCTAATAACGCAAACGAACGCACATAGGAGCGCAATTCCGTCACCGCCAGCCGCAACTCTGGTGGTCAGCGCCGCTTTATGCGCGCAGACATCCGCCGCCTGTCATTTGCGTTAGTCGCGCAGGAGTTTGACTTCACCATCAAAGAGATTTCAGATCAACTCGGAACACTTCCCCCGGGCCGTTCACCAAGCAAAGCAGAGTGGCAACGCTTAAGCCAGCAGTAAAAGTCCATCTGAACAAGGGCATCGCCCGTTTGGAATGTTTGAGATTGCAGCTGGAAGGCGGCTGCCTGTCTCTGGACAAATGCGAGCTCTACAACGCCGGCGACGACGCCTCCAGTTACGGCCGCGCCCCCGCTTCATCTATAGCGACAAATCATTTAAAGATAGGGGCTAGGATACGATAATCGGAGTTGTCGTTATTTCCAAGCCCCCAAACAACAAAAAACCCGTCATCGTGATGATAACGGGTTTAAATATTTGGTTGCGGGGGTAGGATTTGAACCTACGATCTTCAGATTAAGGGGCTCTAATGAAGTAAACCCTACTATTATTATTTTTCAATAAGTTAGCTGTCAAGTCATTGAAATAACGACGCAGCATACACTAACTTCGCCGATATTGCACGACACCAAACGATGTACTGTATAGGTCAAAACGAATACAGCTGTTGACGCCTAGGACGAAGTGTCACCGAAATCAGAGACATAAATTTCTATTAAAAAAGAAGACTGAGTAATCGTCGAAAACACATATACTCGGGTAGCATCGTTCGCAATTCACAGTAAATTCTTCATATCTTTCACAATTTCTGAAAGGTTATCTATGACAACATCAGTGATTAACTGTCCTTTTTCTACACTAGCTGTTGTTGGATTCCCCACAATGCCACTCCCACCTGAGATCCGTTTCATCGACCGAATATAGTCAACCGAGTTTCCACCGACCAAGCCTGCGTCATAACGCTCTCCTACCTCAACAAACTGTAATCCATGCGGCATGCGGTCCAGTTTCACTTTTTGTGGCTGCGCCAGAAGCATTACAGAGGTTTCGAATTCGCATGCATGCCCAGTTCCAAGCTTCCCTGAGTCTGAGATTGCAGCCAATTGTTCGGAGGCAGCGCGCCACCAAGCTGTAAACAGAATACGGGCATTCTTCCCGTATCGTACTCCCAGTTTTTCTGCAATTACTTTTCCAATTGCATTATTACCGCCGTGTGAGTTGAGAATAAGGATGTTTTTGAAGCCGTGATGAAGAACCGATTCAAGAATACCGAGTACATAATTCATGAAAGATTCGTGAGTAACAGTAAGGGATCCAGCAAAATCCATATGATGCTCAGAACAGCCAACTTTGACAGACGGCAGAGTTAGTACTGCATCGCCCAGACATTTATTGAGTTCGCCTAAAAAGAATTCACCAATATCTGCATCTACTGATAACGGCAAATGAGGACCATGTTGTTCAATTGCTGCAACATTCAAAACAACCGGCGTTTCACGGTCAATCTTGCCCAGATCTTCAGTGGTCAGATCTTCCCAAATCACGGCATTCTCCCAAATAAATCAATTCAGCATACAAACCACAAAGGTCTAGTTATGCACCGCCCACATCTCAATTTCGACTTTGAATGTAGAGAGTAGTCCTGCTTGAACAGCGGTCCTCACAGGTCGCGGCTCTGGCATATACTCTTGGTAAACGACGTTAAATCGCTCCCACTCTTCCAAGTCAGTCAAGAATACATTGACTTTGAAGACATCGCCCAGATCACAGTCGACTGTTTGAAGTTGCTTCAGGCAATTGTCGAGTGTGACGCGTGTTTGTTCTTCAATCGTTTCACCAATCACGTTGCCTTCATCATCAAGAGGCGCTTGACCTGAAATCAGAGCAATTTTGTCTGCCTTGACGATTAAGACCGGTGAGTATGGGCCAGCTGTTACATGTTGGCTTGCCTCTGAGGGAAGATGTTTTCCGATTTCCATGTGAATTTACCTCCACTTATGTGTTTACGCTCAGTATCATTTTGTCGAGAAATTCCCGGCTTGCAGCCTCAGCTTTCTCAGGGTTATTTTGCTCTACGGGCTCAGCAATGGTCTCTAAAGAGCGAACCATGTTGTTTCTGATGACTAAACTTACGCGTGTTTTGGGCCGTTCACCGCCAAAGCGGACGTCCTCACGTGCCTTAATGATTAAATCGAAGATATGTAGGAGGAAGCCATTTTCGGTGATCTCGTAAAGAAGACGAAAGAATTGATAAACGCTCTCTTTGTAGTCGAGCCAATCTTCAGGATTAGAAACACGTTCTAACCGTTTACGCAGCTCCTGCTTATGATCTGAAGTGGCATATCGGGCAGCAGTGGCAATAACCCAGGGTTCAAATGCCGCTCTGGCTTCGACGTGTTCTGCCAAGTTACCCTTAGTAATATCTACTCCGTGATCAAACGTTTCGACAGCACTATCTAGGTGATCGGAAACGAAGGTTCCGCTTCCAATCTTTCGAAAGATCAAACCTTTCTCTTCAAGGTTCTGCAGGACACGTTGTACCGCACCTCGACTGACACCAAACTGATCAGCAAATGCACGCTCTGTCGGCAGGCGTTGCCCTGGATTAAGATCGCCATTTCTCAACGCACTCAGCAAGTGAGTATGAAGATCTGTCGAGTGTGCGTCCTGTTTCATAACTCTCGTATTTCCCCAAATAAACAAAACTTTATGAGGCCCTAATATACCCGACTCTCTTTAGGCACACCATTTTGATCGCAATAGATCGAACAATCAACCAAAATAGCACCAATTCAATCCAATTTTCGATATATCACCACAATTTTGCTGAGTACAGACGCTGTAATACGTAATTCATTTTCGTTGACTTATAGATATTTCAGTCCAATATAGATCCAATAAGATCCAATTATGATGCGAATCTGGCTCGTGATTGGTCCAACATAGACGTTATGCGCGTTTCATTGGTGGGAGATTTATATGCGCAGCTTTTGTGGGCAAGCCTCTCGGATTATCGACACTGTACTGAACAAGATTATAATTGCGATGTTCGCCGTTTTACTCTTCGACGTATGGTTCGCAGTCCTGGATCGTTACATCTTCAAGTGGCAAGTCATCTGGGTGGAAGAAGCAGCACGCTACCTAATGGTGTGGACCATGCTATTAGCGATTGCGACGGCTATGTATCGGAGACAACACGTCTTCATCTCGTTTATCTACGAAAAAGTACCAGAAAAGCAGCGCCTGCTGCTTGCTGCATTCATTGATCTTGTGAGCATCACCGTCTTTTTTAGTATTGCTCTTCTGTCTATCAGTTTCGCTTTTAAGGCTCTCGGTACACGTACCTCAATTTTTGGAATGCCTCTGACTGTTCCTCATGCTGCGGTCGGTGTGTCCTTCTTCCTCACCGCAGTTCAGCTTTCTCTCGTGTTTATCCGTGATTTCGGCAAACTTCCCGTTCAAATATTGGAAGTGGATGTTTCCAACAGAGCAAATCAGGAGGCAGACCAGTGATCGTTGCACTATTATTTGTTGTTAGCTTGCTGATTGGCTTGCCAATTGGGGTCGCAATTGGGGTTGCTACTTTTGCCGGTTATATCGCTCTTGGTGGTGGGATCGTTGATAATAACTTCCTCGTCATGATCCCAAGTAAAATTTTCTCGGCCTTAAACAGTTTTGCTTTTTTGGCCATGCCGTTCTTCATTTTGGCCGGCGAAATCATGAATAAAACCGGTATTACAGATCGAATTCTCCTGTTTGCCAAGGCGCTTGTCGGCCATTGGCGTGGAGGTTTGGCGCATACAAATATGCTCGCCTCATTGTTGTTTGCTGGTGTCTCGGGATCCGCTACAGCAGATGCGGCTGCATTTGGCAGAACTCTTGTTCCTGCTATGGTACGCAACGGTTATACTCGGTCCTATGCCTGTGCAATTACAGCAGCTGGCTCTATCGTAGGGCCAACTGTCCCACCCTCTAGTTTAATGGTGCTTTACGGTTCCATTATGGGGGTTTCTATTGCGGGCTTGTTTGCCTCAGGGATCCTTCCTGGTGCTGTTATTACGCTGCTGTGCATGGCAATGATAACTCTCACAGCCAGAGCCAAAAATCTTCCTCGCGAAGATATCCTCCTTAGTCGGCGCATTGTTTGGGCTGCTTTCAAAAAAGCGTTTCTGGCTCTCCTAATGCCCGGTATCATTCTTGGAGGCATTTTGGGCGGTATTGTTACGCCCACAGAAGCTGCCGCTATCGCTGTTGGCTACGCTCTTTTCATCGGCATGTTCGTTTACAAAAATCTAAAGCTTTCAGACCTACCCGAGATTTTGGCGAGAACTGCTCGCATCAACGGCGTTGTATTTCTTATCGTAGCGATTGCATCAGCGCTTGGCTGGTGGCTTGGGTTTGAGCGCATTCCACAGAATCTCTCCAAAGGTTTGCTTGTCCTCAGCGACAATAAAGACCTCATTTTGTTGATGTTGATTGGCATCCTGCTTGCCTTCGGCATGGTCATGGATATTACCGCCGTGCTTATCATCATGGGTCCTGTCCTTTTGCCAATAATGGCTCAAATTGGTCTAGATCCCATTCATGCCGGTATTATCGTCGTCCTTGCTCTGAATATTTCTCTTATGACCCCACCAATTGGCGCGTGCCTCTTTGTACTTTCGTCTGTAACCGGCGAGAGGATTGGTGGGATCATGAAAGATCTCTGGCCCTTCCTTCTTTTGGAAGTAGCCATACTACTGGGTTTTGCATTCTTGCCGGATGTAGCCCTCTTCATTCCGAGACTGCTCGGCTTCTAAAATCTCTGGACATAATTGGGAGTTAATACCATGAGATCTTTAAAAACGTTGCTTGCTACCGTTTGCATGACCGCTCTTTTGGGAGGAGCTGCGCACGCTGAACTGATGCGTATCGGCCATGATGCACCTCCGGAAGCAAAAGGAAATGTGACACACGCCTATTCCGCTGTATTAGGTGCATCTGTTGAAGCTGCCACCAATGGTGATATTGATGTAGAAATTTATCCAAACAACCAATTAGGCAGCAGTGAAGAGCGACTACAACAGGTTCGAGACGGAATCATTCAGGGCACGATCGCATCTCTTGGTTCATTGACACCTGTGTACCCTGACCTAGATATTTTGAACTTACCGTTCGCTTTCGACAATATGGCTTCCGTCTACAAAGTATATGGAGGTGAGTTTGGTACAAAGCTGGCCAAAGCTATTGAGGCAAAGCTTGGGGATGTTGTGGTTTTGGGCATTGCCGATCCAGGCGGCTTCTTTGCACTAACCAATTCAAAGAAGCCAGTTAAAACGCTGGAAGACTTCAAAGGCATGCGCATTCGGACGATGACGGTGCCGGCACATCAGCGTCTTATTCAAGCTTTGGGCGCAGAAGCCTATCCGCTGGCTTGGAGCGAAGTTTACACTGGTCTTCAGACAGGTGTAATTGATGGACAAATGAATCCAGTCCCAACCGTATACCGCACAAAGCTCTACGAAGTGCAGACAGCGACAAGCCTGATTAAGCATCTCTATAACCCGTTGTTCTTCCTTGTTAATAAACAGTTCTTTGAAGGTCTGTCACCAGAACAACAGGACATCCTGCGTGCTTCCAGCATGGAAGCTGTTGTTGCAACGCGTGGATTGGGTCGTATTTCTGAAGCCGAAGACACCATTGATCTCAAGGAAAAAATGGTCGTAAACACCCCATCCAAGGATGAGCTCGCCAGAATGCGCGAAGTTGCAGTGAGCGAGATGGACAAGTATTTTGATGAAACTCTGACAGACAGCGGAAAAACTCTACTGACAGAATTTAAAGCTGCAATCAATAAAGCAAATGCCTCTGTTTATCTGAAGTAGACATCAAAAAGATTTCATGGTCGGAGGTTTATCTCCGACCATTTTCTCCTGTCACTATCGGTAGCCCCAATGACAAAGCATACAATCGAGAAATTTGAATTCACTGAAGTCATCGTTCGTGCAAATCCAGGCGTTATCAACTCTGCCACACTGAACAAGCCATTGCATATGCTTCCCGTGGGAGCAAAAGGAACATGGTCAACTCAGTTTGATGAGCTACCAAAGCTCATTGTTCGCATGACACTATCTAACGGCACGGTTGGCTGTGGCGAATTTATGAGAGATCACAATACCAAGCTGGTAAAGGATATCGCAGATAGCCTTTTAGGCGTTGCCATCGAAGACCTCAGTCTCCAGCAACTACCTATATTGCTCTCACGAGAATATGACGGATTTGAATGCGCGATTTGGGATGTTGCTGCAAAGCTACAAGGCCTCCCCCTCCACAAACTGCTTGGAGGAGCGCTTCAAGAAAAGGTCAAAGTTACTGCTTGGTCCAGCCACAGAACTTTGGATGAAGTTGGCCCATGGGTAAGGCAATATCAGGACCTAGGATTTGAAACGATCAAGTTCAAAGCAGATCTCGAAGATGATGTCGTTGGCATGTGTGAAAAAATTGCGGCACATGCTCCCAAGATGAAGGTGATTTTTGATCCCAATCAACGATTTGAAAATTTGGGAGAAACAAAGAAAATAGTGCGGGGCCTTGAGAAGGTTGGGAACGTTATGATTTTAGAAGATCCAATGCCGATTTGGATGCTTCAGGACTACAAAGCCCTTCGCGAGTTTACAGACATCCGCATTATCAGACATATCTCATTGCCTTACATCTGGCAGGGACAACGTCAGCACGACATTATTAATGCCTTGACTCATCAAGCAGTTGATGGATTTAACTTTAATGGTGGTCTCTCAGCCTTCCATCGACTAGCGCAGGTTGCTCATTGCGCAAACTTCTACTTCTGGCATGGTTCTGAAGTGGATTTGGGAATTCTAGAAGCCATGTATGTGCATCAGGCCGCAGCTACTCAAAACTGCATTTGGCCAAGTGACATATTCGGACGCCATATACGCTCTCACGATCTCCTTAAAACACCATTGAAGTTTGAACCTCCTTTTGTTCATATTCCTCAAGGACCCGGATTGGGAATTGAGCTTGATGAAGACGCCATTGGCCAGTTCAAGACAACTGAGTTTGTTGTAGACTAGATCAATCGCAAAACAGCAACGTCAGTGGATTTTGCATCGGCGTTGCATTCTTCAAAACCATTGCTCTTTTCATACAAAGCTCTCAGGCCCATCACAAGCCACGAGGATAGAGCCTTTCAATAAGCGATTTAAGTACAGATGCTGTTCGTTAAATAACAATTGCTTTTTAGCCCGCATACTCCCTCCGATGCAGGTTACCTTATATGATAAACTTCACGCAGATAAATCGAACTCCACCACTTTACGAACACGTTTGCTTCGTTTGTCTTTTCGGCTAAGGAACATGAGTTACTTGCCGATGACCAGCCTAGATTTCTCACAGTCAAGCATCCTATCGATCGTTAACTCATGCCTGCATCGAATGTTGACGTGGTGTTGACGCGAACGCAAAAAGCCCTGAACCAAAGGTTCAGGGCTTTTGTTATGTGTTTGATCTATTGATCGAAT
>NZ_LMCI01000038.1:246582-248103 GCF_001623145.1 Pseudovibrio sp. W64 | reverse complement strand
CGAGCACCGAGCACCGAGCACCGAGCACCGAGCACGAATGATCGCAATGCTCCGCAAAGACAAGCTTATGAGTAAAGAAAGATCCTCAGACGGGGATAACTTTTATTAGCGGATGCGAGCAAAACATCTGAAAAATCGGGCATAAAAAGTAAGGCGAATTCCACGGGGTAAACATATGCCCGCTAGGTGGTTCTCTGATAGAGCCTCCCCCGTTCAAAATTAAATGCGCGCGGTGCAAAAGCCAGACACAAAACCACTCAATAAGAACCACGAGCAACGCACTTTTCGCGCAAATAACGCAAATCTGCACAAAAGAACGCAAACCTTAAAGTCAGCACGATCAGTTATTCAGAACTCCAAGTGATCAGACACACTTAAGCTGCAACAAACCCAATCTCTTTCTGCAGCTTCTTGGTCAGCTTCCTCGCAATAATGCTATGCGCCTCACGAACATAATCCTTGATGTCATCATCAGCCATCGCCTGCGCAGTCTCAATCTGAACCCACTTCGCCCGAGCCAGATAAGGTGCCGGAATAATGCCCTCCTGTTCCGTTAGGATCTGATAGGAAAGCTCTGAACATTTAAAGCTGATCTTGATCCCATCCATATCAGGACGGTCCTCTCCCCAGTTAGAACAGATCGCAAAGATCTTCCCTCCAACCTTCCAAACCGAAGCGTTCCCCCACTGAATGACATTGCTCGTCCCAACCAATGACTTGCAATAATTATCAAACTCATCCCGCGTCAATGTAGTCTCTCCCTAGCAATCAAAAAAAGGCATCAAACACAGCCGATAATTGCAACGAAGATAACACAATCAATATATAAATTCCGTACCTGTTCGACCAACTTTCAGATTTGGCTACCGGTAAAGAGCAAGTGCCGCACACGCTCACTCTTATTCACCTCAGGCAGCGCATAGAATAGCTCCATCTCTTTTGTAGTCAGCAGACAGCGTAGAGCAGTTATGGGTGCTATCCCACCGATCTCATCCTGGCGCAGAATGCGCCCTCCGCATTACCTTCGAATGCGCAGCAATCGCGGCACAATTACGTGTGCAAATACCGCCAACGAACGAAGAAGGGAGCGCGGGGTCGTTCCGACTGCAGCTGAACACATCCACCTGGCGAAGGGCATCAGTTAACAACCACCGCCACTCATTCACTTATCACTAATTTAGTTGGGGCATGGAGATGTGCCCTTCCCACAGGCTCACTCCCCTTCTCATTGAGATACATGGGCGGCTGCAGCGTTTGTCTCATCACAGCATTTGTAGGCAATCCGTTTCAATTCCTTGAAGTCGTTGCTTTGGTTTCACTGAGGCCAACTGGTAGGCGTATATTCAGGGATAAGAGAGTGCTTTGGTGCTGGGCCGTTTGGAGCTTAACTCGCTGTGGCTTCAGCCCTCTCATTCAGGACGGCCTAATCCCAAAACGCAAAAAGCCCCCATGCGTTATGCATTGGGGGCTTTTTGTCTGATATGTTGTTCTGTTTTATTTTGTAGAGATTTGTCAGTGTGT
>NZ_LMCI01000038.1:243355-246572 GCF_001623145.1 Pseudovibrio sp. W64 | reverse complement strand
GACTTATTCCCCATCTACCAACATCTATTCCCGCTCCAGAAAAACATATCCCCGAACTCAGTACTGCGAGGCACCGCAAGGCAATACGTTTCAATCCCTTGAAGTTATTGCTTTGGTTTCACTGAGGGCAAACTGTTAGCTGTATATTCAGGGAGTATTCTTCGGTCAGATGGCATTGCAATCCAGGGGATCGCCGACCACTCAGAACCTAGCTCGCTGTGTTTTCAGCACGTTCATTCAGGACAGCCTAATTCCAAAACGCAAAAAGCCCCCATGCTTTAAGCATTGGGGGCTTTTGTCTGATATGTTGTTCTGTTTATTTTGTAGAGATTTGTCGGTGTGGATTATTCATGCCCGGCGGCGCCCTACTCTCCCGCGTCTTAAGACGAAGTACCATTGGCGCAGGGGCGTTTCACTTCCGAGTTCGGGATGGGATCGGGTGGGGGCGCCCCGCCATAGCCACCGGGCAGGAATAAGTCACACTGACTTTTGAACTGGTCTTTTATGCCACTCTTATTGAGAGTGTCAGGACACTTCTGCGAAGTGTCTGTTGTTGTTATCCAAGTTTTAGCTTTGTTTTGTTGGCTATCTCATATCTATGATTATAGCTTAATGGGAGTGATCAAGATCAATCGAGCTATTAGTAAGGCTCAGCTTCGAGAGTTACCCCTCTTCCACATGCCTCCTATCAACGTGGTGGTCTTCCACGGCTCTCAAGGGATATCTAGTTTTGAGGTTGGTTTCCCGCTTAGATGCCTTCAGCGGTTATCCATTCCGAACATAGCTACCCTGCAATGCGGCTGGCGCCACAACAGGTCCACCAGAGGTTCGTCCATCCCGGTCCTCTCGTACTAGGGACAGATCCTCTCAAATTTCCTACACCCACGGCAGATAGGGACCGAACTGTCTCGCGACGTTCTGAACCCAGCTCACGTACCACTTTAATTGGCGAACAGCCAAACCCTTGGGACCTGCTCCAGCCCCAGGATGTGATGAGCCGACATCGAGGTGCCAAACAATGCCGTCGATATGGACTCTTGGGCATCATCAGCCTGTTATCCCCGGCGTACCTTTTATCCGTTGAGCGATGGCCCTTCCACGAGGGACCACCGGATCACTATGACCGACTTTCGTCTCTGCTCGACTTGTCAGTCTCGCAGTCAGGCAGGCTTATGCCATTGCACTCAACGAGCGATTTCCGACCGCTCTGAGCCTACCTTCGCGCGCCTCCGTTACCATTTGGGAGGCGACCGCCCCAGTCAAACTACCCGCCACACACGGTCCCGGGTATTGTAGTACCGCGGTTAGATATCCATGAGGACAAGGGTGGTATTTCAAGGATGACTCCACCAAAGCTGGCGCCTTGGTTTCAACGTCTACCACCTATCCTACACATGTCATCACGAATACCAGTGTGAAGCTGTAGTAAAGGTGCACGGGGTCTTTCCGTCTGACCGCAGGAACCCCGCATCTTCACGGGGAATTCAATTTCACTGAGTCTGTGCTGGAGACAGCGGGGAAGTCGTTACGCCATTCGTGCAGGTCGGAACTTACCCGACAAGGAATTTCGCTACCTTAGGACCGTTATAGTTACGGCCGCCGTTTACTGGGGCTTCAATTCGGTGCTTGCACACCTCCTCTTAACCTTCCAGCACCGGGCAGGCGTCAGACCCTATACGTCGCCTTGCGGCTTCGCAGAGCCCTGTGTTTTTGATAAACAGTCGCAACCCCCTATTCTGTGCCCCCAATACAAAGTTGCCTTCGTATTGGGCTCCCTTCTCGCGAACTTACGGGAGCAATTTGCCGAG
Source organism: Pseudovibrio sp. W64 (assembly GCF_001623145.1). NCBI lineage: Bacteria > Pseudomonadati > Pseudomonadota > Alphaproteobacteria > Hyphomicrobiales > Stappiaceae > Pseudovibrio > Pseudovibrio sp. W64. The sequence continues at coordinate 244,764 of NZ_LMCI01000038.1, read as the reverse complement.
TTCCTTCAGCACAGTTCTCTCAAGCGCCTTGGTATACTCTACCTGTCCACCTGTGTCGGTTTCGGGTACGGTCTTAGCGTGGGAGCTATTTCCAGGAACACCTTCACCGCATCTCCAATCCAATAAGGAGATACGATACACGGCATCCGTCACTACCCACTGGCCGGGGAATATTAACCCCGTTCCCATCGACTACGCCTTTCGGCCTCGCCTTAGGGGCCGGCTAACCCTGCGCCGATTAGCGTTGCGCAGGAACCCTTGGACTTTCGGCGAGAGGGTCTCTCACCCTCTTTATCGTTACTCATGTCAGCATTCGCACTTCTGATACTTCCAGCAGCCCTCACGGGTCCACCTTCATCAGCTTACAGAACGCTCCGCTACCGCTTGTCAAAGACAAGCCCGCAGTTTCGGTGTATGGCTTTAGCCCCGGTACATTTTCGGCGCGGAGACCCTTATTTAGACCAGTGAGCTGTTACGCTTTCTTTAAATGATGGCTGCTTCTAAGCCAACATCCTGGTTGTTTTGGGATCTCTACATCCTTTCCCACTTAGCCATAACTTAGGGACCTTAACTGGCGGTCAGGGTTGTTTCCCTCTCCACAATGGACGTTAGCACCCACTGTGTGTCTGCCCTGCAGTACTTCCTGGTATTCGGAGTTTGGTTAGGATCAGTAAGGCGGTGAGCCCCCATAGCCCATCCAGTGCTCTACCCCCAGGAGTATTCACAGGACGCTCTACCTAAATAGATTTCGCGGAGAACCAGCTATTTCCGAGTTTGATTGGCCTTTCACCCCTAGCCACAAGTCATCCCCGAATTTTTCAACATTCGTGGGTTCGGTCCTCCAGTGCATGTTACTGCACCTTCAACCTGCTCATGGCTAGATCACTCGGTTTCGGGTCTAATCCAACGAACTAAAACGCCCTATTCAGACTCGCTTTCGCTACGCCTACACCTATCGGCTTAAGCTTGCTCGTTAAATTAAGTCGCTGACCCATTATACAAAAGGTACGCTGTTACCCAGAACAAATCTTGGGCTCCAACTGTTTGTAAGCATTCGGTTTCAGGTACTATTTCACTCCCCTCGTCGGGGTACTTTTCACCTTTCCCTCACGGTACTGGTGCGCTATCGGTCGACTAGGAGTACTTAGGCTTGGAGGGTGGTCCCCCCATGTTCAGACAGAATTTCACGTGTTCCGCCCTACTCGAGGACTATAAATCTTTCTACCCGTACGGGACTATCACCCACTAAGGTCAAGCTTCCCAGCTTGTTCCGGTTCTTAATCTATAGCCACTGGCCTGATCCGCGTTCGCTCGCCACTACTAGCGGAGTCTCGGTTGATGTCCTTTCCTCCGGGTACTTAGATGTTTCAGTTCCCCGGGTTTGCCCCCTTGCGGGTACACCTTACGGT
>NZ_LMCI01000038.1:228355-238355 GCF_001623145.1 Pseudovibrio sp. W64 | reverse complement strand
CAGCTCGCCCTTCAGGTCATAGATGGCAACTTCACGCTCTCGCCTCAAACATCATCGCCACCTTACACCTCGATTGCACCTCTCGCCCTCAGGCCGAATGCAGCATGTCTCCAATGCGTATCGGATCGACTTCCCACGGAGCCGAAACTGAGCTGTTCTTACTTTGAATGGCATTTTCTGCGCTGCGTCCGAACCTCACGTCTCACACTAAGGTTTGCTATGAGAAAGCCATCAATAAGAGAGCAGCCCTACTCACGTGCCTCATTAGGCCTGAAATATCTTCATCTTTGCACAGTCAATATAACATGGAAGAGATTGATATTCTCTGAAACTGGCGTGTTCGAGCAGTATGAGGCCCGAAAATAGAATATGAAGATCATAAGCTTAGAGATGTGAGACAGGTTTTTCGGCCTCTTTGATATTGCTTTTGCAGGATCAGGCAAATCGGCAAAAGCTATCCCCAAGACTAAGTATTTTTACTCTTGTGTGTAATGCATTTAAATTTGTAGGTTTCGCGCACACCAAGTGGTGCCTAACCAATCACTGTCAGCGACGGCTTCATGCTAAGCCAGATCACTTTCGCTGTATGGCATCGCTATCCATCTGTGCCTCCGCCATGGAGGCAACCGCGTTGCCAGCTTCCGCCCTTTGTGCGTGGAACCCATTTCTGGCAGTGATCATATAGGCTCGCCCATGAGCTTTCGCGGCAGATGGCTAACAAGCGGATCATGGCTCTTGGTTGAGCTGCTAAATCCACGTGACGCGCGCACTCGGGCTGCATGCGTGGATATCTGCCAATAAACAGGACCAGTATGACTGATCAAACCTGCGCAGATCTTATTCCGGCCCCCGAAGGGCCGTCCAATCTTATTGATACTGATTATGAAGTAGGACAAGACAATATTACACCGCGAATCGCTGGTGTTGCGTTTGACGTCCACAATATCGTTTTCACTATTTCCAGTATTGCGATTGCAATTTTTGTTGCAATTACTCTGCTCTATAAGGACGCTATTGGTCCGGTCTTTGGTGATCTACGTGTTTGGCTCACTTCTAGTTTTGACTGGTTTTTCCTAATTGCCGGCAATATCTTTGTGTTGCTTTGCCTCTTCCTTATTGTGTCTCCACTGGGAAAGGTTCGCATCGGCGGCAGAGATGCAAAACCAGATTACAGCTACAGCGAATGGTTCTCCATGTTGTTTGCTGCGGGCATGGGCATCGGCCTTGTCTTTTACGGCGTGGCTGAGCCACTTGGCCATTTCTCTTCCATCACTTCTGGCAGCAGCTGGGCCCCATTGGGCGGTGAAGCGCTGAGCGGTGCGGAAGCAGAGCGCCTTGCCATGGCCTCCACCATCTTCCATTGGGCCCTGCACCCATGGGCAACTTATGCTGTGATTGCTCTTGGTCTGGCTCTGTTTTCCTATAACAAAGGCCTGCCGCTGACCGTCCGCTCTATCTTTTACCCAATTCTGGGTGAGCGCGTTTGGGGTTGGCCGGGTCACGTGATTGATATTCTGGCTGTGTTTGCCACCATGTTTGGTCTGGCAACCTCTCTGGGTATTGGTGCAGAACAAGCCAATGCTGGTTTGAACCATTTGTTTGGTCTTGAAATCACGACAACAACCAAAGTTATTTTGATCATCGCGATCTCTGCTATTGCACTTTGTTCCGTTGTTATGGGGCTGGATAAAGGCATTAAACACCTTTCCACCTTCAACGTAATCACCGCTGCTTTGCTGCTTGGTTTTGTTCTGTTAGCTGGTCCAACATTGGACATCCTGCAGAAACTGTTCTGGAATCTGGAAGCTTATCTGGAATATCTGCCAGCACTTTCCAACCCAGTTGGCCGCGTTGACGATAACTTCCGTCAGGGCTGGACAACTTTCTACTGGGCTTGGTGGTTCTCCTGGGCACCGTTTGTGGGCATGTTTATCGCTCGCATCAGCCGTGGCCGCTCCGTTCGTGAGTTCATGATTTGCGTGCTGGTTATTCCAAGTGTTGTTACCACCCTCTGGATGACAGCCTTTGGCGGCACAGCGATTGAGCTGGAAGCGACTTCTACCCTTGGCAAAATTGCAGGTGCGGCGACTGAGATTCAGCTGTTCGAGATGCTGAGCAACCTGCCACTTGCTGAAATCACATCTGTACTGGGTGTTGTTCTGATCATCACATTCTTTGTGACGTCTTCAGACTCCGGCTCTTTGGTGATCGATACCATTACAGCTGGTGGCAAGGTGAACGCACCGGTTCAGCAGCGCATCTTCTGGGCGTCTTTGGTTGGCCTTGTTGCGATTGCATTGCTGCTTGGAGGTGGTCTTTCCAGCCTTCAGGCGATGACGGTTTCAACCGGCTTCCCGTTTGCGATTATCTTGCTTGGCGCATGTTTTGCAATCGTCAAAGGTTTGCGTAGCGAGCCTAGATAAGCAAACTTCATACTAAATTCAAAACGCGGCGGGATCATTTCCGCCGCTTTTTTGTTTGAAATGCTTGCATGTGGGATCGTCGTTTGATCCGCTCTACATCAGTGGATGGTTGCTGCCAGCTTCTTGGCATCTGCGCGCATGTTGGCCGGAAGCGGGATGTAGCCGGATGAAATTGCGGCTCCTCTTGCCTGTCCGCTCAAAACAAATTCAGCAAACTGGCGCACCGCAGTGCCGGTTTTCACATCAGGGTAGACGTCTTCCGTCACCAGCCAAAAGAATGAAATGATGGGGTAAGCGCTGGGAGCTTCAGGGTTGTGAATCTCATCAATGGAGAGCGGATCGCCACTTCTGCTGATCTCCTCGATGGCTGCTTCTCCGGCATTGAGTGAGGGTGCTACGAAGTTGCCCTTTTGGTTTTCGACCAGAGCCATCGGGATTCCCAGTGTGCTGCCAAAGGCTGAGGGGGCATAGCCGATTGAGCCATTGTTCTCGGTGATTTTGGTGACGACCTCAGAAGAACTGGGCACAAGGACAGCATCTTTCGGGAAGGTTTCCAGTGGCCAAATGCTGGCAGATTTGCCAGACCATGCATTTTCGGCGGTGTACAAGTGCTTGGAGAGCGCAAGGTTTGCGCCGCTGGCATCGCTGCGGCCAACAATGGTGATTTTCAGTTTTGGCAAGCGCAGGTCCGGGTTCACCATGCGGATTTCACGGTGGTTCCAGTATTGGATGGAGCCATCAAAAATACCGGAGAGCGCGTTGCGCGTGAGCTTCAAGTGGCCTACGCCTTCAATATTGTAAAGAATACCGAGCATGCCTGCGGTGATGGGGATCTCCAGCAGTTTGTCTTCTATGGCGACAGGCTCATCGGCGGCATCAATATCAAGGTCTTGCTCCAGGATCGCTTCCAGCGGAGCGCTGGAGACAGCAAAATCGACCTTGCCAGCCTGCAATGCCAGCACACCAGCCCCACTACCGATCGGGTCGTATCGCACTTCGATCTCGGGGTTTGATGTTTTGAAAAGACGCAGAGTTTCATTGAACAGGACGTCTGGATACATCGATCCCGCTCCGCTCAGTTCCTCGTAGGGTTCTGCCTGAGCGTAACTGTCCTGAGCCATTGAGGAGTTAATCAGAAAACCGGTTGCCAAAAGCGAAAGGAACGAAGCAGCTACAATCTGAACGCACAGTTTTGGAGAGATCCGGTTGAGCATGGCACATCTTTCTCGGAGATTTTCCAATATGTAGACGCTGGTGTGCGTCATTTTATGCTGTTGGGCGCTGATATAACCGCCCGCGCAAGGCCCCTCATAACTTAGATTTCATAAAGGCTTTCTCATTGTGGGCTGCGGTATTATTTGAAAACTTTAGCTATAGAAACACAGCATTGGTTTTGCTTGATCTTAGGGAGAGATTTACTTCGCTGAGGCATGGTCTGCGCAGGCAGATTATCGTACCCAAACAAAGGTGCGGAGGATGGCAAAAAACAAGAAGCCACTTCAGTGGAGCAGCAAGACAGACACCACCGCACATGAGCACAATAAGCAGGTGCTGAAGACAGTGCGCCATTTGCTGCGCGCGCACGAGACCAGCTGGCTGGTGAAGCGGCTGAAGAAGTGGCCACCGACGGACCTGCTGCAGTTGCTGACTGCCCTGCCCCTACCGGATGCTCGCAAACTGTTTGCGCTGTTGCCTATTCGGCCTTCCACCAAGATTCTTGCCGAGCTTTATCCGGATTTTCGGGCTGAACTGCTGAAATACGGGACCACTACGCGGCTGGTGGAGATTCTCAATACGCTGAAGGAGAATGATCTGGCGGATACTTTGGATGAGTTTCCGCAGAGCCTGCTCGACATTATTGTGCCGCAGCTGGATGCGCAGGCGGAGATTGAGGAGCGGATACGGCATGGGGAGGATACAGCCGGGCGGTTGATGAGCCGGAAGTTTGTGGCGTTTCATGAGGACTACACGGCAGAGAAGGCCATTGCGGCGATCAAGAGCCAGTATGATCTGGTGGGGCGGTTTCGCACGGTGTTTGTGGTGGATGCCAAGCATCGGCTGGTTGGGCGGCTGGATGTGACGCGCTTGCTGACGCTGGAGCCCAAAGCACGCATCGGGGATGTGATGGATGCCAATGTGCTGGCGGTGTCGGCAGAAATGGATCAGGAGGATGTGCTGCGCAAGGCGGCGAAGCGGCAGATTTCCTCCATGCCGGTGATTGACGTTGACGGGAAGCTGATTGGGCGGATTACGACTGAGCAGATGAACCAGATTGTGCGTGAGGAGCTCTCGGAAGACCTGATGTTGATGGGCGGGGTTTCGCCGGAAGCACGGCCTTCAGACTCCGTGCGCCGGATCATCAAAGGCCGGTTGCCCTGGTTGATGACGGGGTTGATTGGGTCTGCTGTTGCGGCGCTGGTGGTTGGGTCTTTTGAGGATGAGCTGGAGAAGGCGGCTATTTTGGCGGCGTTTATTCCGGTGATCATGTCGATGGCGGGCAATTCCGGGCTTCAGGCGTCTGCTGTTGCGGTGCAGGGCATTGCGACGGGGTCTATCTGGACGGGCAGTACGCTGTTTCGGCTTTGGAAGGAGTTTTGCGGGGCGCTGTCCAACGGAGTGATTGCGGGGAGTGTGCTGACTGTGCTCATCAGCATTGGGGCCGTGCTGTTTGAGATTCATGACCCGGTGTGGCTGGCGCTTACGGCTGCGTCCTCTCTGGTCATCGTCACCACGGTGGCTGCCATGGTGGGGGCAACGGTGCCTGTGGTGCTGGACAAGATTGGCATTGATCCAGCAGCGGCGACGGGTGTTTTCATCACCACTAGCAACGACGTGCTTGGGGTGTTGGTCTACTTCACGACGGCCAGTTATCTTTATCTGTAACTTGACGTTCCCTGCCCTAACGGTCCCTACTACCCAACGATGAGGGAGGGACTTTCATGGAACAGGAACAGAGTTTCAGCCACAGCGAAGGTGAGGCTGGGGAGTTTGAGGCGCGGGGGTTGCGCAGTTATTTTGAATATCGCGACCTTGGCGTGGCTGATGCCACCAACGGGGCTGTGGTTGCGCATGTGATCAAAGCGCGTGAGGGGCACAATGCGACGGGGCAATGGCATGTGCATGATTGCTCCTTTCAGTTTTATTATGTGCTGAAAGGCTGGGCGCGGTTTGAGTATGAGGGGCATGGCATCCGCACGGTGAAGCCGGGAGACTGCGTGGTGCAGCCAGCGGGCATTCGCCACCGCGAGATTGAGCATTCTGAGGATTTTGAGCTGATCGAGATCGTCTCGCCTGCCAACTTCGGCACTCGGGCGGAAGATGAGACGGCGGAGACCACTGAGGCCTGAAAGCAAAACCGGGGCTTGTGAGCCCCGGTGTTTTTTATGAAATCAGCGCTGTGCAGCTGCTGGTTTTGCGCGGCGTGGTCTGTTGCTCTGGCTGCGGTTTGGACCGCTTTTTTGAGCTGGGCGCGCATTTGCGTTTGGTTTGCCGCCGCGGCCACGACCTGCATTTAGCTTTGCACCGGCTGGTCTTGCGCCTGCCTCACCTGCTGGTTTGCTGCCTTGTGCGGCACCGTTGCGGCCTGCACCGCCAGCTGGACGACCAGCACCACCGGCTGAGCGGCCAGCGCCGCCACCACCACCGCCACTGCGGCGACGGTTGCCTTGCGGGCGTTTGTGGCGTTTCAGCTGTGTCTGTTCGTTTGCTGGATCGTACGCAGGCATTTCGCCGTCCGCCCAATCACCATCACCAGACGGGATTTTGCGGCCAATCAGGCGCTCAATGTCGCGCAGGTATGGTTGTTCGGTTCCATCACACAGGGAGATGGCAACACCGCTTTTGCCTGCGCGGGCTGTCCGGCCAATGCGGTGAACGTACGCTTCCGGCACATTTGGCAGCTCGTAGTTGACCACGTGGCTGACGCCATCAATATCAATACCGCGGGCAGCGATGTCTGTTGCCACGAGGATTTTGATGGAGCCATTTTTGAAGCCATCAAGCGATCTTTCGCGCTGGCGCTGGCTCTTGTTGCCGTGGATGGCGGCTGAGCTGAGGCCTGCTTTGTCCAGATGACCGCTGACACGGTCTGCGCCGCGCTTGGTGCGGGTGAAGACGATGGCGCGTTCGATGTCTTTTTCTGACAGGATTTCCTGCAGGGCAGCCCGTTTTGAGCTTGAATTGAGGAAGCGAACGGACTGCTCGATTTTCTCAATTGGACGGGAGACCGGCGCCACGGAGATTTCGCGCGGGTTGGTCTGGAATTCTTTCGCCAGCTTGCGGATCTGGTGTGGCATGGTTGCGGAGAGCAGCACTGTCTGGCGCACTTTTGGCAGTTTGCCAAGAATACGGCGGATGGCTGGCGCAAAGCCAAGGTCCAGCATCTGGTCGGCTTCGTCCAGTACCACTGTTGTTGTGGCGTCCAGCTTGATGCCGCCGGTGCTCATGTGGTCTTCCAGACGGCCCGGTGTGGCGATCACAATGTCCAGACCTCTGGACAGGGCGCGCAGCTGTGGGCCGGGTTTCACACCACCAAAAATAACGGCAGTTGATGGGCCGATATACTGGCCATAGGTGCGCACGCTATCGGCGATCTGGGAGGCAAGCTCACGGGTTGGCGCAAGAATAAGCGCACGGCAGGTGTGCGGCGCTGGTTTTTTGCGGTCTTCTGCCAGACACGTCAGCAGTGGCAGCACGAAGGCTGCGGTTTTGCCGGTGCCTGTTTGCGCGATGCCGAGGATATCCTCGCCCGCTTTCATGTGCGGAATTACTTCACGCTGGATTGGGGTTGGGGCCTCATAGCCCTCTTCTTTTACGGCGCGCAGGATAGGCTCTGCCAGGCCAGCTTCGTCAAAATTCTTCACTCTCGTACTTCCAAGATGTGCAGAGCACGCCCCCTGATATGGGATCAGGAAGATGCTCGTAGATTAAACGCCAGCATATACCCCGCAGACATACATCTACGCGGCCAGACTGGCTAAAATTGAGATCCATGGAGTTTGAGAGGAGCTTTGAAAGCGACCTAGAAACGCTGCGGACCACGGTGCGTGCCCGTGTTACATCCCACTCGAGCAGGCTGCCTTGCTGAATATATTGCAGGCAGCGGGGTGGCGCTCCAAGCATATGCCCGATAAGCGCGTTGCCTCGGGAGATATAGGTAAATGCGCGGGAATGCAAGGGGTGGGGTGTGAGATGATCCACGCAATGCTCCTCTAACCGCCGTCATCCCGCACTTGATGCGGGATCTAGAATGATTAGCAAAGCAGTCACCCTAAGTCCCGATACAGATCATGCCAGGCTGGGTTAAGTATTTCAATTAACTTCAGTTTCCATGCTCGCCTCCAACGTTTCAGCTTTTTCTCACGAGCGATTGCATCCCCGATACGCTCAAATTCTTCATAATAAACCAGCTGAGAAACGCCATAGCGAGCAGTAAACGAGGTTGCCGCCTTCTCCCGATGCTCATGAATGCGGCGCGCCAGATTATTGGTGACGCCCGTGAAGAGCGTCCCGTTTCTCTGACTTGCGGTGATGTAGATGTAATAGGGCATATCGTAGTTTGAGAGTGTATGTGCAGATTGCCAATCGCATGATCTGGCTAGGCCTTTATCAGGGGTGATTTCCAGCTAGATCCCGCATCAAGTGCGGGAAGACGGCGGTGGGGACTTATGCTCCACGCCCGCCCTCGCCGTCATGCCGGACGAGCGAAGCGAAGATCCGGTATCCAGAGCTAAGCAGCAGGGCGGCGCTCCCAGCATATGCCCGATGAGCGCGTTAGTTGAGGGGACGTTTGTGAGCATGCTGTAGTTTGTGGGTGTAAATGCAGATTGCCAACCGCGTGATATGGCTAGGCCGTTATCAGAGGTGAGTTCCGGCTGGATCCCGCATCAAGTGCGGGAAGACGGCAGTGGGGGCTTTAGGTCTGCCCAAACGCCCCTCGCCGTCATGCCGGACAAGCGAAGCGAAGATCCGGTATCCAGAGTTTACATTTACTTGAGATCTGGATTGCCTACAGAGGAAAGTAAGAGGCAGAAGCGAAACTCTCCGTGAATATTTATTCTTGGTAAGGCCATTGCGTTAGGCCCAATCGATCCAGAAACTTCTTATAGATTTCTCCAACAGCCCCATCATATTGGTCGAAAGGAACCCAATCTACAAACTCATGCTCCGCATACAGCTCATTTTGCATACGCATTGCCTCATCTTCGTTCCCTTCCTTCTTCATTTTATTGATTTTATAGATTGTATGAAAATGTGTGCCGATTTCTTCGTTAAATCGAGGATGTAGTTGTGTGTCTTTTGAACCAAACGTTACATTTGTATCTTTCGGGTCGGACAAAAACTCAGCTGCACTTAAGTCAGCCCCTCGGAACGACACGCCGTACACTTTTGCAAGAAGAAAAAAGCCATTTGCCAAAGATACTGGATACATCGAGCCAGACGGAACAGTCGGGCGATTGAAGATAACACGGTCACAACGCGTTCCTTTCAATATTGCCCCTCGGAAGATTGCAAAGTTTAGTAATGCCCCAGAGAGATATGTTCCATTCAATTCGCAATCTTGAAAATTTGCAAACTCCAATCTACTTTTCACGAACAACGCAGCCGTAAAATTACCACTACGAAAATCAACTCCGCTTAAGTCTGTGGCGCTCAAATTTAACCGGAACTTATTCTCTTGCTCCATTCGAAGCTGCTCTGAGGAACGTCGACCAATTACATTGATCGCAGCCTGAATATCAACTCTAGGCGTAACTTCACTCAAAGGAAGTTCTGTCGGATCTAAGTTCACAACTGGTGCATTCTCTCTGATGTAGGCGCAGAGAATTTCCATAATCTGTAAGTGATCCCTGAGGCTATCCTGTGCAATTCTCTCTAACGCATATATTGCACCGATCCGAACTTCTAAGTTCGGGACGCTGCTTTCATAGACTTCACGATCAATAATTGGTGTGCCATCTGGGCGAAGAGCTGGCTTGGGATTTCCATCCTTATCCAGCATCCATTTCCCATCTTTCTTCTGATATTCAGGTGTTTCGATTGTTTTCTTTACAATTTTTTCAGCACCAAGACCTTCAACCGCCTTGTTTATTCGATCTGTAATCTGGCTTTGAACAGCAGTATCAGCATTCTTTTGGGCAACAATAGACCTCCACACCAAAAATGGCGCGCTGAAAGCAGCAGCAATAATTAAACCTATGTTTCTGATCGCACTGCCAGTGGCATCCTCACCAAAGGGGCCATATCCTAGAAATGCACTCAGCAGATGCCAAAGGCCGATCAAGCAAATCAGGACAATAGCTAAAGCAGCAATAAACAAGAGCGCGCCTATGAAGCTTCCCAGCCATCGTGCTCTTGTGAAGTCAACATCCCTATTCAAATGAACCCAATCCCAAAATGTTGGCTTTTCATTCTTCATGGGAACACCGTTTAATCTCTACTCAAAAAAATATTGGCTGCATGTTTAGCAAACAACTCAAAGCAAATTCTATCACTAGTTGCTTCAACTCGCATACACCAACCTCAATAAAGGCCAACCTCTCCACTTGGTTCTAGATAATTATGGGTCCCGGCTCGGG
>NZ_LMCI01000038.1:199372-228345 GCF_001623145.1 Pseudovibrio sp. W64 | reverse complement strand
ACTTATCCTCCTTCTATCAAATCTTATAAACGCAAACCAAAAAACTATCCCCGCCGAAGTGGGCCTACTGCTTATAGAAATGGCGAAAAATTCTGCGAGATGATTTTAGTTGCTTCTTATCAGCTGGCTTCATGGGGAGTTTAACATGCTCTCAAATCCCGGCACCTTGGATTTTCAGTTGAGCTATGTTCTGGCCGGAACATTGGAGGTCCCTATGAAGACCATTATACTCGCTGCGACCACACTGCTTTTTGCAGGCTTAGCTCTTCCTTCTGCTCAGGCCGGACAATGTCCTCCTGGCCAGGAAGGTTCAGCCATTGACGATAGCGCTCCAACGGAAAACTATTTGGTAGAGACTGAAGAGCTTGATGCTATCGATCTTGGCAAAGAGAAGGTCAACATCCCTGATCATAACCTTCGTATGCGGACCATTACGGTTCAACCGGGAGGACACGTTCTTTTACATGGTCATGAAAATCGACCGGCTCTGGCGCTGGTCACAGAAGGCGAGTTTGTTGAGTATAGTAATGAGTGCGGTGTGCCGGTCATTCATAAGCTTGGTGAAGTGATCAACGAAAACTCTGAGGTGCAGCATTGGGTCAAAAATAAAGGTGACACGCCAGCTGTTCTGACGGTCACCGATATTGTGGACTTAAGCGATACTCAGCAAGGAAACTTTAAGTAGCTTCAGTTTCCAGCTCAGGTTCAACTTCGCGCAGGTTGAGGTGGATGCCTGCCATAGCGCAGCGGGCTGAGCCGCCAGCTTGTTCAATGGTATCCAGCTTCAACTGAACAATCTTGGTGCTCTGCTCAATCAGATCGATCTGATCCTGATATAAAGAAGAGTATGCTCCCTCGGACATAGCAAGAAGCAAGCCTTCTGTTTTGCTATGCAACTCAATGGAACGTCCTGCACAGGCTTCAATTTGCTCGTTGCTCAACTGAACAACCTGACGTCCAGACCGCTCTAAACGACGAAGGATCTCTGCTTTTTTTGCAGGATCAGTGATCAAGTCTGATCCAATCAATGCGATGCCAGTGCCAATGCAAAGAATTTCATTGGTGTGAGTAACAGGCTTGCCATCAGTGTGTTGCGCCTCAAAAATCACCGGCTCATATTTGAAATGATCACAGAACTGTTCCAGAGCCTGCTGATTTGCATGACTTGACGGGACTGCATATACAACGCGCTCGACGTTATCGAACACCATTGCGCCCGTTCCTTCAAGGAACTGCTGCTCATCTTCCAGCTCTGAAAAATCAACTACATCCTGAACGCGGTATTCGGATTTAAGAAGCTCGATTACATCACTACGACGTTCTTTTCGACGGCTCTCCGCCTGCATTGGGTAGATGGTGACATAACCGCCTGCATGCGTTGACAGCCAATTGTTTAGAAAAACAGAGTGTGGTGTGTCACGAGACTTATCTTCGAACAGATGAACATCAACACCATGCCTACTCAACTCATCTGCTGCGGCAGAAATCTCAACATATGCCTGTTCTGCAAAATCGATGTCTTTTTGAGATTCACCAATAAGACTGCGAGAACTGCTCTGAGCTGCATCTTTGCTTGTGCTGAAAAACAAAGGACGGATCATAACAACGGCAGATGGAGCCTGAACGGATCGGAGAGTAGGTCTGTGGTTCGTCATTGGTTCTGCTTCTTTTTGATGAGTTACACAGTGCACCATTCATAGGGCGCAGATTATTTTTGGGAGGATTGGAAGCGGTTTTCATTTTTGATTGGCGATTTCGCTTCTTCTTACCGGGGCTCATCTCCTCCTGATGGCTCGCGGCTTGTTTTCTGAATTGGTCTTTCAGAAAGTACGCACTAAAAAATATACAAAATTGTGTAAATATTGAGGCATTACCCAAAAAGCACCGCTGAGTAAGCATAGTAAAACCAAGGAATACGTAGATTTATACTATTATTATCATCACGTTACAGAAAACATTAGCTGAGTTAGGGAGGATTACGAACTAGACGATTTTCATGCAATCATGATGATGAAACTCAATGAGAAGCCAGCCTCAACTCATTTAAGGCGTGGTAGAAATTGATAGAAAAACATTTGAACCGGATAAGAACATGCATGCGCTGATCGTCTATTGCCATCCAAACTCTGAGAGTTTCAGCAAGGCCATCCTTGAACAGGTGGTAGAGACACTCAGGCTTCAAGACGTCAGCATGGATCTCATTGATCTTTATGAGGAGGGTTTTCAGCCAGTCTTAACCAAGGGCGAGTTGGATAGCTATTTGGATACCTCCCTCAACCAGCAAGGTCTTGAGCCCCACATTGACGCATTGCAGCGCTGCGACACGCTCATCTTCATTTATCCAACCTGGTGGTATGGCTTGCCTGCCATGATCAAAGGATGGCTTGATCGCGTGCTGGTGCCGGGTGTTGCTTTTAAGCTGACTGAAGAGGGCGCGATCAAACCAAATTTGCAGAACATTAAGAAACTTGCCGTTTTTACCACCTGTGGTGCGCCAAGATGGCTTAGTTTTCTTATGGGCACGCCCGGCAAGAAAACCGTTTTGCGCGGCGTGCGTGTGCTTTGCAACCCATGGGTAAAAACCAGATACGCTGCCCATTACAACATGGACAGCTCTACTGAAACCTCAAGGCTTCGCCATTTAAAGGTGATTGATCGAAAAACCCGAAGCCTTTGCAAAGCTTAGCCCCTCCTCTCAGGCCAAATTGAAATGGTCTGCGGAAAGCGACTGACTCTAGAGGTGTCTGCCATGTTTCCTCGACGCTATTGGATGGATTTTAAAACCACAGACTTTGAGAATATTGATGCTCAAAGGACGATTGCGATTTTGCCGACAGCTGCTGTTGAGCAACATGGTCCCCATCTCCCGCTTGGCGTGGACACATACATTAATGAGGGTATGCTAGAGACCTTGTGCGCTCGTGCACCGGAAACGCTGGACTTCCGTATTTTGCCTTTACAATGCATTGGGAAGTCTGATGAGCATATTCATGCGCCGGGGACACTGTCGCTAAGAGCCGACACAGCGGCAAAACATTGGATTGACATTGGCACTTCGGTTGCGGCCTGTGGCATCCGGAAAATGATCATTGCCAACTCTCATGGTGGGAACCTGGACTTGATCGGCATTGTCGCGCGGGAGCTTCGCATTCGCTGCAAGATGTTGGTTGGCAAATGTCATTGGTCCAGCTTTGGAGCACCAAACGGGCTGTTTAGCGAGGAAGAACTGAAGTTTGGGCTGCATGGAGGCGATGAGGAAACTTCGTTAATGCTGCATTTTCGGGCAGACCTTGTTGACATGTTACACGCACAAGATTTTCGCTCGACAGCTCAAGATCTTGATGAAAATGCCCGGTTGGGGCCAACCGGGCTCCCTTCTTATGGCTGGATTGCTTCTGATTTGAACCCGCATGGGACAGTGGGAAATGCTGCAAATGCAAGTTCAGAAAAAGGGCGTTTGACCGCCGAGCATCAAGTGGATGGTTTTATTGAGTTTTTACAAGAGACAACGGATTTCGACATCAATCGGTTTGATTAATGTTTCCTGTTGCTAGCTTTGGCGAAATTCTTTGAAGCAACCAGGAGAACCTGTTTTAATTGGTTTTAGTCAGTACTGTATGTGGAGTTGAGCAATGCAATTTCTAAAAGTGATTTCAGTTTTTTTGCTCACACTTTTCAGTACGCCAAGTATCAGTTTTGCAGCAGACAGTCTCAGCCTTTCAGGCGGGCAACAATGGCTTGTTTTTGCCAGCAAACAGGATGCGACCGAAGCTGTGCAGCTGGCGGAAGGCTTTCAAGAAGCTCTGCAAGGGACACCCTATCAAGATAAAGTGCGGGTGGTTCGCTCAGAAAACGGCTGGTTTGGTGTGGTTGTTGGCCCTGTAAACTTTAAAAACCTTCAATTGGCGCGCCAGCAGATTGCAATTGATTTGCCTGAGGATGCTTATCTGTCTCACGGGCGCCGCTACTTGGAGACTGTCTGGCCCGCCAGAAACTTGCGTTTTGGAGAGTTTGAAGCGCAGAACCACTTTTCTCTGAAACTCGAAAAGCTGCATGTTGATGCAGGCCTCATCACGGAACAGGCTGACCCAAATGATGAATTCTCAAAGAATTCAAAGGTGCAGGTTGTTGGATGGATTGGGCAGAATAAAGTGTTCTCGTTTGAGACGGAGCCAAGTTATTTTCCTCAGTACGGCCAGAGCGTTGAAGTTATTCGCCTTGCCAAGGAGACTGAGTTTCCTCAGGTCGTGATCAAGCGATTTACGGGTGGGGCGCATTGCTGCGTGGAGCAACAGATCATCACGCAAAATCGAGAGGGAAGCTGGGTGATGGTTCAGGGTGCGGTGTTGGATGGCGGATATGGCTATAGCTTTGAGGACTTGGATGGTGACGGCACACTTGAGCTTGTGAGTGCGGACAACAGCTTCTTTTATCTTTTCGCGCCATACGCAGGCAGTTTTGCGCCGCTTTACATTGAAAAGCTCTATTACGACGAAATCACCGATGTGAACATGGACTCTGTCTATCAGCCTGCCTTTCGAAAAGAGCTGGCTTATCTCGAGGAGTTGGCTGGCTCTGAGAAGTCGCTTTGGGGCGAGAATGGTTTCCTTGCAGGTTGGGCAGCTCTTCGGGCGCGGTTGGGAGACGGGATGGAGGCTATCGCACAAGCCACAGAGAAAAGCCGGAGTGACCAAGAAGATTTCCGGAAGTATGCCTGCCCGGATGGCTCGCCAAGTTCAAAGTGCGATTACGAGAATGCAGTTGCCCTGCCGTTTCCGGTTGGTTTGACCGTACATTTGATAGAAAGAGGCTATTTGCCAGTTCAGCCGCTTCGTTAGGACACAGCTCATTCACGTGCGAAGATCTATCTCTTTGTTTGCACGCGTATTCCTGCCTGGAGGCCGAAACACCTTTTGGGAAAACGCCCCAGCACAAGCTATCTGAGGGCAACTCCCGGCCACATGGCTTCCACGCGGCGGAGTTTATAGAGGAAGTGCTCTTCATCGCAGTATCCGGTATTGCGTTCCATCTTCATTGAAAAAACGCCAGACAAACCGAACGGTGCCAGAACGGTGAAGGTTCCGTTGGTCTCTAAGCGGACGCCGAGCGCATAGGTTTGGACGGGATCGCGTACCAAAGCTTCTGCAGTGCATGTGACTGGTGTTCCATTGCTCATCCGCTCGCTGTCATGATGGTTGACATGACCTGCCTGATTGGACAGGTGCACCTGATAAGGCCCAGCGCTCAGGATCTGACGGATATGGCGCAGGTAGGTGGCTTCTTTTTCGAGGGCTTGTTCTGATGGATCGTAGTAGGTGATGTAGAGCTGGTGATTTCCCGCCATGGCGGGCTTGCCCTTCAACGCAGTCCAAAGAGGCCATGCGATGGAGGGACCGGAGATGCACCAGTCCGGCAGGCGGAGGGATCTGATGCCCTTCATTGCGGAAATCAGATGCGCGTTGGAGCGCAGGACCAGCTCAAGTAACCGCTTGCGATCCTCCTCACTGGTGAGTTGAGGGTCCGCAAGCGTTGCCTGATCCAGGTACTCCAAGTTGGCATTGGCCAAAGCTGAGTGACGCACTAATTTTGGCATAGCCCTGATGACGCCTGCACCGGTTCATCTCAGAGTATCGGGTGATCAAACCGGATCACTGGTGATGCTCTGACATTTCATGTTTATGCATATCCTGATCCAAAGACTGAAAGCCATGCCTTGGGGAGATGCTCTACTCTTTCTAACTACTAAAAGATTCCAATGAGATAATCCATTGGTGGGTTGGGCCTTGGTAAACAATGTTGAGGATCAATTGCAGGTCGCTTGTTGTTATGGTTCGGTTCGTTATCTCAATTCTTACAAGTGGTTGGCGTGCAAAAGCCCGCTTTTGAGATCGAAAAGCGGGCTTTTGGGTAGGCGGATAAAATTTGGGGGCAGCCTACCAAGGGACGATTGTTAGTTCTGGCCAGTGCTTGGTGAGACGGTTGGCTTTGCGGGTGAAGGTTTCTTCGTTGGGCAGGACTTTGTTTGGGAGCATCTGCATTTGGAAGATGGGTTCCAGTCCGAAGGGGGCTTCGATCTGCAGGCGGTCATCGTCGTGCAGGCGGGCGGCGACGGAGTGGGTTGTTGAAGCGTAGTAGAGGAGAGACTCCAGCGAGCAGCCTAGTTTGGGGTAGTCCATGCCGAAGTGCTTGGGGAACCAGAGGTGCACGCGGGCCTGATTGCGGATTTCAACTGGAAGCCCCAGCGGTTCGCAAGCTTTGGCGAGGCTGGTGATCACACGGTCTTCGGCCTCGTAGGACGTGTCAGCCTCATCATGGTAGATCAGGTCGTAGTCTTTGATGCCGTGTCCGGCCTCCCTGCCCGTCAGTGCGTTCCAGACACTTTGGTAGATTGCGCCTGACGCGAGCCAGGCATCTGGCAACCGGGCGTCACGCAGGGTCTTCAGCAGATCATAGAGCACGGTTGAGCGGATGACCTCTTCGATAAAGTACACGCGCCCCTGCTCACCTGCGCCATGGTGAACAGGGGAAACACGTGATGGCAAGGAGGTGATCTTCTCCTTGAGAGTTGAATGGCCGGATGAGGCGAAGGTCGTGAAAACTGACATGGACACGATTTTCATTTGAAAGAGATCAAGCTGTGAAGACTGCCGTAACGACTCGCCTGCAAAAACCAGAACTAAAAGTGAATTAACTTAGTACATAACAGGAACATTATGATAATCCACCCACCAGATCAATCCATGTAAATTTGGGGCTTGGCGACCTGTGAGAATTGACAGGTAGATTCGCATAGGATTTGTGCGGGGCACTTTGAAACTATGAAGATGTGGATAGTGGGAAGTACCTAGCTGCGTACTTTTCGCAATGTTACGCAGCGCATTTCACCCGAAGGGCTAGTTCCCATAACTACGTATTTGTGCGAGATGCTCGAAAGCATCAGTTTTTCCTTGAGATTTGGTGGCATTGGGCAGTAAACCGGTGTCGCGCAGCCTTTCGACCACACGGAGCATGAAGATGACCGAGACCCGCCTGACCATTAGACGGCCTGATGACTGGCACCTGCACTTACGTGATGGCGAGATGCTGAAGGCCGTTCTGCCGTCAACTTCTGCAAACTTTGGCCGCGCGATCATCATGCCTAATCTGGTCCCACCTGTTGTCACCAGCAAGGATACTGCCGGGTATCGGGATCGCATTCTGGCAGCCATGCCAGAGGGGCACGACTTCACTCCCCTCATGACGCTTTATCTCACAGAGACCACCGATGCGGATGATCTGGAGCAGGCAGCCAAGTCTGGTCTGGTGACTGCGGTGAAGCTTTATCCTGCTGGCGCGACAACCAACTCGCAAAGTGGTGTGCGCGACTTTGATAAGGTGGCGGGTGTTCTGGAACGCATGGCCGAGATCGGTTTGCCGCTTCTGGTCCATGGTGAGGTCACAACGTCTGACGTGGACATCTTTGATCGTGAAGCAGTGTTCATTGAGACTGTGCTGGACCCGATCCGCCGCAAGTTCCCTAAGCTGAAAGTGGTGATGGAGCACATCACCACGGAAGAAGGCGTCAATTATGCCAAGTCTGGTGGTGACAATCTGGCGGCGACGATCACGACGCACCACCTGATCATCAACCGGAATGACATTCTGGTCGGCGGCATCAAGCCTCACTTCTACTGCCTGCCTGTGGCGAAGCGTGAGAAACACCGCCTTGCGCTGCGTGCTGCGGCCACTTCTGGCGATGCCCGTTTCTTCCTTGGAACGGACAGCGCCCCGCATCTTGACCAGAACAAGCTGTGTGAGTGTGGCTGTGCTGGCATCTTCTCCGCACCAAATACCATGAGCTGTCTGGCACATGTGTTTGAGCAGGAAGGCGCACTCGACAAGCTTGAGGCATTTTCCTCTCTCAATGGTCCGGCGTTTTATGGCATGGCACCAAACGAGGCGACCATTGATCTGGTAAAGGCCGATGAAAAGGTCAGTTACCCGCCGAGTATTCCAACACCGGACGGGCCGGTGACCCTCTTCAATCCGGGATTTGATATATTCTGGAAGGTTGAGACCTAAAGATGAGTTTCAAAGCAGTTTGCACCTAATATGGCCGGGGCAAGCTGCTTTTTTTTGACGTGAATGCGTGCGATGCCAGCTCCCTGTCATCCCACACATTCCAGATCTTTGTTTTCGCGCGTATTCTTATCCGAAAACCGGAACCACTTTTCGGGAATACGCTCTAAACCACCTACTGTGACTTGAGGGACAGCGATGTTTTCCAATTCTTTTCCTGACCGCGAAGTGATGGCGGAACTGACCGCAAAAATGCTCATGGAAATCAAGGCGGTGAACTTCCGTCCAGAAGAGCCGTACATTCTGGCATCCGGTCTTGCGAGCCCGGTTTACATCGACTGCCGTAAACTGATCTCCTACCCGCGCATTCGTGGCACCCTGATGGAGTTTGCCGTGGCAACCCTGCTGCGTGATGCGGGCTTTGAGAAGTTTGATGCGATTGCAGGCGGTGAGACGGCTGGTATTCCGTTTGCTGCGTGGATTGCAGACAAAATGGCACTGCCAATGCAGTATGTGCGCAAAAAGCCAAAGGGTTATGGCCGTGATGCGCAGATCGAAGGTGATATTCACGAGGGGCAGAACGTTCTGCTGGTGGAAGACCTGACCACCGATGGCGGGTCCAAGATCAAGTTCTGCGAAGCACTGCGCAAGGCGGGTGCGGAAGTGACCGACACGCTGGTGGTGTTCTACTACGACATCTTTCCGGAAACGAAAGGCAAGCTGGCAGAGCATGGCGTGAACCTGCACTACCTTGCTACATGGCACGACATCCTGCGCGTTTGCCGCACAAACGATTACTTCTCAGCTGAGAAGGTGAGTGAAGTTGAGAAGTTCCTCAATAATCCGCTGGAATGGTCCGCAGCCAACGGCGGTGTCAGCGAACTGCCGCTCTAAGCAGTTCTTTAGCCAGACATATTGGTTTCATGAAAACGCAGGGCCTTTGCTCTGCGTTTTTAGTTGGCAGGCTTAGCCGTATTAACAACTCTAATTCAGTTTCAAAGCCTCAGCCATCTAAACCATGCAACAATCGGCACCCTCACCGCGTCGCAAATTCAGATTTTCTAATGCCGGAGCGCCACCCTTCAAGAATGGCTGTTACATTGTGTTCTGTTGATGCGGTGTTTCTGATCTCAAGATCGTAAACACGATCAACATGGACTGAGTGGAAATCTTGCTCTGCACTCCCGATGGGTCGGTCTCCTCTGGCGATTTCACGTTGCTTCAACGCTTCTAAATCACAATGCAAACCAACAAAGTATACATCAAACGGCTGAAACAGCTCTTTTAGCTCCGGAAGCCAATCAGGATTGTCGAGAATATGCTCCACAATCAGATTATTGCCAGCATGGGCATACGCAGCTAGTGATGCGTGAAAGCCTTCAAAGAATGCTTTTCTCAGGTTGGACCAATTAAAATCCCCATTTTTGAAGCGTTTCGTCGGCAGTACTCCCCCATCCCGCAGATGATCGATTGAAATATGCCAGAACGGCAGCTCAATCGCGTTTTGCAGCGCAACTGCAGTGGTTGACTTTCCGCTACTTGAGGGACCGTGCAGAATAATAATTTGCCCGTTCATATTGGTATTCCATAAAAAATCAAAAGCTTAGAAATGCGGACTGATCTCATAAATCCAGAGAGCCCGTGGATGGCGAGTCAGCCAACCAAAATCATTGCACACTTAAATCTGATACCAAACCAACCATAGTTTTTTATCCACCTGCGCTGCTTTGCCACAAAAGCAACATGAACCAAAAGCATATGAAAAACAGCAAAGTTTATGATAATTACGCAGATGTAGCTTTTATGAGGTGAAGACCTCGCGGGTACTCGGGTTCAGCTTAGGAATTATTTTGTGACGGGCTTCAACAAAGTCTGCAAAACCTGCGCGCTGAAGCATGGGGGTGTGCTTTCGTGAACATCTTCACACCGGGAACACCAATACAAGAGCACATAGGCAATTTGGGCAGGGCGCAGGGAAACAACAATGCACGTAATCAGACACCTTATGGTGCCAGCACTGCTGAGCACTGGACTGGTCTTTTCTGTTCCTGTTTATGCGCAGGATGCCGCGGCCCCTCAGCCCAAGCCGGCGTTGCAGGTTGCTCAAGATCAGCAGTCCTATTGGTTTCCTGAGACTGACCTTAAACTGCATCCCAGAATAATCTCTCGTCAGCTGCCCAATGGTATGCGGTATTTGCTGGTTCAGAGCCAATCCCCCAAGAACCAGATTGAGGTTCGTATGGCGGTTGATGCTGGCTCTTCCTTGGAAAAAGGGTTGGAACCGGGTGCTGCTCACTATTTGGAGCATATGGCGTTTAACGGTTCTACCAATGTGCCGGAAGGCGAGATGGTGGCCTTGCTGGAGCGCGCGGGACTGGCGTTTGGCGCTGGAACCAATGCAGCGACCACATTGAACAGCACCACATACCGCCTTTCCCTGCCCTCAGCTGATGCGGAGTTGCTGGACACTGCGCTGTTTATTATGCGTGAGACAGCAAGTGAACTGACGCTCTCAACAAGTGCTATTGACCGTGAGCGCGGTGTTGTCGCCTCTGAAGTGCGCGGCAATTACGGTCCGAGCTATGACGCGCTGGTTGCCAGATTTGATTACCTTTATCCGGGCATTAAACAGCGCACCTTGCTGCCGGTTGGCACAATGGACGGCATTGATGCCGTTGACCAGGCAACCCTGCGCGATTTTTATGAGAGCTATTACACGCCCGGTCGGACCACAGTGGTTGTGACTGGCGATATTGATGTTGAAGCAACAGAAGCTGCTATTCAAAAGCACTTTGCGGATTGGGAGCGCCCTGCGAATGCAGAGCAGCTGGACAGCGAAGAGCCGGATTTTGGGAGATTGAAGGTTGCCGAAGCCCCGCGTGCTGCGCTTTTTGTAGAACCGTCTTTGCCTACCGTGTTGAGCATCTATCTCGTCAAACCTTCTCAAGAGCTGATTGATAACCAACAAAACCGCATTCAGAACACGCTGCGCAGGATCGGGATCAGTATTTTGAAAGAGCGGCTGCGTGATGCAGCCCTTGCCTCTCACGATACTATGGTCACTGCCGGCACGGATTATTACAGCGAGGACTTTGCCGACACCGTTGTTGCCAGCGCGACCGTTGCCACCGACAAGTGGCAGGACGGTTTTGCGTTGCTGGAGCAGAAACTTCGGCAAACACTGGCTTATGGCGTGACACAGGAAGAAGTTGACCGGCAGTTGGTGAACCGGCTCAACTCACTGGAAGTTGCGGTGAAAGCGGAAGAGACTATTCCAAACCGTGCAATCGCCAATGTACTCGTGCGCGATGTGCTCAATGAGAGCGTCACCACATCCTCTGCTGATGATCTGGCCTTCTTCCAGAAACACTTTTCTGATCTGAAAGCGCGGCAAGTCTCAAAGGCACTGCTTGAGCTTTGGGAAGGCGCAAAACCAAACCTGTTTATGACGACTGCCGAGGCCTTTCCAAATGCTGAAGAGACCATTCTTTCCGTGTTTGAAGAAAGCCAGAAGCAGCCAGTTGCAGCCTTTGAAGCCAAGTCGCTGACTAGCTTTGACTATGAAAGCTTTGGCCCCAAAGGCAAAGTTGCCCAGCAGACAATTAGCAGTTTTGGGCAAATCCGCTCTTACACTTTTGAAAACGGCGTGGTGCTGAACTTCAAGCGGACGGACTTTGACAAGGGTAAGGTGTTTGTGTCCCTGCGCACGGGGCGCGGTATTGAAGACCTGCCAGCTGATAAAGATGGTTTGGCCGGTTTCTTCCAGAGCGCGTTTATTGTTGGTGGTCTTGGCAAGTACTCGGTTGCTGATCTGGACAAGGTTCTTTCTGGTACACAAGTTGGCGTTGGTCTTTCCTTTGGCGAAGATGGAATTTCCGGGCAATATGGAACGACGCCGGACGATCTGAAGCTGCAATTGCAGGTGGTCGCGGCGTATCTAACAGATCCGGCTTATCGTCCTGAAGGGCAAGCGTTTTACCAAAAGAGCCTGAAAGAGACCTACAAGAATTCCCGCAGCTCTGCTGAAGCTGTTCGTGGCCGCGAGTTCTCCCGCATTTTGCATAGCGGCGACAAACGCTGGGGTGCAGGAAGTGAAGAAGCTCTGCTGGAGCGGAACTATGAGGAGTTGAAGCCAATCATCTCCCGCATCGCTCAAAAGGGCCCGATCGAGATTGGTATTGTAGGCGATCTTGAGGTCCAAACCGCTCTGGATGCGGTTGCCGAGACTTTCGGTGCTTTGCAGCAATCCTTTGAGGCGCCAAAGCATAGCTACGCAACTGGTATTGAGTTTCCGGAGGCGCAGGCTGTATCTTTGACCCATGAGGGTGACAGTGACGCGGCGCTTTTGCAGCATTATTGGAAAACCAGCGATGATGCAGATGCAACGCAGAGCTATACGCTGCAGTTGTTGCAGGGCGTCATAGAGCTTCGTCTGCGCGATAAACTGCGTGAGGCTATGGGCGCGACTTACAGCCCTTATGCGTTCAGCATGAACTCCAATACAATCAAAGGGTTTGGCTATATTGGAATGTCCAGCAAGTTGAAACTGGATGATGTGGATGCGGCGGAGACTGTTTATCAGGATATCGTCAAAGAGCTGCAGGTGAAGGGCAACATCACAGCGGATGAGTTGCTGCGTGCGCGTCAACCTATTCTGGAAGCCATGAACAATGCCGAACACAGCAATGGATTGTGGTTTGAACTGGCAAGTCAGGCTGTAAGCTATCCTGAGGCAATCCAGCGCTATCAGAATTACACGACAATTCTGGAGCAGATCACCCCGGACGATCTGGTCGTGGCAGCATCGGATTTTCTGGTGCCAGACCGGAATGTGACGCTGAAGATTCTGCCGAAATAGAGCTAACTGAAAAACGCAGGGTTTGGGCCCTGCGTTTTTGTTTGAGGTGCTTTAAGAGACTTGCTGGCGATACTGGATGACTGGCAGGCCGCCAATGCCCCAATCCTCAAGGGCAACCTCATCAATCACCACAAAGGTCGTGCTCGGTTTTTTGTTGAGTACGCGGGACAGAAGCTCTGTTACGCCTTGGATCAACTCGGCTTTTTCGTCTGCGGTTGGACCTTTGCCATCCGGCCCACCTTCCCTGGTGATCTTGATGTTTACATATGGCATCAGCTTGCCTCCGGCTTTGCGATGTAAGTGAAGATCTTGGTCATGATCCGCCAACCGTGCTGGTCTTTGGTCAGGGTGAGGAAGTCCAGATACTCGCGGTTCATCATGGTCATTGAGGCTTTGACGAAGGCCATTTGAGAGCCGCCAAATTCCATTGAGTGGATGCGGTCCTGTCGCGGTGCCCCTTTGCTTGCGGGCGGGATACGGCGATCCACCATTTCGAAGTACTCGCTCAGGGACTTATGCATGTAGTCCCCTTCGATCATGTTGACGTAGCGCGCATCGGGGTGAAACACCTCAGCCAGAGCCTTGGTGTCGGCGTGGTAGAGGCCGTCAAAGTAGCCTGTCATCACCTTCTGAACTTCTGCAATGGCTTGTGGGTTGCTCATCAGATCAGGCCTTCAGCTTTCATTGCTGCCTGTGCCGATGGGCGCTGGCTTGTGCGCTGGACAAAAGCAGCGAGGGACGGCCAGTTGATCAGATCGACGCCGACGAAATTCGACCAGTTGCAGACGACGAACAGATAAGCATCTGCAACAGAGAACTCCGCGCCCAGGAGATAGGCTCTGCCGTCACTGAACAGAGCCTCCAGATAGTTGAACTTGGCGGCAACGTTCTTTGCGGCCTTTTCCTTGTCCTGTGTCGTTGCTGATGCGGTGAAGAACGGGGTGAATGCTTTATGGAGTTCTGAGCTGGTGAAGTTCAAGTACTCCTGCAAACGCGTACGGGCAACGGTTCCAGCTGCTGGAGCAAGCCCGTGTTGCGGGTGATTGTCTGCGAGGTATTGGAGGATTGCAGCGCCTTCGGTGAGCACTTCTCCAGACGCCAGCTGGAGGGCCGGAACATAGCCTTTCGGGTTGATGGTTTTGAAATCCACGCCCGTGCTGGTCTTCCCTGCATCGGTGTCTACGCTGTCGATCTCGTAGGCGGCTGAGATCTCATTCAGCGTGATGTGTGTTGCCAGGGAACATGCGCCGGGTTTGTAAAACAGTTTCATTGGAAGCTCTTTCCTCAAGATGTTTGTTATCAGGCTTTGAGGAAGTAATGCCTCTCATGATTAATTGATAATATTGAATATTCACGATAATGATTAGAAATTCAGATCATCTTGAGTGAGCGTATTCTATGACTTATGAGCAGCTGGTTGTTTTGCATGCGATTGTGACAGAAGGAACTTTTCGCGGTGCGGCGGATCACCTGCACAAGTCTCAGTCCGCAATCAGCCACATGCTCAAGAAGTTAGAGGCCGAGATTGATATGGTTCTGCTGTCCAGAGAAGCGTATCGGCCTAAACTGACGCCTGCGGGAGAGGTCTTTTACCGGCAAGCCATCCGTGTGATGCAGCAGATGAATGAGCTGGGTAGTTTGGCGAAAACGCTGAATGCAACACAGGAGGCTGAAGTCTCGCTGGCGATTGCGGCAACGTTGCCGTTACAGCGCGTTCTTGAGGTTATTGGCCATGTGCGGGCGAAGTTTCCGGCAACCCATATTCACCTGTCGCGCGAGAGCATGAGTGGCCCGATTGAACGGCTGCTCCATGACCGGGCTGATATTATTATCGCCAGCATGGATGGTGTGCCCGTTGAACAGGTGGAAGCGGTGTCATTTGCGGATGTAACCATCCTGCCTGTTGCGCACCCCGCGTTTGAACCTGCGCAGAGTAAGCATATGAAAACCATAGCTGAAATGCAGACATATACGCAGATTATCGTGGCAGACAGCGGCAGCGGGGCCCTCAGCCAAAGCCGGGATTTGTTGCCGGGTGGTTTGCGTTGGACGGTGACGGACTTTGCCGCCAAGAAGGAGATCCTACAGGCCAAGCTCGGTTGGGGTGGCATTCCCGAGCACATGATCATCGAGGAACTGGCGCGTGGTGAACTGGTTCAGCTGAACGTTGAAGGCTTCCAGCCACGTCAGTCCCGCCTGTTTCAGATCCGCAAGCGCGACAGAGACGTTGGCGTTGTCGCGCAAGCCATCTGGGATGACCTGATGGGAACCGAGGGCTGAGCAGGCACACTCCAGATCGCCTCATTACGGTCAGGCGAACTCCGGCTGTTTGCTGAACGTGAGTGTTTCGCCGTCTGCCGGGATCAGGAGTTTGTCGCTGACACCAGATTTTTGTGCCAGATCCCGCAGCTGCGTTCGCTTTACAGGGCAATGGTTTATGGCCTCCAGATGGTTGGCGATAACTTGTCCCGGCGCTAGTCTGATGAACTCCATGATCTCATCCAGCGACATGAGGATGTCCTTGCCGATATC
Organism: Pseudovibrio sp. W64; assembly: GCF_001623145.1. Classification (NCBI taxonomy): domain Bacteria; kingdom Pseudomonadati; phylum Pseudomonadota; class Alphaproteobacteria; order Hyphomicrobiales; family Stappiaceae; genus Pseudovibrio; species Pseudovibrio sp. W64. The sequence continues at coordinate 212,897 of NZ_LMCI01000038.1, read as the reverse complement.
CAGACTTGCGTTGCCTGCTGCGACAACTGCGATGTCGGGCCTCAGGGTTTTGAGGCAGTGGCGGACATCTTTGGTGAGGACAGTGTCGCCGGAAATGTAGAGCGAAGGTGCATCGGGCAGCTCGAGAAAGTAACCCACGCCGGGGCCCATGAATCTCGCAATCCAGCCGTAGCCGTGAACCGTTGGGATTGGGGTGATGTAACCGTCGAAGAAGGGTTGGCGTTGCTCATCCTTCAGCGGCACGGTGGGAATTCCCCTTTTCCCAATGAAACTCTCATCATCCAAACGGCAGTAGGTCGGGATTTTCTTGGAGAGCAGAAGTTTCTTTGCTGCGCCATCCAAATGATCTGAATGGCCGAGCTGACAATGCGTTACCAGTGCCGCAGTAAGCCCTTCAAGGTGCTGCTGCGCACCATCAGGCAGCGGAACCATCGGATTTCTCCGGCTTTTATGTCGGATGAAGCTGTAGCTTGGCAGTGATCCAACCTTACCCAACATGGGATCAACCAGTATGCGGTGTTGCTTGTGCTCAATGATGAGGGTTGCATTGCGAAGAAAGTGAAGTTTCATCCTGACCTACTGCTCTAACCTGACCTTGGTCCGTTGATCCTAGTTTTTGGCAGGAAATTTGATATAGTCCGACTAGACACAAATCATACATAATCCGCCACATGAGATTTGAGCATGACTTCAACCATTGCGATTTTGCTGCTGGAGAACTTTCTGGGGCTCGCAGCCTTTGGGTCCGCAGACATGTTCAAGACTACAAACCAGATTGCAGAGGTGCGTGGCGACGAGGTCATGCCGTTTCAGGTCCAGACTTACTCATTAGATGGCGAGCCTGTTCGATCTTCAAACGGCATTTTGGTGACACCCGATGGCTCTTTAGAGGAGATTTTTGCGCCTGATGTGGTGTTTCTTCCCGGCATTGGCACGACCTCAGCGCCGCAATGCACGATCAGCACAAACTGGTTCCGTGGTGTTGCTGAGCAACTTCAACGCCATTCTCAAAACGGCAGCATCATTGCTGCGAGTTGTACCAGCACGTTTCTACTTGCTGAAGCGGGACTGCTGGAGGGAAAGCAAGCCACAACAACCTGGTGGAAGCAGAAGGAATTTAGCGCGGCTTATGAAGGTGTGGAGCTGGCCGGTGATGAAATTCTCGTTGATGCAGGCAATGTCATTACCAGCGCTGCGGGCACTTCCTCTCTGGACCTTGCACTACATCTCATCAACCGGCTGGAAGGCCCTGCCCTTTCCAGATTATGTGCGCGATTTATGGTTCTTGAAGAAAACCGAGGCTTGCAGCAGCCCTTCATGATCCCGTGGCATGAAAAAACACGGGATGAGACGATTGAACGTGCGGACCAATGGGTGCAGAACAACTTTTCCTCGCGCCCCCTCAAAGTACAGGAGCTTGCTGGCTTTTTGGGTATGAGCACACGCAGCCTGTTGCGGCACTTTAAGCGTGAACTGTCACTGTCTCCGCAGCAATTCATTTTGAACATCCGCTGTGAGCGTGCGAAGTCTCAGTTGGAGTATACGACGACACCAATAGTCACGATTTCTGAGGCACTGGGCTACTCTGACGAGAACGCATTTAGGCGCTCGTTCCTTGCGCAGGTTGGCGTCTCACCAGCCCAGTACAGGCAGAAGTTTCGCAGGTAAGCGCCTTAATCAGCAGGTGCTTTTTCTGGCACAATTGCAATCGCATCCACTTCAAACTCAATGATTTCCGTTGCGAGGACCGGCACTGGAATGAGTGTGCTTGCTGGTGGGCTGGCACCAAAGATTTCGCGGCGCTTTTTGTTGACATAGTCCAGTCTGGACTGGTCATGATCTTTAATCAGCACCGTGATTTTCACCGTGTCTTCCACGCTGCTCCCAGCAGCTTCGAGCGCTTTGATCAGGTTGTCGAACGTTCGGTCGACCTGTTCCTCAAAGGTGTTTGATCCATCCTTGGAAATGCCCACCTGACCAGCCACATATGCGATGCGAGCACCCGGAGCGACAACGACAATCTGCGCGTACCCAGACTTGGTTGAATCTGACAGGGTGTCAGGATTGATGATGGTCTTCTGGTCAGTCTCTGCAGCCAATGCTGAGCCACTCAACAAGATTGCAGCGCACATTGCGAAGGCTTTGCCTGTGGTTTTCATGGGGCACTCATTTCCTGATTGTGTTGTTCTGTTGTTGGCGGCATCTTGGCAAGCGGCCATTTACTCAGCTTGCGCCTAAGGTCACTTTTTGCCGGATTTGCCTTTGGGCGGTGCTTTTGCCTTGGGCTCCACCTTGAAGCAGGCTTTCATCTTTTCGACTTCGCCCTTCAGTTTCGGAATATCTGAGCGGACAGACTTCACCTTGCCGTTCTTGAGAGCCGTCTCGACCTTCTTGATCAACTTGTTTGCGGAGGCTTTGTGTTTGTTGAATTCGGTGACTTTGTCCGGATTATTCAAAGTACCCAGCTTGCCAGACAGGTTTTTGATGTTCTTTTGGGCATCCTCGACAGCAGCTTGATATTCTTTCTTCCGTTTGGCGATGTCCTCACTGTTGCCAGGTCGCAAATCGAGCATCACAGTTTTGGCTTCTTCCAACTCTTCTTCAGCTTCGAGGAATTTGTCAGCTTCCAACGTCTTCAAAGTTTGATCCAGCCCATCCCTGGCTTCTGAGTAGATGTCCTCAAACTCTTCTCGGGCGTTCTCATCCTGAATTTTTTCTTTTTCCTTACCCAGCTCGTCCAGTTCAGCCTTGGCAGCATCAATTTTCTCACGCAACTCGGCGTAGGCCTCTTCCGGGTCTTTTGCTGCGGAGTAATAAGCTGCTTCCAGCGCATCCCTCATGAACTCAAGCTGGTCCACGGCGTCACTGATTGCGCCTCCAGCATCGCCACTGCCCATACTGGCCTGTGCTTTGTCGATATTACTATCGACTGCAACATAGGCCTGATCAAAGTGTTGGAGGTGCACCGCAAGCTCTCGGTCAAGTTTCGCCTTGCCGGCAATCTCAGATCGCCTGGCATATGTATCCTTCAATGTTTTGCGTAGGTAATTGATGTGATCCGCGACAGGCGTTTTGCCATCAATGCGCAGGTTCTCTTTGGGTTCGCGCTCAAAATTTTTCGTCGGACCAGTCCACTTGAGGTTACAAGCGCTTAGTACATTTTCCACCCAGGCTTCGACCTCTGGTGACATGGTTTGTGCGTCTACATCCGGCATTCAGCAACTCCAGACCAATGCGGTGACAGCTTAATTTCTTTGCGACCCATTATGCTTAGCTAGAAAGCTCATGCCTCCATATATGAGAGTTTGAGTGAAAACAGCTTGAAGGAGATCTCTCAAGCTTTGAGCAAACTTGAAGCGTTCACCCCATAAAAACTTGATGCTGACTTGAACAGGTGCCCCACGAAGTGGCCTGAGGTTTTGTATGACTAAAACGCGAGTAGCCCCTGAAAGATAACTCTAACGTTTGTCCTTAAGCATCTTCAAATGCGTGGAAGCCGACGGCTGAAGCGATTGGCAAAAACCCAATGCACCCGTTCATCGGACTGGTTTGGTGCCAAAGACCACATCAACTCAGGGAAACAAACATGCGACTGAAACTACTCGCAGCAGCGGTCATCGCAGGATCACTCGGCTATACCAGCCAGATCGACTTTACCGAGCTTCCAACAGGCGTGGCTCTCCTCTTTTCTGTCGGCAAAGCTAACGCCCAAAACCCTCATCTCAATCAATCAAGACGCGTATCACGGCGAACATCTCGCAGAACATCCAGACGCACCAACTATCGTCAGTCCATATCTGGCTGCAGCCCATACAATTCTTACTACAATTGTGGCGGCGTCTATTACAGACCTGTCCTTCAAAACGGCGTGACTGTCTATATCGTTGTTAATCCGTAATTTTTCTATTCTGGAGACCCCAAAATGATTAAATCACTCGGAGCTGTCTTGTTCGGTCTTGGCTTGTTGGTTGCGGCCACCGGACACAATGCGATGGCGCAGGATACAGCAGGAAAGAATGCAGCCCAAGGCGTTTTTGAAGCCTGTGAACCAGAGATAAAATCTCATTGTAAGGAAGTGACACCCGGAGAAGGTCGCATTTTTGCATGCATGTATGCCTACGAGGATAAACTCAGTAAGCAATGCTCCACTGCGATTGATGATTTCGCCGATGCCCTGGACTTTTTCTTCGCGAACGCCAGACAGGCTCTGGCAATTTGTGCTCCAGATATTGAAGCTCAGTGTTCAGAAACAGAAGTTGGCGGTGGTCGTGTTCTAACCTGCCTGAGTGAAAAGCAGGACAAGGTTGGCGCTGAGTGCAAAGAAGTGATCGAAGTCTTCAGTGAGAAGTTTGGCCTGAAAGACGAAGACTCTTGACTGCCGTAGCGTAGGTTGCTGGCTGATTAGAAAAACAATTAATCAGCCAGCTCATCCACGTGAAATCTAATGAATAAAACTAACTCAACCACCATAGGCGCAATATAATTACATTAATTGACGTAATTTTAGTTGATAATAATACATGATAAATCTACCTAATCTATCATTTATGCCAGATCTTTGATGAATAATGCTTTTTGCATGTATTCACCTAAGGATATTTCGTTTTTCTGCCCCTACGTCAACTGTTAGAAAATTCACGTACGCATGATCATTACATAATGTGTGGGAGGCCATCGGTAGACGTCATTTCTACCGGTCATGAATAACTATTGTTTGTTGCCTGACCTGTGTTTTGCTCTTCTCTGATGGTCCATGAGCTTTTGAACTGGATGCTGTGACACATGAAGAACGCCAGATTGCTTATTGCGGTTGTTGCTTTCTGTTTCTCCGCTTTCGGCGTGAGAGCCTCAATGCCGGTTAATCCTGACCGGCCCTACTCAGACCCCACTTGTTCCTATGCCATTGAACGGTTGAAGGAGGCTGTGGCTGGCAGCCCCTTGCAAAGTAGCAAGGAGCAACAGCGGACTGTTCAATATGCCATTGAGCAAGTGGAACGTGCGTGCCTGGAAGATGCTGGGCGGACGGACGACCTTCCGAAGCCCCAGCGAAAATGAACTCATTCATCTGAATGTCCATTTTAAGCTGGAGAAACATAATGACAAATCTCTATGAGACCAGAGATGCCGCAGACGACGCGTCTACATCCTACCGTTTGAGGGACACGGGGCAGGATGCGCAGGGATCGGACAACAATATCTTCGAGACAGTTCAGGGCACTATTGCCAGTGACGGCGACCACGACTGGTATGAAGTTGAGCTGGTTGCCGGGCAGACTTACACCTTTGCTGCTATTGGCACTTTTGATGGCGAAAGCCGCTTGGTGGACCCTTATTTGCGCCTGCGGGATTCCGATGGGAATCTGTTGGTGGATGACGATGACGGCGGACCGGGCACGCACTCCACCATTACGTTTACCGCAGCAACCAGCGGGACTTTCTATCTTGATGTGGCGTCCTATGGTGATGAAGGCACCGGCCAGTACGGCTTGTCTGCTGTGGAAGGCGACAAAGCTTATTATGACGGCAATATGGGTGCTGGTGCTTTGCTTCGCCCTGGCCTCTCGTGGAGTGGACCGGGTACAGCAGCGACAGTGACTTATGGCTTCCGTGAGAACAACAATGGGGTTGAAGACACGTTTGCGCACGTCACTGATGAGCAGATTGCAGCTATTGAGAAGGTGCTGGCCTCCTACTCAGAAATTGCCAATATCTCGTTTGATCGGGTAAACCCGGACGGATACACCGACGATGCGACCATGCTGTTTTCCAACTACAACTCCACCACGGATGGTGCTGGTGCCTATGCTTATTACCCAGGTTCGCCGGAGGCTGGTGAAAATGAAGGCGACGTTTGGCTGAACACGAACAGTGTCTCAACCGATGAGTTGCCAACCGGCTCTTACAGCCACTTTGCTGTGATGCACGAGATCGGTCATGCTGTGGGGCTGGCGCATCCGGGGGACTACAACGCTGGTCCGGGTGTTCGAATTACTTATGATGAACATGCTCAGTTCCGTCAGGATACGCAGCAGTATTCTGTGATGAGCTATTTTGATGAGAGTAACGCCGATTCCAACCTCGGCTACGGTGGCTTCCCGGACACGCTCATGCCGCTGGATGTGCTGGCACTTCAGCAGCTTTACGGGGTGAATATGACCACCCGTGCGGATGACACGGTCTACGGCTACAACTCCAATGCTGGTGGTGCCTATGACTTTTCCGAGGGGATGCCCAGCGCGGTGACCATTTGGGATGCCGGTGGCAATGACACCATCGACATGTCAGGTGCTGGTAAGGTCAATCAAATGATCAGCCTCATTGATGGCTCCTTCTCCGATGTGGGTGGTGGCCTGAGTAATCTAGCGATTGCTTACAATGCCGTTATTGAAAACGCGATTGGCAGTGGCGGTAATGACACCATCATCGGCAATGCGGCTGGCAATACTCTAGTTGGCAAAGCTGGCAATGATACGCTGCTCGGCAACGGTGGCAAGGACAAGCTGATTGGCGGAAACGGTCACGATACCCTGCGTGGTGGCTCTGGCAATGATGTGCTGAAAGGCGGTGCCGGGGACGATACTCTGGACGGAGGCTCCGGTGCGGACAAGTTGATTGCAGGTGCTGGTGACGACACGCTCACAGGCGGTTCAGGCTCAGACAACTTCTGCTTCTTCAATCTGGGAGGTGATGACACCATCAACGACTTTGAACTTGGCAGTGATCTCATCATGATCAAGAGCCGCATGGCAGAGTTTGCCAACCTCGCCATCTTTGATGATGGCGGAGATACCGTGATCACCTTTGGAACAAACTCCATTTCTCTGGTGAATGTGGATGCTGCACTCCTTGGCGAAAGCGACTTTGCTTTCGTGTAGTCAGCAGAAACTGGTCAGTGCCCTATCAACCCAGGGCACTGACTCAGTGTTTAAGAGGTCGCCTCAGCCATTGCCGGTTCCAAATGCTCTGCACCAAGCATGGCCTTAAACTGCTGAAGAGCATCAGTGGCGAGCCCGGCGGCTTCAAGAACAGCTGCTGAAAAAGATACCGGGGCCGTTCCTGGAGCGGAGATCACGCCACGATCCGAGATGGCGGATGCACTTGACTGGTAGTGTACAGCACCTTTGTAGTTTTTTGCATTTTGCTGCAGGAATTCTGCGTTGTTTGATGTGTGTCTCGCTTCATTTAGCAGACCTGCTCTGGCAAGTGCCAATGTGCCACCGCAAATTCCAGCAACAGCACCACCGCGTTCGTGGTGAGCCCTGAGCAGATCTGCGATATCCGGAGCCTGTTCAGTTTCCCAGATTGTTCCCCCAACAACGACAATAACGGTCGGTTCAAACGTTCTGATCTCATCCAGTTTACGCGAGACAATCGCAGCGAGCCCGCCTTGCGACTTCACTTCACCGACCTGAGGGGTGAAGAACTCAACCTGCATGCCGAAAAACGGGCCGCCAGTGCCAGCAATCAATGCGTATTCCCAATCAGCAAAGCCTTGGGTGAGGATCACTGCAATCTTCGTCATTTCAAATATCCTTTTGAGCAATCATCCGGGTTGATCGCCATCACTTATAATAGATTCTGTTCACTATATGTTCCAGAGACAGGATTGGCTATCCCTTTCTTATGAGAACGACAAAACAGATGCTCTTTCTTCCATATAAGCAGATTTCTTTGATCTGAACTACCACGTCAGATCCTAGGGATTTAGGTCTTGGCTGAGATGTGTTGCCCTGTGACTTCAAGTTGAGTTGGGGAGGCATAAATGGGGCAATGGAAACTTCCTGTTCAGGCTGCGATTGCGGCACTGATGATGGGGTGTGCCACGTTTGTTGCCTTTGCAATTGATGGCAAACCGCCACAGCATTATCCAGAGCTGGTCGGGCAATGGGTGGTGATCAAGAAAGATGCTGTTTACTGGCATCGGGATATCCAAAGTCAGGAGAACGGACCTTCTCATTTGCGAATAGATGAGCAAACAGGGCCGGTGCTGGAGGGAGTTTTCTTCTGGCAGGTCAGTCCCGGGTCCGGGCGAGATCATGATGGGCGGTCCGAGGTCTCAAAATCCAAAGAGCCTGTGATTGGGATGATCGGATGGGATGGCGAGTCCATTACACTTGTTGAGCACCCTGACACAGGCACTATGCAGGGGCGCATGATAAACTCTGACACAATGGAGCTGGTGCACTATGAGGCCGGACCGTATGCAACGATCTCGCGATATTTGCTCGTGCGACCTTAATTACTCCAGCCATGTTTTCAGCTTTGACTTCATGCTCATCAAAGCGCAATCAGGTTTGAGATCACCCAGGTATTCATCAGGTCAATGAAGAAGCCGCAGGTGAGTGGCACAATGAGGAATGCTTTAGGCGATGCACCAAACTGACGGGTGACGGAGGTCATATTCAACACGGCTGTAGCGGTGGAACCGAGCGCTATCCCGCCAAAGCCTGCTGCGATAACGGCTGCATCATAATCCTTGCCCATGGAGGTGAAGACGATAAAGAGTGCATAGCTAATGGCAAGCGCGATTTGCAGAGACATCACCAGTGCGACGAAGCCCATAAACTGCCAGACCACCAACAGGTCCATGGTCATCAGCGCGATGCTGAGGAAAATACCGAGGCTGATGTCTGAGATCATCGCCATGCCTTTTTCGCGGCCAACATTGTCGTAGTTGCGAAACAGCAGGCGGCCCACGTTGTTTATGATGATGCCTGCGACAAGAATTGGCACGAATACCGGAATAACGACACCAGCTTCCTGCAGGCCAAGATACATCATGTAGCCGATGAAAATTGCCATGTTTATGAAGAAGACGGCGCCCAGAACATCGTAGTAGTGCAGATTCAGCTTACCATCATCCTTGAAATTCTGCCCGACAGCTTCGTCTGTGCTAAGGGATCCTGCCAGTTTATGCCGTTTCATGAGGTACTGAGCAATTGGTCCGCCGATGATACACGCAGACACGATGCCAACAGTGTTACAGGCAATGCCGATCTCCTGCGCATTTGCGACGCCAAGTTCTGAAGCAAAAATTGGTGCCCATGCAAGCGTTGTCCCTACCCCACCGGATAGCGAGACTGACCCGGCGATGATACCTGTGTGTACCGGATAGCCATAGACGCTGGCCGCCCCCATACCGACAAAATTCTGAACGCCAAGGAACACCGAGGAGATGATGATGAGAATGATAAGTGGTTTGCCACCTGTAAGAAGGTCACTCACCTTTGCACGAAGGCCAATTGCCGCGAAGAAGTAAATCAGAAAGAAATCAATCGGTTCTGTCGAGAATTTAAGTTTTACACCCCACCAGACCGTCAGCACAGTAACAAGAATGGCGCACAGCAATCCGCCAGCCAGAGGGTCAGGAATCGTCAGTTTGCGAAGGGCTACACTTTTTCGAACGAGCTCTCGTCCGACAAACAAAACAAGGATTGCAATTGTGATTGTCGTAAATGGATCAATCTCAATTAGCTCAGGTTGCGCACCTTCCATACGGGCCTCACTGTTCACCAGCCTTGGTTCTATCAGCATGACCTCACTTCCCGTTTAAAAGTGATCTGCGTATTTTAATCGGGGTGATCCATTTTATTTACTCTGATGCGGCAACAAAACCTTATGTATTGCGTAGATTTTCGAGAATTTCTTGTGTAAGGAAGACCTTCAATTTCAATATTACAGCGGCTCAACTGTCCCCATGACTAAACTAGACAATGAAGCACTTGCTGACGCATATAACCGGGCTCTGGATCTGGAAAAAGCAGGCAAGTTTGACGAGGCTGCTAAGGCCTACAAAGCAGTTCTGGAGTTAGATCCGGAAGATCATGGTGGCGTGGCCGTTCGCCTGGCAAGTATGGGCAAAGGAAATGCGCCGCTCAAAGCGCCGGATGCTTATGTGAGCACGCTGTTTGATCAGCATGCCGAAGTGTTCGACATGGTTCTGGTGGATCAGCTTGGCTATTCCGTTCCACTGATGGTGCGTGACAAGATTGAAAAGCTGGAACTTGGCTCCTTCAAACGTTTGCTGGACCTTGGTTGCGGGACTGGCCTTTCCGGCGAAGCCCTGAATAACCTGGTACCCCATAAAACCGGCGTGGACATTGCCGAGGGGATGGTTGAAGTTGCGGATGAGAAGGAAATCTACGACGACCTTTACGTGGGTGAAGTGGTTGAATTTCTCAAGGTTGAGGAAGAAGAGCGCTGGGACCTCATCGTCGCGACTGATGTGCTGCCCTACATGGGCGAGCTGGAAGAGTTTTTCGCCGGTGTAGCGGACAACATTGAAGCCAATGGTGTCTTTGCATTTTCCTCTGAGACACTTCCTGCAGAGGAGTTAGGCGAGCAGAACTTCATGGTGGGCAAGTACCATCGGTTTGCACATGCTGAGAGCTATGTTCGGAACTTGCTGGAGAGCAGTGGTTTTACCATTCTTGATCTTTCGCCAATCACCGTTCGCTTTGAACAGGGTGAACCAGTTCCGGGTCATCTGGTTATTGCAGCCTACAAGAAGAGCTGAGGGCGTAAAAATAACTAGATAAAGTCAGGTGACTATTAATTGTTAAAATTGTATTAATGTCGCGAATGACTTAGTTTTCCCCCTAGGAAATAAGCGTGCAGTTCTATAACTTGCACAACCGTAGATACGTCCGTCACATACGCGGAGCAACATGGGTGCCCATGACCAGTCTTAATATCAATGGCAGATCAATTGATGCCAAGCTTGGTGAAACACTTCTAGAAGTCGCTGAGCGTGGTGGACTAGCTTTGCAGTGTGACTGCGGGAATAGCACTTGTGAAAGCACGCGTGTTACTGTGATTTCCGGTGAGGTGGAAGCCAATGGCTCTCGACTGAAAAGTACCGTTCTTGCTTGTAAGGCAACGGTTGCTGGCGATGTTGAGCTGAAGCTGCCCGCATCCTCTGAATTGCAGTCGCTTAAGGGGCATGTCTCTGCAGTGCGGAAGGTTTCGGATGACCTTTTCGAACTGCGCCTGAGCTTTACCAAGCCGATTTCATGGCGTCCGGGCCAGTATTACCATGTTGAGTTTCGTGGTCAGGAGCGGGTGAACCTGTTTGCCAGTTTTGCTCTGGATGCCGGGACTGAGTTCAATACGCTGATCTTCCTCATAGAACGGGCCAACACCCCTGATCTCTTCGCAATGCTTGCGAAGAAGGGCGATGTGAAGGGGCGGGTTGGCATCACCGGTCCTTATGGCTCTTCCTTCCTTGGGCATGATGACGAGCCGCTGATTATGGTTGCCGGACCGAACAGCCTACCTCCGATCTGGGCGATGGCTTTGAGTTCTGCCATGGGGCAGCCGCGCCGTGAGAAAGTGCTCATTCTGGATCAATCCCTGAAGCAGGACCAGTTTCAGCAGGTGTTTAACTGGCTAAACCGCCGCGGCATACAGCCAACCTTTGCGGACTTGCAAGGTGATGGCGCAGCTGAAACCCTGCAGGTACTGCTGCCAGATCTGACCGAGTTTGACATGGCTTATATGGCTGGTTCACGCGATTTCATTGCCGGCCTTGAGCATGTTTTCATAGATGCGCAAGCCACTTACGGACGCATTCCAAACTTTCAACCGTGGGATGATGCAGTCGAGCAAGTTGATGGCTCCACCGCGATGGAACCTGCTGAGTGACGATTTAGCCTGCGGCTTTCTTGGTCAGTTTTGAGTTGTTGACCTGCGCTTCCAGCGTGACGCCGCGTGCTTCTTCCAGCATCCAGAAGAGCGCCTGATTGGGAGGTGCAGGCTTGCCAAAGTAATAGCCCTGCGCTTCAGAACATCCCATTGCCGTCAATTGCTCTGCGATCTCTTTGCTTTCAACGCCCTCTGCTGTTGTTGTGATGCCGAGGCTGTTTGCAAGATCGATGACGGAGTTGACGATGAAGCGGGAGTCATCATCTTCAGTCATACTCATCACAAAAGACCTATCGACTTTGATCCTGTCAAAGGGGAAGCGGCGGAGTGTACTCAGTGAAGAATAGCCTGTCCCAAAGTCATCCATGGAGATCTTAACGCCGATTTGTTGCAGCTTCGCCAGTGTCTGACGCACACGCAGATGATCTGCCAGTAACACAGTTTCTGTCACTTCCAGTTCAAGCCGACCGGGATCCAGACCCGTACGAGCCAGCACATCATCGACAACAGGTAGAAGCTGTTCGCAGTAAATTTGACGGGGTGACAGGTTAACCGCCAAGTTCACCCGCTTGGGCCAACCGACAGCCAGAGAGCAGGCTTCATCCAGTACCCATGTCCCGATTTCCAGGATCAGACCCGTTTCTTCTGCCAGTGGAATAAACTCGAATGGTGAGATGAAACCGTAGCGTGGGTGGTTCCAGCGCAGTAGTGCTTCGAACCCGGAGATTTCGCCGGTTGCCAAGATGACCTGTGGCTGGAAATAAACCTCCAGCTCCCGATTTGCGGTGGCTTTATAGAGGTCAGTGATCAATGTCTGACGCTGCTTAATCTTGGCAGCCATATCATCTTCGAAGAAGCGGAAGGTGTTTCGACCATCATTTTTGGCCTGGTACAAAGCAAGGTCAGCAAAACGAATGAGCTCATCCACGTTTTGATATTCCTTGCTGAATGTGGCGATACCGACACTCGCGGCGACCACGATTTCATGTCCTTCCAGGAAACATGGAGAAGCGATGACTTTCAGCACTTCTTTGGCAAGCTGTTCCAGATCTTCACGAGAAGCAGGCAACTTAGATAAGATCGCGAACTCATCACCGCCGAGACGGGCGACCATTTCTTTGTTAGCCACCTTTTCTCGCAGGATTTTTGCGACGTGGCACAAGAGCTTATCGCCAACTGCATGACCCAATGAATCATTGATGGTCTTGAACTCATCAAGGTCCAACCACAAAATGCCGAAGTGCTCATCTTGTGCCAGAGCCGCTTGTTTCATCTCTTGCAAGCGCTCATTCATCAGCAAACGATTGGGCAGTTTGGTCAAGGCATCGTGCGTTGCAAGATAGCTCAGGTGATCACTGATGCGCTGCCTGTCGGTGATGTCTTCGAAGATCGCAACCCAGCCGCCGCCATCTTGCGGTTCCAATGTCATCAAGATCACCTGCTCACTTTGCAAAGTGAGTGTAAATGTGCTGCGAACGGTGCTCGGCCAGTGTTGTTGTGCGACGGAGTTTTCGCCATCATCCTGCAAAAACTCCTGGGCCAAAGGCATACATTGGACCATTTCATCCCATGTCATGCCAATTTTACCCTCGCCTTGTTCACAAGCGAAGATGTCATCAAAGCGCTGATTGAACACAATCAATCTTTTCTGTGTATCGAACATACACAACCCATGGGACATGTTGTTCAATGCAGCGTCGAATAACGTATTCTGCTTCACCAATTCCTGTTCTTTTTTGCGCAATTCCTTGTTCTTGCGCTGGATGTTGAGGCGCAAACTGTCACGCTCCCGCGCAGAGGCCTGGAGCACTTTGACGGCGCGGGCGATTTCTCCAACTTCATCCATCCTTCTGGTGCCCTCTACCCGCACATCAAAGTTGCC
>NZ_LMCI01000038.1:6623-199326 GCF_001623145.1 Pseudovibrio sp. W64 | reverse complement strand
CCCGCCACATCAGAGAGGGCATCCGCGATACGCTGCAGTGGCTGGGACATTTTGCGGGAAACAAACAAGGCTACGATGAAGATGATAAGACAGGCGGTAAAGCCCAACACAATAAGCCGCTGGAAAGTCTGAGCGCTGGTCTCTTCGCCCACATTGCGTAGGCGTTCCTGTGCGTCCAGCAAGACTTCCAGTGGCTTGAAGGCGCAAATCACGAGCGGGGATGGACCGTTGTCACAGAACTCGAATGCGGTGTTCAGGATCTTAAGTTTACGCAAGTTTTCAGGCATTTGCAGCGCTTCAACCGGTGCATTTGGTGAGGCGCCAACCAGCTTGTCCTGATAGAAGATCGCAATCTCGGCACCTGAGATCTTGCTGTATTCGTCGATCACGCCGGAGTTGAAGGGAAACCAACGCTGCGCCACCAAGGCTCCGCGCCACTGGGTACCTGGGTCGATGAGTGAGGAATAAAGGACCTGAGAGACGCCTGCATCAGGCTCCCCCGGCAGTAACGGACCAAATTGAGTGGCTGGAAGAAGCGTGTATCTGACGGCTGGGCCTGTACCCGTGGACGGCGTCCAGACAGTACTAAGCGACTGTTTCAGATGAACTTTGAGGAGCTGTTTCTGGATCAACCCTGGATCGGCCCGCTTGGATGCTCCGACGATCTGGCCGCGGTAGTTCAGCAGGATAATAGCATCAAGCGGCGTGCCTTCCTGCACCAGTGACAGGATGTTCACATCACCTGCCCAGACGCGGGTTTCTGCGGCTTTTACGATGTCGCCGCGCTCGCCAATGGCAGAAAGGCTGGCTGCGGTTTCGGATAGCTGAGACTGGATACGGTGTCTTATCAACGCAACATCGCGTTCAAGCGTGGTGGAAAACTGGTTTACAGCGATTTGAGAGAGTTGCTCACTTTGGAGTTGAAGCGTTCTTTTCCATTGAATTACAACGAGAAATGTTAGCGCGAAATAAGATAGAGCAATGGCGACAACAGAGATGATTGCTAGTTTAAAAGAAATTGAGTGCCGGACTCGTCTCATAGAAATTGCCTGCGCCGAACAGTTTGCTATTCGCCAAATGAACAAAAACCTCGTGCGTGAGGGCACAGAGGTCTCATGAACAAGGCCTGATTGTCGCGAAACTGTCTTAAGCAGGCGTGAGCACTACCAAACTATGAGTTTTGTCGGTTAATGCTCACGAAAGCAGGTTGGTTAAATGCACTTTAATTGCATCGTACTAGGCAGAGAGCTCTAGTTTTCGCTCAGCGTTTACTTCAACGCTTGTCCTAATTTCGTCTGCGTTTTCAATAATCTGCGTCAAGTTGATTGCATCCAGCTCTTCCATGAAAGAATTCAGCGCATGCTTCAACTTGCCTTTGAAACGGCAGACACCCGATAGTGGGCATGGTTTGGCAGGATTGCATGCAAAGCACTCCACCAGTGCGAAGTTGTCTTCAACATTCCGGATGAGTTTACCGATGTTGATAGAAGCTGGCGCATGAGCAAGCATCAGACCACCCAATCGCCCTCGTCTGGATTTGATGTAGCCCTTCCGGTTTAAGATCTGCACGACCTTGGCGACCTGAGGACGCCCGCTGTTGGTTGCCTCAGACAAGCGGTCAATTGTCCACTTGTCGCTCCGGTTGACAGCCATGAGCATCAGTATGCGTACCGCTACATCTGTCATCCCAGTTAATTTCATAGGTACCTCGACCTTACTCTAAAGCTGAAATTGCTTCATCGAATTACAGTTAATAAAAACATTTGGGGTATTATTTTTATTGATTGACGCCGGTCATATACTACAAAAGAGCAGTACTCACATGGGAACATTGATCTCCATCAAAAGTTATCAAAATATAAATACAATTACCAACTACACACATCCAAACCATTACGCTGGGTCAATTAGAATCTACATTCTATACTTAGCGTAAATAACTTTTTTTGCGTTTTTTTCTTTCGTGACCCCAATATTTCCTTACGTAATAACTGAAAGAAACGAAAACTATGATTTATTAAGCATGGATTTTTAATGAGCGAAACTATCGATGATCGATTGACGTATCACTGTATATCTTCAGCGGAGTTGGAAGAACTTGGAAACTCCCAGGATATCATCATGGCGATCATGCCGGAGGTCTTGGATGAGTTTTATAGACACATTCGAAACTTTCCTGAGACCATGAAGTTTTTCAAGAATGAAGAGCACATGCGTCATGCGCGGGAGAAGCAGCATGAGCATTGGCGGCTCATATGCAGTGGAAAGCTGGATGATGACTATGCACAGTCTGTGCAGCGGATCGGCAGAACGCATCAGCGACTCGGCCTGACACCGCAATGGTATATCGGAGCTTACAGCAGGTTGGGAACGTTGCTCAGCGCAGCTCTTCTTGAGCAGTCTGGTGGCGGCTTATTCTCCCGTTCCAGCCGGCCAAGCAAGAACCTGCCTGGCATCCTCAACAAGGTCATCTTGCTTGATATGGACCTTGCACTGGCGGTTTATGACCAGACCGGGGAAGAGGCGCGTCAAGAGTTTCTGACGGACCTTGCAGAGCATTTTGAGGGATCTGTGGGCCAAGTCACGTCTTCCATTGCCAGCGCTGCAGATCAGCTGCATGGGTCTGCAGTTTCTCTTTCCGGTAACTCAGAGCACACCAACGAGATCAGCTCCAGCGTGGCAGCAGCGTCTCTGGATGCCTCTCAAAATGTGGAGGCGGTGCGCTCTGCAACCGAGGAACTGGGGACTGCCATTTCGGAGATTGCTGAGCAGGTTCACAAGACAACGATTACAGCCTCCAACGCGACACTCGCATCCACAAAGGCCTTCCAGCAGGTCAATCATCTGTCCCAAGTGGCAATCGAGATTGGTGATATTATTGACTTAATTACTCAAATATCGGAGCAAACCAATCTGCTCGCCCTCAACGCAACCATTGAAGCGGCGCGTGCCGGTGAGTTGGGCAAAGGCTTTGCTGTGGTTGCACACGAGGTGAAGTCGCTTGCTCAGCAAACAGCAAATGCAACTGTGCAGATCAGCGATCAAATCTCTGGGATTCAGGAGAGCACAAGCGAGTCCAAAGAGGCGATCTCTGAGATTAAAGAGATCATTGAAGAGATGAATGACAGTGCAAATGCCATTGCCAGTGCGGTTGAACAACAAGGCATCGCAACGCAATCCATTGCAGTGAACATCAAAGATGCTGCATTGGGAACCACGCAGGTGTCAGATAGCATCGGCCAGGTACAAAAAGCAGCGGATGAAACCGACAAAACCGCTTCAGGCGTGCTAGATGCTGCACAAATTTTATCCAATCAGGCTGCTGACCTGCGTTCGTCGGTTGGCACGTTCCTCGGCAACTTGAGGTAGAAAGCCTTCGCACTTGCGTTAGCTGCACTACGAAAAACTGGTGTTTGTCCTTCAACCAAAAGACAAACACCAGTGCTCTGCATACCCTGAGAAATTTAAACGACATTCTTCATGAATTCAGTATTTTACAGTTTTAACGGATACCTTACGTAAAATGCATTTATTTCATTCAGGTCACATTTGCAGTGCAACACTTCCTTAAAACTAAATAGGACAAAAGATTTACAACATATAATAGAATCTTACTTTATATTAACCTTTGGTTTAAAAACCATAAGTCGAATTGCGATTCATTATACTACCGAACTAGGCTTTCCTTTGCGTGAGCTGACGTAACTGTTTCTGGTGAACAAGGAATGGTGAACGCGGCAGGTTCTTAGGAGGACGGGACCTCTATCACGTCAATTCGGGCATTTTGCCTTTCGGGAGGATTTCATGAGCATTATTCGTAGGCCGATGAATCGGCGTAGCCTATTGAAGGCGGGAGCAGCCAGTGGTCTGGTTCTGGCGACCCCAACTATTATCAGCCGCAGCGCCTGGGCTGAAACCAATTTCCGTAATGACCCAACCAATTCCAAAACAGTCACTTTCGGTTTCAACGTGCCACAAACAGGCGCCTATGCTGACGAAGGCGCTGACGAGCTGCGTGCTTATCAGCTGGCCGTCAAGCACCTGAACGGTGAAGGTGACGGCGGTATGCTGAGCACCATGAAGCCGCTTTCGCTCAATGGTAACGGCGTTCTCGGCAAGAAAGTTGACTACGTCACCGGTGATACTCAAACAAAGTCTGATGCGGCTCGCGCCTCTGCAAAGCGCATGATCGAGAAAGACGGCGTTGTCATGTGGTCTGGCGGCTCTTCTTCCGGCGTGGCGATTGCACAGCAGTCTCTGGCGCAGGAAATGGGCGTTGTGTTTATGTGCGGTCTGACCCACTCCAACGACACCACAGGCAAGGACAAGCGGCGTTATGGCTTCCGCCACTTCTTCAACGCTTATATGTCCGGTGCAGCACTTGGCCCTGTGCTTGACAAAGAAATGGGCAAAGACCGTCGTGCTTATCACCTGACAGCTGACTATACGTGGGGTTGGACACAGGAAGAGTCCATTGCCAACACTACAGAAGGCCTTGGCTGGGAAACCGTCAACAAAGTCCGCACTCCATTGGGTGCTGGTGACTTCTCTCAGTACATCGCACCTGTTCTGAACTCTGGTGCTGATGTGTTGATCCTGAACCACTACGGTAAGGACATGATCAACTCGCTGACACAGGCTGTTCAGTTTGGTCTGCGTGACAAGCTTGTCAATGGCAAGAACTTTGAAATCATCGTTCCGCTGTACTCTCGCCTTATGGCTCAGGGTGCAGGCGAAAACATCAAAGGCATTTACGGCACAACCAACTGGAACTGGTCCTTGCAGGACGAAGGTTCCAAGGCCTTTGTTAAGTCGTTCGGCCAGGAATATGGCTTCCCACCATCCCAGGCTGCACACACCTGCTACGTTCAGACACTGCTTTATGCAGATGCGTGTGAACGTGCGGGCACCTTCAATCCAGCAGAGGTTATCAAGGCTCTGGAAGATCACCAGTTCGACGGTATGGGTAACGGCCCAACTCTTTACCGCGGTTCTGATCACCAGTGCTTCAAGGATGTGCTGGTTGTGAAAGGTAACGAGAACGCGACTTCCCAGTTTGACCTTCTGGAAGTTGTTGAAGTGACACCTGCTTCTCAGGTCACGTATGACCCAGAGATCTTTGGTGGCGAGCTTGGACCTTACAAGGTCTAACAGCACCGTTTGCCCGGCTGCAGTTTTTTGCAGCCGGGCAATGGCTCCTGCTTGAACCACTGATGTTCCGCATTGGATGCCTTGCACCTTCTCACAAATTTAAAGGGAGAAGAGCGGATGGACGCCATCGTTCTTCAAATTCTCAATGGCCTTGATAAGGGCGGTGCCTATGCTTTGATTGCGCTTGGGCTAACGCTTATCTTCGGTACGCTTGGAGTTGTGAACTTCGCCCATGGGGCCTTGTTTATGCTTGGCGCATTTTGTGCCGTAGCTTTCAATAAACTGATCGGCCTTGAGCAGGTTGTCGTCGATCCTACCAAGACCACAGCCTGGGGTACGCCTTTGGAAACCCGTGTGCCTTACATTGAGGTTTGGCTGGGTGACACTGGCACGACGATGCTCAACTACTCCGTTCCATTGTCTATCGCATTTGCCATTCCGGTCATGCTGCTGGTTGGGTATGTGATGGAACGTGGTTTGATCCGCCACTTCTACAAGCGCCCACATGCTGAGCAGATCCTTGTGACCTTTGGTCTGGCCATTGTTTTGCAAGAGATCATCAAAACTTATTTCGGGGCGAACCCTATTCCGCAATCTGCACCGGACATGGTGCGCGGCGCGATGGACCTGGGCATTTGGATCGGCTTTGATCCGGGAACTGTCGTCTATCCGCAGTGGCGCATTGTGTATCTGTTCTTCTCGCTTAGCGTGATTGGCGGGGTCTTTGCCTTCCTGCAGTTCACCACCTTTGGCATGGTCGTTCGCGCTGGCATGGCTGACCGCGAAACTGTTGGCCTTCTTGGCATCAACATTGAGCGTCGCTTTACGCTGGTCTTTGCTGTTGCTGCCGTCGTCGCAGGTCTTGCTGGCGTTATGTACACGCCGATCCTTCCACCAGATTATCACATGGGTATGGACTTCCTTGTGCTGTCCTTCGTGGTGGTGGTCGTGGGGGGCATGGGCTCTTTGCCCGGTGCGGTATCTGCTGGCTTTCTGCTGGGCATCTTGCAAAGCTTTGCGAGTATGAATGAGGTGAAGACCATTCTGCCGGGTATCGACCAGATCATTATCTATCTTGTTGCAGTTATTATCCTTCTGGTTCGTCCACGTGGACTTATGGGCCGTAAAGGTGTGATGGAGACCTGAGCCAATGATGACCAAGATTTCTCCACGCTCCGACCTGCTCATGCTTGTGCTGTTTACAGCTGCAATCCTGACAATGCCGATCTGGCTGGCACCGATTGGTGCCGGGTATCCAGACCTCTTGCAAAAGTTTGCAATTTTCGGCCTGTTTGCTCTGGGCTTCAACCTGCTGTTTGGCCTGACTGGCTATCTCAGCTTTGGTCATGCAGCTTTTCTGGGTATCGGGTCTTACGCCGCGGTCTGGAGCTTCAAACTGCTGGGAATGAACCCTATTCCAGCACTGCTCTTTTCCGTGGTGTTTTCCAGCCTGTTTGCGGTAGCCATTGGGTATATCTCGCTGCGCCGGTCAGGCATTTACTTTTCCATTCTGACGCTGGCGTTTGCGCAGATGAGCTATAATCTGGCGTACTCTGTGCTAACCCCAATCACCAATGGTGAGACTGGCTTGCGGGTGCTGCAATCTGACCCACGGTTATTTGACAGCACTTCAGAAGCGTCCGGTCCGTTGATTTCCAATCTGTTTGGGATTGAGATGACCGGGTACTCGGGTTTCTACTTCTGTGCCGTTCTGCTCATCATCGGATTTTACATTTCACAACGCATTTTCCGCAGCCCCTTTGGGATGATGCTGCGTGCGGTGAAATCCAACCAGAACCGAATGAGTTATACCGGCCTCAATACACGGCCTTACACCCTTGCTGCTTTCGTCATTTCCGGCACGTTTGCTGGTGTTGCAGGTAGCCTGCTGGCCGTGACAGATCCGCTTGCGGGTGCTGAGCGCATGCAGTGGACGGCATCTGGTGAGGTGGTTTTGATGACTATCCTGGGTGGTGCTGGCACACTGCTTGGGCCGATCCTAGGTGCAGGTCTCATCAAGTACTTCGAGAACATCTTCTCTGCATACAACGAGCAGACACTGCATGCCATTTTCTCCTTCCTGCCTGACTTCATGGAGGGCGCTGTGGTGAGCCTTGCAAGCTTGTTTGTGGGCGAAGGCTGGCATTTGACGCTTGGTTTGTTGTTCATGGTGATCGTGATCTTCCTGCCGGGCGGCATCATGGAAGGCTTCAACCGGATAACCAAGCTGTTCCGCCGGAGACCTTCGCGTGTTGGCAAGAGAGCAGGCCATTCGCATTCTCCAGCATCAGCCAATGCAGCGGAATAGAGAGAGGCAACCATGGAAATTCTTAGTGTTAAGGGCGTGAACAAGCGCTTTGGTGGCCTGAAAGCTCTCGATGACGTGAACCTTTCCATCGAGCAAGGGCATGTGCACGCCATCATCGGGCCAAACGGTGCAGGCAAATCCACATTGCTCAATTGTTTTGTAGGGCGTCTGATCCCTGATACGGGCTCTGTGACCTTTCTGGGCAAGGATCTCATTGGCGCTAAGCCGCATGAGATCAATCAGGCGGGTGTTTCCCGCGTGTTTCAGACACCGGAGATCTTTGGTGATCTGACCTTGCAGGAAAACGTGATGATCCCAACGCTGGCCAAGCGAGATGGAGCATTCACTATGAACGCCTGGGCTCGTGTGGATGGTCAGGGCGAAATTCGCGACAAAGCCATGCATATGCTTGAGGATGTTGGCCTTGCCGAGAAGAAAGACATGAGGGCGGACTCGCTTTCTCGCGGCGACAAGCGGCGTCTGGAACTGGCGATGTGTCTGGTTCAGGACCCAAAACTGCTGCTGCTGGATGAGCCAACTGCTGGCATGTCGCGGGCTGATACCAACAACACCATTGATTTGCTGAAGCGTATTGGCGAGCGCGGCATCACCAAGATCGTTATCGAGCATGACATGCATGTAGTGTTCTCCCTCGCCAGCAAGATCAGCGTTTTGGCGCAGGGCACTGTGATCGCTGAAGGGCAGCCGGAAGACATCAAGGGCGATCCACGTGTTCAGGAAGCATATCTGGGAGGGGCGCACGTATGACCATTCTCGAAGATCAATTCAAAGGCGCGACCGCGCCGGGTGTTACGCCTGTGCGCTCCAAAGGTGGTGCCCCGGCTTATTTCTCAGCTTGGGACCTGCACGCCTACTACGGCGAAAGCTATATCGTTCAGGGTGTTAGCTTTGATATTCGCGAAGGTGAGATCCTTGCGTTGCTGGGACGAAATGGGGCTGGGAAGACGTCCACTCTTCGCGCGATTGCCCGTGCCAGCGACCCGCAACTGACACATGGTGAGATCTGGTTGGATCATAAGCCTATTCATGAGATGCCAAATTATCTGGCAGCCCAGAACGGGATCCAATTGGTGCAGGAAGATCGCCGGATCATTCCGGGGCTGACCGTGGAGGAAAACCTTCAACTGGCGCAGATTTCGGAACCGCACGGGTGGTCGATTGAGCGTCTTTACGATCACTTCCCTCGCCTTGCCGAGCGTGCCAAGCAGGAAGCGGTGACCATGTCTGGCGGTGAACAGCAGATGCTGGCTGTGGCCCGTGCACTGGCTCGTGATGTGAAACTGCTGTTGCTGGATGAGCCGTACGAGGGCCTTGCTCCGGTGATTGTTCAAGAGATTGAGCGCATTCTTGAGAACGTGAAGGAGCTGGGCATCACGACGATTATCGTGGAGCAGAACGCTGTGGCGGCCCTGCACCTTGCGGACCGTGCGGTGATTCTGGACATGGGCGAAGTGGTGTTTGATGGCACGGCGCAGGATGTGCTCGACAACGAAGAGCTTCGACAAACCTATCTGGCGATCTGACGTTTTTGCTTGCGCGTCAGCTCCGCAAAAGCAGGTTGCGTTAGTTCTGAGTCTGCAACTTGCTTTATTTTGCAGGGTGTCTCTGAGCATTTTTCAGCATGTTCAGAAATCCCGATCAAGTTCCCCCAAGGGCTATTGACCCTTTACCTGAGCCAGAGGATTCGTTCCTCTGGTCTTTTTCTTTTTCGGGGCATCATTTTTCAAAGAGTATCTAAGAACTGCTGATAGGTCAGAGGACCTTGGCGTGCAGGTTCATGACCCAGAAAGCGGTCTTGCCAGAAACTCAGGTAGAGGCTGGAGAAGTCAAAGGTTTCTGCCAGAATACGTTGTTTCTCTTCAAGCAGACGTTCACTGGTCAACTCACTCCAATCTTCGAGAACCACGACTGGCAAGTCCTCGAATAACGGGTTCAGGCTTGAGGATTTGACGATGGGAATCGCCCCAAGAAACAGCGCTTCCCATGTCCGATGGCAGTCCATTCCATCCCCAAAAGGACTGATTGTGAAAAGGAACTGCGCGTTCTTACGCCAGGATTGCTCTCGGGGAAGATGATCACCTTCGAAGTAAGCAGTAGAGTTATCCGCAATCTCCATCACCTCCGCCCTGTCTCCACGATGGGCTGCATGGTGCCAGTTGCAGTAGCCTCGGGCTTCCCGAGCCTCCAACGGCGCGGCATCGGTAGCTACGACGCGCAGGCACTCTTCCTGCTCAAGCGGTGTCTGGAAGTCCCCCCAAGCGTGAGATTTGCGGGCTGTCATGGTGTGGTAATCCAAACCAATGGGCAGGTTGAAGACCTTTTCGTGCTCGATTGCCAGGTTCTGCGCATACCATGCAACCAGCAGCGGATGGGAGAGCAGGTTCTTCAGATCGAGTGAGGACAGCGTGTTCGGCAGGGTCGTGTCCGGCCCAACGGGCAGATCACTGTCACCGCTGAGCAGGACGAATGGCTGGCGAATGTGCAGTAGTTTGGTTTGGACGAAATGCGGCAGGGCATCCGTGGTGATGTAAAGCGTGGCACCTTCATGGTGATGCTCCAGCAACTCATCATCGAGGTCAGGTACCGAGGATTTCAGCTTCTGGTTCCGGCTTTGGCAGGTTTTGGCAAGGCCTCTGCTGGAGATAAACTTGCAGTGGTGTTCCTCTCTGTCTCGCGGCATCCACTGATAGGATTTGTATTGCAGCAATGAAAAGACCAACCAACCCTCCTGCGCTTTCCGATATCTAAGCGTGCACTGTTGTTTGGCGCCACTCTGAAATCTTTCCCACTATTTCCAGAGAACTCCCTATCCCCATAGAGCTTGGTGCGTATTCTTGGCCAGACACCGCGGCCAGTTTTAGGGAATACGCTATAGAGTTGAATGGAATTTGAGAGATCCCATTGGTGCAGGATTACCATGATTTACCAAAGTGCATGCAGGATGGAACTGGCACGCTAAAATCCATTGCAGTGCTTTTCAGCCAAGGATTTTACTGAAAGAAGGCCCATAGATGCGCTTCCTGTCCCAGCGCGATGAGGAACAGTCTCCTAAAAAAAACAAATCACAGCTCGAGGTGAGCTATGGCAATATTCCGCGCCATCGCACGCAGTTGCATCAGCGTCTTCTCGACCTGGGCTTGCCGACACAGCCTGTTATTCGTGAGGTGCTGGATTGTGCCCAGTACTACTCCCTCAAAGCCCATGAGGATTTGCTGGTACAAGGGCAAAGTGCGGACCGGTTTTTCATCATTCTTGAGGGGGATCTGGAGGTTATCAAAGAGGATCAGGATGGAGCCGATACTGTTCTTGGACACCTGAAAGCCGGTGATGTGGCAGGAGAACTGGCTTATATTCGCGCCCATGTAGGACCACAAAGTTACATCGCGAGCGTGCGGGCCAAGCGGGATACGGTTGTCGCTGCATTGAGCTGGAACCGGTATGGCACCTTGCCGACCTCGACTGAAACCAACTCCATGCTGTTTCGTTATTTTGCCCGGCAGGCGGCGCATCAGCTGGAACAAAGCAGCTCCCGCGTGCTCGAAGAGATCAAGATCCGATCCCGTCGATTGCAGGCCTATGCGGTTTTGCTGGTGGCGAATATGATCGCCATGTCGTCGTTTGCGTTGTTCATCAGCCTCTACAAAAATACGTTTGATGATTACGGTTACGGCTTCATTGCGATGACGGTTTACAGTTTGAGCCTGAACTTTATTCTCGCGGCTATTCTGTTTTACATCATGAAAAACCTCTATTTGCCGCCACGCATCTTCGGGCTTGAGTTCAGTCATCTCCCAAGCCAGTTTGGTTATGGGGTGGTTATGACTGTTCCGATTATTTTGGTGATGGCAGTTATCCGGTACATTGTGCACCCCTCAGAAGAGTCGTTTTCCTTCTACTTTCTCGCGCATCAGGTACAGGGGCCATTCATGGGGTGGCCAGAGGTGGCGTTTGCGATTTTTTATGCACTGGTGATGTGCCCTATTCAGCAGTTCATTGTGCGGTGTGGCATGCAGGTTCCTGTGACAGCCGCGCTGGGGCCACATAAGCTTTCCTCTGTGTTCTGGGGCAATTTTGCAGCTTCTGTTGCCTTTTCCATCATCCATCTGCCCTATTCCAAACTGGCCGTTTTGCTGACGTTTATGGTGAGTTTTTATTGGGGCGTAATGTTCCAGTATCGCCGGTCATGGGTGGCGGTTTCCACCAGCCACGCGATTGCCGGGCTTGCAGCATTTTATTGGTTCGCCTTGCTGCGTGTAGCCTAACAAAAAAGGCGCCAGAGGCGCCTTCTTCATTGTCATCAGGATCATTTTCAGATCAATTTTCAGATGGTTTGTCTTCCTTGGCATCAATGGCCAGTTCACCACCGGACCCTCTTGCCGCACGGCCTTCTTCAATGGTCCAACCAGCCCTTTCACGCATCCATTGGAAGCTGACGTAAAGGGTCGGGATGAGGAAGATACCGATAGTTGCTGAGAACAGCATACCTGCCAGCACCGGCACACCCACCGCAACCATGGCTCCAGCACCTGGGCCGGATGCAATGACCAAGGGTACAAGACCTGCGGAGAAGGCAAGTGATGTCATCATCACCGGGCGGAAGCGCAAGCGAGCACCTTCAATTGCGGACTCATAGATCCCCATGCCATCAATGCGTTTTTCGAGTGAGAACTCGTTCATCAGGATCGCATTTTTACCCGCCAGCGCGATCAGAATGACCATACCGATTTGTGCATACAGGTCGAACGCCAGACCGAAGATCCAGAGGCTTAACAAGGCACCTGCCAAGGCCGGAGCGACCGAAAGCAGAACGGGGATTGGTGTGTTCCAACTTTCATAAAGCGCCACAAGGAACAGATAGGCAAACAGGAAGGCTAGCCCCAGTACCAGTGCAGTTTGCCCCGCAGCTTCTTTCTGTTCCAATGCCAGCCCCGTCCACTCATAGGCATAGCCTTTTGGCAGGGCTTTGGCCGCGACACCATCCATCGCCGCCAAAGCTTCACCCAAGCCTGCACCGGGGGCTGCATTGCCGTTGAACGCGACTGCGCGGTAATTGTTGTAGCGGGTGATGGTGTTTGCCCCGCGTGACAGCTCAGTGTGCACGACGGAGGACAGTTCAACCATCTCACCTGTGTCTGAACGGACAAAGATGGAGCCGATGTCCTCAACACCAGAGCGATACTTCTGCTCTGCCTGCAGGCGGACGGTCCATGTGCGACCATAGAGGTTGAAATCGTTGATGTAATAACCGCCCAGCGTGGCTTGCAATGCGTTGTAAACACTTGCCACATTCAGGCCAAGCACCTGAGCACGCTCGCGATCCAGCTTCACATTCAATTGCGGGGTGTTTGCATTGAAGGTGGTGAAGAAGGAGGCGATATCCGGCGCTTCGTTGGCTGCGACAATCAGGGAGCGGGAGATTTGCGCAAGAACCGTTGGATCCTGACCTTCCAGTGCCTCCATGATGAACTCAAAGCCGCCTACCGTGCCGAGACCATCGATTGCGGCTGGATTGACCGGGAAGAAGGTTGCTTCGGGAATACCTGCCAAAGCTCCGTATGTTCTGTAAACGAAGGCGAAAGAAGACAGTTCACGTGATGGACGTTCCTCATAATCCTTGAGTTTGACGAAGAAAACGCCTGCGTTTGGTGATGAGCCGCCACCTGCCAAAAGGTCGAGCCCGATGATCATTGTGGTGGAGTTGACTGCCGGGTCTTTGCGGATGATATCGTCCGCTTTGCGCATGACCGCTTCAGTACGGTTGCGAGACGCACCCGGTGGCAGATTGACCAGCACCATGGCGTAGCCTTTGTCTTCATCCGGGACGAAGCCATCCGGGGTGTTGGAAACAACCAGGAAACCAAAGAGCGCGAAGCCCACTACGACAGGAAGCGAAAGCAGCGACATTTTTGCGATGCGCTTTATTAAGCCAGCATAACCATGGCCGACGTCATCAATCTTTTTGGAAACCTTGGCCATGACGCCTGTCAGATCTTCTGACTTCATCAAGATGGCGCAAAGAGCTGGAGACAGTGACAATGCGTTGATGGTGGAGATCACCATTGCAGCGGAGATAGAGACCGCAAACTCTCTAAAGAGCACACCGGATGAGCCTGGCAGGAAGGCCACTGGCACAAACACGGAGAGTAGCACCAGCGTAGTTGCGAGCACGGGGGCTGCAATTTCGCTGACCGCTTTTGATGTTGCCTGAGCCGGTGTGAGATCAGGGTGCTCATGCATAATGCGTTCAACGTTCTCAACCACGATGATCGCATCATCCACCACGATCCCGATGGCAAGCACCAAGGCCAGCAGCGAGATGGTGTTGGCCGTGTAGCCCATCATGAAGGCCACTGCGACAGCACCGATGATGGATACGGGGACCGCTATCAGCGGAATGAGGGTTGCGCGGAACTTGCCGAGGAAGACGTAGACCACGATGGTCACAAGCACGAAGGCTTCCAGCAGCGTGTGGATCACCTTCGAAATCATCTCATTCACGAAGAGGGAGGTATCGAAGATGGAGATGTATGTGAGGTCTTCCGGGAAGCGCTCTGCCAGAAATGCGATACGCTCGTTGACCGCTTCTGACACAGCCACAGCGTTTGCACCCGGAGACAGGTAAATCCCCACCATCGCTGTTGGTTGCTGGTTGTATTCTGCCAATATGTCATAGGAGGCGCTGCTGAGTTCTACGCGGGCCACGTTTCTCAGGTGAACCACAGAACCATCAGGGTTCGCACGCAGAACGATGTTCTGGAACTCTTCAACGGTGTTCAAGCGGCCTTTTGCTGTGACGGTGAGCTGGAGCTGCTGATCAGCCGCCAGAGGAGCTGCACCGATACGACCGACAGCAGCTTGTTTGTTTTGTGATTGAACTGCAGAGATCACATCTTCTGCTGTCAGATTGAGGGCTCTTAGTTTGACCGGATCCAGCCAGATGCGCATGGAGTAATCCTGCGCGCCGAACACACTGGCATCACCCACACCTGGAATACGCTTCAGTTCGTCTACGATGTTGATGGTGACGTAGTTGGAAATGAAGAGGCCATCATGTGTCTCATCGGGCGAATAGAAGGAAATCGCCTGCAGGAGATCACCGGCCTTTTTGGTAACGTTGACACCCTGATCCCGGACTTCCTGCGGTAGCTTGCTCTCAATGGTGCTTATTCGGTTCTGAACGTTCACCGCATTGATATCGGGGTCTGTTGTCAGATCGAAGTAGACCGTTAGCGAGTAGGTGCCATCACTGGAAGACGACGACTTCATATAGCGCATGCCGTCTACGCCGTTGACTGCCCCTTCAACAAGCTGGCCAACACTCTCTTCCACCGTTAGCGCATCCGCACCGATGTAAGTGGCATTTACCTGCACGGTTGGGGGAGCAATGGTCGGGTATTGTGATACCGGAATTGAGTAAATCGAGATCGCACCGACCACGACTATGAGAATCGAAATCACCATCGCCAGCCGAGGCCGGCGAATAAACATGTCATAGATCATGGTTTATTGACCTGCCAGCTGTGCGTTGACTTTAATTCCCGGGCGAACTTTCTGGATTCCGGATGTGATCACCAGATCACCTTTTTTGAGGCCACTTCCAACAATAACAAGACCGTTGATCTGATCGACGACGGCGATGCGCTGTTGCTCAACCACGTCTTCGTCATTCACCTTCAGCACATACGGGCCTTCCTGATCCAGCAGCAGTGCGGATTGAGAGACAACCAGCACAGGCGTGGCATCTTTGGCGTTGGCAACGACATCAACCAGCTGGTGGTCAAACAGCAAGTGGTCAGGGTTTTCAAAGATTGCATAAGCGGTGACGGTGTCTGTGCCCGGGTTGGCTTCTGCTTCAAGGAAGTCCAGCTTTCCGTTGTGCTGGTAGAACTTGCCGTCTGACAGGCGAATTCGAATGAGTATGTTATTGGTGACGAAGTTGTTGGCGCGCTGAGATTGCAAGATCAGTGCTTGTGGAACCGGGAACGCCACGCGAATGGGGTTCAAAGACGTGATGGTTGCCAGAGTTCCGCTGTTGGCATTGACGTAGGCCCCTTCTTTAAAGGCAGCGGTTCCGATCTGACCATCCAGCGGAGCGCGGATTTCGGTGTAGCTCAGATCTAACTCGGAGAGCTTCAGGTCTGCCTGACGCAGAGCCAGTGCGGCATTGGCCTCTTTCAGGTTCGCGCGGGCTGTATCGAGTTCGGAGACAGAGATCGTATCTCGGTTGACGAGCTGCTCCTTGCGGTCAAAGTCAACTTTTGCCAAATCGACCTTTGCCTGAGCACTTTCCAGATTGGCTTGGGATTGCTCTACTGAGAACTCATAGGGCTCCTGCTGGATCACAAAGAGCAAGTCGCCTTGCTGAACTGTCTGGCCTTCTTTAAATTCCAGCGGCTCCAGAAACCCGCCGACACGGGCAATGAGCGCGACCTGACTGATTGCTTCGGTACGGCCAGAAAAAACGCGTTCTTCTTCAATAACTTCTTCGCGTGCAGGTTCAACAATAACACCTGGAGGGGGGGGAGCTTCCTGAGCAAAGACTGCCGAGGAGAAAAGAAATGTGCCAAGAGACACCCCCAGAAATGCGAGGGCGGCTTTGCGCGTTGATGAAAGCAGATTTCCATTCCGGCCGGCAGGGAATTCCATTTTATTGTTCATTTTTTACTCTTACACATTGAGAATTGCTGGCAGCACTTGCCTAACATTACCTTAGGGAAGTAACTCAATCCTTGATGGCGTTGGGCACAGCTCTATCTTTTGCTGCCAAGGTCCCCTGGCAACGTTCAAATCAAGTCAGACTGAGAAGTGCATTTGTCCTCCCACTTTCGTGAGGGAAAGCCCGTGACTGGTGTCACAAAAAGCGGTTTCTGGAAATTTTTACCCCTTGTTCGCCTGTGCCAGGTGCACAAGCTGAGTGGTTTCTGTCCAGAATTGCTGGCGGATTTCTTTGCTCAGGATTTGCGTGTCCGGCGGGATTTTTGTTCCGCATTCGTAGAACCCACCGGTTTTGCCCGCAAAGTCCGGAGAGAGCAGCATGTGCATAGCTGGTAAGGCCGCATAGGGGGCAGATTTGCCGACCAGCGAGCTTTTCATGCCTAGCCAGAACCGCCTCATGGCGCTGTAGCCCTGCATTTGTTTGGTCAGCACAAGGCCGGGTCCAAACGCGTTGATGCAGATGTCTGTGTCCTTCAGCTGATCAGCCAGTTCCATCAAGAAGAGCAGATTGCAGTTGGTGTGTGCTCTTCCTCGGTCCCAACTATCTAGCTCACAGTCAGGATCGTTGAGGATGTTCAGGTCGGGTAGTTCGAACTTTGTCACCGGGCTTGCGAACGAGACGACCCTTGGCGCTATTTGGTCTTTGAGCAACGGTGTGATCTTATTCAGCAGCAGAAACCTACTGAGATAGTTGACTGCAAACCCAGCCTCAATCCCCTCTCCTGTGATGCCGCGAAACCCCGGCGTTTCGGCAGCGCAGAGGACGATACGGGTCAGGTCCGGCAGCTTTTGCGAGATCTCATCGGCGAGACGATCTACCTCTGAAATGAGGGAGAGGTCTGCCACAAAGCCACGGTGGGAGCGATTGGGGCCAGCGTCGCCGACATCCTTGAGAACGGCACTCACTTTCTCCTTAGAACGGCCCACAACTACAATGGTTTGCCCAGCGTCTGACAAACGGATCGCAAGCGCTCTGCCGATGCCATCCGTCGCGCCCGTTACCAGACAGGTGTTGTTGGTTGCCCGCCATTCCTCCAAATACCCGGGAGGTGGTGGCACCGGAATGGCTTTGGCTTTCTTCATGCCAGAAGTAGAGCAGAAACCTTTTAATCAGTTGCAGAATTTTTCGATAAACTCACTGAGGGAAAGCGTAAGTTTTTTTGCGGGGTCAAGATAGCGCCGCTCACACGAAAGTTTATGCGTGACGAGCTTGAGTGACTTTGCAGAAGTGCCCACATTTGCTAGTAGATTTTATCTGGGCGCGCTATCGGGATTGAGGGATCTAATTTAATGCAGGAAGCAATAACCGATTTCAGGGGCGCTTTGCGACGTCTGTATTTCGGGCAGACCACTGCTGGACGTTCTTGGCGTATCGGCTTGCTGATGTTTGATGTGGTCACGATCCTCTACTTCGTGCTTTCTGCAACGCTTCCCCAGCTGGAAGGCTATCCGCGGCTGGACTGGGCCATCGGGTTCATTCTGCTGATTGACTACGGATTCCGCCTCACCATTGCACTGCGGCCCTTCAAAGCTGCATTTGACAGCACGGCCATTGCAGACCTTATTGTAATCCTGTCTTTGTTTGCTGAAGCTCTTATCGAAAACCTCGGTTTCTTGCGCGTAATCCGCATGTTGCGGTTGTTACGCTCCTACCATGTGGTGAAGGATCTGCGGGAGACGTTCTCGTGGTTCAAGGAGCGTGAAGAGATCATCAACTCGGCGATGAACCTGCTGGTCTTCGTGTTTATGGTGAGCGCGGTTGTTTATGTGATTGAGGCGCACCTGAACCCGGACATCAACTCCTACATGGATGCGCTGTACTTTACCGTCACAACGCTGACGACGACTGGTTATGGCGACATCACCATGACGGATACGATGGGTCGCGGGATTACAATCGTCATCATGGTGTTTGGCGTGGCGCTGTTTTTGCGGCTGATCCAGACCATTTTCCGTCCGTCTAAAGTAAAATATGCCTGTCCTGATTGTGGCCTTAATCGTCACGATAATGACGCCGTTCACTGCAAGCATTGCGGCAATACTTTGCACATTCCCACGGAAGGGGAATGGCAGTAGGCCCTCTCGCGGTAAGCTGTAAATGACGGCATCAATTTTGAGAGTAAGACCGCCCTTGAGGCGTATGTTAGCATAAACAAAATTAATCTCGGCAATTCCTGGATTTATCCATGAGTTTCAATAGGTTTAATCCGAGAGAGCGGCAAGAAGTGGAATGGGCATGAGCCTTCTTACAAGTGCGATTACGTTTGCTACCGTGGTTATTTCCGGGTTGGTTCCCAATGCGACAATGGCAGAGGAAGCGACCTGTGGTGTGACTGCTCCCTGTGACGTTGAGAGCGGTGAATACTATGTTGCACTTCCGGATTCTCCTGCTGATGACGAACAGATTGGCGCCATAATCTACCTGCACGGGTGGAAGGGCAAAGCTGATCGCGCCATCGAGAATAAAGCTTTGCGTAATCTTGCAAACGAGCTTGGCGTTGCTCTCATTGTCCCGCAGGGCATTGGCGGTTCCTGGTCCTATCCAGGCTCCCCAAGTCAGGATCGTGACGAGTTCAAGTTCTTTGATGAGATGCTGACAGACGTTTCTGACCGCTTCCCGATTGATCGTGAGAAGATCCTGCTCTCAGGCTTTTCCATGGGTGGTTCCATGGTTTGGAATCTAGCCTGCTACAAGGGTGAGAACTATGCTGGCTTCGCGCCGATTGCCGGTGCCTTCTGGGATCCAATCCCAGCAGCCTGCCCTTCTCCTTTGACCAACCTTTACCACACCCACGGGGTTGAAGATAAAACCGTTCCGATGGTGGGCCGTGCTATTGGCGCGAACTGGCGTCAGTCCGATGTGTTTGACAGTCTGGATGTCTGGAAGCGGCAAGCTGGTCTCTATGATACTGAGCCGACATCCATCAGTGCTGGCGAGTTGCAGTGTGATGTGTGGTCTGCCAAAGGCGAGAAGCTTGAGCTTTGCCTACATGATGGCGGACACTCCATGAAGGCCAACTGGATCCGGCGTGCATGGCTTGATCTTGCCAACACAAAGCACTGGTAAAACCCACAGGTCCATCACGGTAGAAACTTCAAATTTCACGGGCCATCACGATACTGTGTGATTTTTCAGATTGTTGTGGTGGGCCTTTTCTGAGTGCTCTAACGTCTCTCCAAAATCTGCTGGATTGCTGTACATGACAGGGTCAGTCACCCTCCATTTGCGGTCAATCTTGCCTCAAAACCAATGGATTAGACGGTTTGAATTCTCTAGTAGACGGTGAACAGCACCAGTCCTCTACCACCAAAGGACCTTTGGATGGCCTTGTGGTGCTTGACCTTTCGCGCATTCTGGCAGGCCCAACCTGCACCCAGCTGCTGGGTGATATGGGCGCTGAAATCATCAAGATTGAACACCCAACACGCGGGGATGACACCCGCAAATGGGGGCCTCCCTTCCTGAAAGGCAAAGGCGGCGCGGACACTGGCGAAAGCGCGTATTATCTCAGCTCCAACCGCAACAAACATTCTCTCGGCATCGACATGCGTTCTGAAGAAGGCGTGGAGATGCTCAAAGAGCTGGCGGCGACCGCTGACATCGTTATCGAGAACTTCAAGGTTGGTGACCTTGCCCGCAAGGGCCTCGGTTATGACGACCTGCGTGCGAAGAATGATCGCCTGATCTACTGCTCCATTACCGGTTTTGGCCAAACTGGCCCTTACTCACATAGAGCGGGCTATGATGCGCTGATTCAGGCCATGGGCGGGATCATGAGCATCACGGGCCTTCCTGAGGAGGAAGGTGGCAGCCCGACCAAAATTGGTGTCGGCATTGCTGATGTGATGTGCGGGATGTATGCCTGCAACGCTATTTTGGCAGCTCTGCACCACCGTGAGAAAAGCAGTGAAGGTCAGCACATCGACATCTCCTTGCTGGATTGTCAGGTGGCATGGCTGATCAATCAAGGCCTTTCCTATCTAACTGACGGCAACATCCCAAAACGGCTTGGCAATGCGCACCCAACCATCGTGCCTTATGAGACCTTCCCGGCCTCTGACAAGGACTTCATGGTGGCTGTTGGCAACGATGCGCAGTACCAGCGTTTCTGTGAGATTCTAGGTTGTCCTGAACTGAACACTGATCCTCGCTTTGCAACCAACGCTGACCGCGTGCGCAATCGTGCTGAACTGGTGCCTTTGCTGCGTCAGTTCACAATCAAACAAGGTGCCCAGCATTGGACGGATGAACTTGAGGCTGTTGGCGTTCCGTGTGGTCCGGTGAATGATCTGGCTGGCGTGTTCAGCGATCCGCAGATTCTGCATCGGGGTATGAAGATTTCTCTGCCACACAAACAGTCTGATGATGGTCAGGTAAGCCTGATTGGTAACCCGATCAATTACAGCAAGACGCCTGTTACATACCGGAAGGCACCGCCGACCCTTGGCGAGGACAGCCTTGAAGTGCTGACCAAGTATCTACAAAAAACCAAAGAAGAAATTGACGATCTCGCTGCTCGCGGTGTCGTGTCACTGGGAGATTCATAATTATGCGCGGCGCTGATCTTATCGCTCAAAAACTGCATCAGGCTGGCAGTCAGTATGCCTTCGGGATTCCGGGCGGCGAAGTGCTGGCCCTTATGGATGCCCTGAACCTTGCTGGCTTAAAATTCAATCTGGTGAAGCACGAGAATGCTGGTGGCTTTATGGCTGAAGGCGCATGGCATGGCCTTGCACGCCAAGGCACGGATGCTCCTGTTGTTTTGCTGGCAACACTTGGGCCGGGTGTGACCAACGCCGTCAACGTGATTGCCAATGCCTTTCAGGATCGCGTTCCGCTGATCTTCCTGACAGGTTGCGTAGATACTGCTGAGGCTGAGACCTACACTCACCAGGTGATGGACCATCAGCAACTGCTGCGTCCTATTGTGAAAGCCAGCTTCAAAGCAGCTCCGGGTGCGCTGAATGCCATGATGGATAAGGCAATTTCCATTGCCATGTCTGGCCAACCGGGACCCGTGCACATTGATGTGCCGATCTCCGTTGCCGAAGGTGAAAGCGACGAAACACAGAAAACACCGAACTATGGTGTTCGTGCTGCGCAGCTGCCATTTGGTGATGTGCTGGAGCAAGCGCGTGATTTGCTGGGCTCTGCTCAGCGCCCAATCGCAATTGCTGGTGTTGATGCCGTCAATGTGGATGCAGGCAATGAGATTGAGGCGTTCTGCGAGGCCTACCAGATTCCGCTGATCACCAGCTACAAGGGCAAGGGGCTCATTCCTGAAGGCCATAAGCTCTCGCTTGGTGGAGCAGGTTTGTCACCCAAAGCTGACAAGAACCTGATGCCTTTGCTGGCTGATGCGGACCTTGTTGTGCTGATCGGCTATGACCCCATTGAAATGCGCGTGAACTGGCGTAATCCGTGGAGTGAAGAGACATCAGTTATTGAGCTGACACCAGTGCTGCGTAGCCATGGCATGCACCATGTGAGCCATACACTGGAAGGCGATGTGAAGCCGACCCTGATGGCTCTGACACCAGAAGATGAAGCCGGAATTGTTCCAGAAGAGAGCGATTGGCTTCGTGATCGTATTGCGCCCGCCAAGGAAAAGCTGAAGGCCGACTTTACTGCGGAAGAAAGTGGTTGGGGCCCAGCCACTGTGTTCCACGGCCTTCGGGAAGCCCTGCCGGAGACCACTGTTGCAACTGCGGACAGTGGTGCGCACCGCATTCTGGTAAGCCAAATCTGGGAGAGCCACTACCCGCGCACAATGCTGCAGAGTTCTGCGCTTTGTACGATGGCATGTGCCTTGCCGCTTGGCATCGGGCATAAGATGGCAAAACCGGAAGATCCGGTTGTTGTGTTTGTAGGTGATGCCGGTCTGGAGATGGGTCTTGGTGATCTCGCGGTTCTGCGAGATATGCAGGTGCCGTTTATTGTCTGTGTGCTGGTCGACGAGAGCTTGTCTCTGATTGAGCTGAAGCAGCGCGCGAACCAGAACCCTAATCTGGGCGTGGACTTCTCTGCAACCAACTTCCCTGCACTTGCTGACGCTTATGGCGGGCATGGTGTTTGGGTGGATGATGCAGAGAGCCTGAAGAAAGAAGCGAAGGCAGCACTGGAGCGCGATACCTTCACTGTTCTTGCTTGCCGTATTGACCGCAGAGCCTACGAAGGTAAGCTGTAGAGATATTTGCATTTCGAGTGTGTCGCGGGAAAGGTGACACACTCTCTAAATTCGTTGTTAAAGAGTGCCTCAGGTGTTACCTGTGGCACGGTCCGCAATGCGCTGGAAGATCACATCCAGTTCCTCGCTCAGTGAGACCAAATCCTCAGAAGCCGTGGCTCGGTAAGGCTGGAAGACAAAGCTCGGCGTCTTCCATGACAGCGTTCCAGTGCCATCCGGATTTTCCGACAGATAGAAGCGAACTGGCGCCTCAATACCTGCCTGCACACTTGCTGCCAGCATACGACGTGCAAAGTCATTGCGGAACACACCAATCACGTAGTTGCCAGGGATCTCGAAACCGTTTGCTTTAGCGCCTCGAGAAGCACTTGCCATGCTGACGAGCAGCATGTCTTCTTCGCGAATGGCTTTTTTCAGGGAGCCCAGCAGTTCATCAATCGCCATGGAGGTTTCGACAACCCGCCAGCCATTGCGCGGCAGCACCTTGCCCTGCTGTGCCTGCTCTGTAGTGATTTGGGCCTGGGATGGTTGAAAAGCGGCCATAACGAACATCAATGTTCCAACAAAGCCAAGCATCCCCGTTAGGAGTTTCATGGTTCAATCCTTTTCGTAATGAAATGAGTTTAAAAGCGGGAGTTGAACAGGCTGTTGTTCAAGCTCCCTTGATTTTAATTGGCCAAGTTTTAGTCGTTTCCGGCAGCTGGCTTCTATTTCGCGGTAACAGATGCAGGATCCATTCCGATCAAATGACGGACACGGGTCCCAACCATGGACCCGGCAAAGGCGAAGACGAGCCATAGCCATCCATGTATGGAGCCAGAGGTTATACCCCCGAGATACGCCCCAATGTTGCATCCGTAAGCAAGGCGCGCGCCGTACCCGAGCAAGAGGCCTCCGACCACTGCAGTTCCAGCATCTCTAAGATTAATTTTTTTCATCGGATTGAACTTTCCGGCCAGTCCAGCTGCAATCAGAGCCCCGAGCACAATGCCGAAGTTCATGACGGATGTGGAATCGGCAAAGACAGATCTTTTGATCGCGCCGACCTGCCATTGCCAGTAAGGCCAGGTCTCTACCGGGATACCAATGGCATAGAAAAACTTTGCGCCCCAGAGTGCGAAGCCGGATGTCACGCCCCACGGGCGCTGCAGCACAATGAACGTAAGAACGCAAACCAACGCCAACATCAACGCACCCAGAACATACCCCCATTGACCCTGAAAGAACCCGGTGGTTTTGCGGGATTTCTCTAGTTCACCCCATTGTTTTTTCTCGATAAACACCGAGAATATCGCAAAGGCGACCAGTGGCACAATGGTGATCAGTAGCGCAGGGACGACCCCATAGCCACGCACAAGCGAAAATGCCGGTAATCTTGGAAGAGAATTCCAGAATGAAAGATGCGCTGTTGCAATTACGCTGCCCAAAATGAAGAAGACAAGAGTGATCACCATGCGTGATGAACCGCCTCCGACAGTGAACAATGTGCCTGATCCACAACCTCCGCCGAGCTGCATTCCGATGCCAAAAATGAAGGCTCCGACAGCTGCTCCAACACCGAATGGAAACACAAAGCCACCGGTGCGGATGCCAATGTCTGGCCCGTATTGAAGGAGTGGGAAACTTATTAGACAAACCAATGAGATAAGCAGGAATTGAGCACGAAGGCCCTGCCCTCTTCGCTGGGTGACAATACGGCGCCACGCTGCCGTAAATCCGAAGCTCGTATGGTACAGCGCAACGCCTGCCAGAGCACCGATCAAAGCACCGCCAAAAACACGCCAGCCGTTGTTCTGGAGTCCCAATAGAGCAACACCGGCCAACGCGACCAGCGCTCCGATGACGATCACAGATTGCGGTGATTGAATCTGTTGATCGATTTTTGTTTGTTGATAGCTACTCGTATTCGCCATGAATTCGCCACGTACTTAGTCTCAATTGGAGTAAGGACATTACACAGTGGGGACTAACTAGAAAATCAAGAAGCAGTGAACACTATTTCATCCGACAAACAGAAGATTATCACAAGGTAATAAATACTGGCATAATAGAACTTAATATCTAAAATCTTACTTATTATCACTATTAATAATAGTAGGTTTTTACAGGTAAGCTTCTATTTGACGCATATTTTTTCTTAGTGAATAGAATAGTGTTTTCTATTTCTTCAT
Source organism: Pseudovibrio sp. W64 (assembly GCF_001623145.1). Classification (NCBI taxonomy): domain Bacteria; kingdom Pseudomonadati; phylum Pseudomonadota; class Alphaproteobacteria; order Hyphomicrobiales; family Stappiaceae; genus Pseudovibrio; species Pseudovibrio sp. W64. The sequence goes on along the minus strand of NZ_LMCI01000038.1, from coordinate 174,772 downwards.
GAGGTTGAACTATATTTTCTACATAAACAAAGCTTGCTGATATTAAACACCATTTTGTGTGTTGAACGTCATCGCCAGTTTTGAAAGGGTTCTGATCAACAGATTTCCTGGCAGACCTGTGTCGTTAGTAATGTAAACCCAATGGCTTATCTCATAAGCGATTGCACATTGCACGAAATACCGGTCGCCTCAACCACGGGTCGCATCCATGCGCATTGATGACCAGTTCGAATACACGGTAACACTCTCCGATAAGAGTGCATTAACACACTGGAACAACACTATTCTTGCGTTTTTGGCACATAGTGCTGCAACGCCGGAGCATCTTGCGAAAACACTGGAGGCCGATCCAGACTTCGCTCTGGCTCAAGCCGCGCGTGGCCTGTTCTGCCTACTGCTTGGCAGACGTGAAATGACAGCAACTGCTTTTGAAGCTTATGCAATTGCTGATAAATGCCGCAGAGATACACAGATTACAGACCGTGAAGACGCTGTTGTTGAGGCTTTGAATGACTGGCTTCAGGGTACGCCGACCAAGTCTGCTGATCGCCTTGACGAACTGCTTCTTAAATACCCGCGCGATGCATTCCTTCTGAAGCTCGTCCACGCTATTCGCTTCGTTCTTGGCCAGCCATCCCGCATGCGCTCCTCGATTGAAGGGGTGATCTCGTCTTACGAAGACGACCATATCGCAAAAGGCTATGTACACGGTTGTTACTCCTTTGCGCTGGAAGAGACTGGTGATTTTGACCGGGCTGAACGGATCGGCAAAGAAGCCGTTGCATTTCAACATGATGATGCCTGGGGCCTGCATGCAGTTGCCCACGTGCTGGACATGACCGGCCAGACCGAAGAAGGCATCAAATGGCTTGATGACCAGCCAAAGGCTTGGGAACACTGCAACAACTTTGGCTATCATGTTTGGTGGCACCTTGCGCTGCTGCACCTTGATCGCGGCAATGTTGAGCGTGTTTTCGAGCTCTATGACCAAAAGTTCCGCAAAGACCATACAGACGATTATCGCGATATTTCCAACGCAGCTTCCATGCTGGTTCGCCTTGAGCTTGAGGGCATCAAGGTAGGTAACCGCTGGGAAGAGCTGGCGAGCATCAGCGAAAAGCGTGTCGACGATTCCTGTAATGTTTTCGCAGACTTGCACTACATGCTTGCTCTGCTGGGAGACAACCGTCGTCAGTCCTCTGACCGCCTTTTGACACGAATGCGCACATTTGGCGAACAAGACACCAACGAGATGGGTCTCGTGACCAAAACAGCAGGTTCTCCAACAGCATCTGGCTTGATGCAGTTCAAGAACGGCAATTACTTCAGCGCTTACCACCACCTCGCAGAAGCACGTCCGTTGTTGCGTACCGTTGGTGGCAGTCATGCTCAGCGTGATGTATTTGAACGCCTCACCATTGAAGCCGCTTTGCGCGCTGGCCTTTGCCAGGAAGCAAAACGGATGATTGATGAGCGCACACGCTTGAGAGGCGGATCAGACACCTATGGTGAAACCCGCATGGCTCAAGCAACCCGCATGACGGAAGCCACCGACCTCATGCAAAGTGAACACCTACGATTCCGTATGGGATAAATGGAGGTGCAGCTTCGGGGGATTTCGGAGCTGCATTTCATCATCTATAGTTTTTAGTTTCAGAGACATCGTGAACCAGCACAGTATACCGCCGACCCCTATGAAAACGGCCAGCCGACCAAGAGATCCGCGCCTCGATTTTTTTCGAGGGATCGCAATGTTCATCATCTTCATAGCCCACCTTCCTGCAAACGGGTGGGCTCTTTGGATTCCGGCGCGTTTCGGGTTCTCCGATGCAACCGAGATATTTGTGTTTTGCTCTGGCATGGCCTCCGCAATTGCCTTCGGGCGCGTCTTTGAACTGCATGGCCTGGTCATGGGCAGCGCGCGTGTTCTTTACCGCGTCTGGCAAGTTTACTGGGCCCATATCTGCCTGTTTCTCGCCGTTGCGGGCATGCTTGCCTTCCTGCAAATCAACGGCTGGACCAGCGACGACTATGTCGGGAAGCTGAACCTTTGGCACTTCTTCGAGGATCCAATCTTCCAGCTGCCGGGTTTGCTGACCCTTACCTATGTGCCGAACTACTTCGATATTCTGCCGATGTATCTGGTGATCCTGGCGATGTTGCCAGTGATCATGATTGCCTATTACAAGGCCGGACGAGGTGCCGTTGCAGCAATCATCATCGCCTTCTGGCTGATCGCAACCTTCCGACTGGTGGACTTCCCTGCTGAACCATGGTCCGATCGTCGTTGGTTCTTCAATCCGTTTGCATGGCAGTTGCTGTTCTTTACCGGATTTGCCTTCATCAAGGGCTGGATTCCGGCTCCTCCAGTCAAGAAACGTCTCTTGTTCCTGAGTGCCTCGATTATCATTCTCACGATTCCGTTTGCTTACTTCCGCATTCTCAACGAAGTGCCTGAGCTCCGCAGAATTGCAAATGATATCAGCGATCTCACCGTAAAATCCGAGATGGGCCTCCTGCGCTACATCCACTTCCTTGCCCTTGCTTATGTGGCTTGGGTGGCTGTTGGAGAAGGCGGGCAACGACTGCTCATGGGCGGTTTTGGTGGCAAAGTTGTCCGGGTCATCAAGAAGGTAGGCCAACAGTCTCTCGCTGTTTTCCTTGCGAGCCTCATTCTTGCGCAGGGCATTGCAATCTTCCGGGATGAGCTCGGTTTGAGAGGCACGGTCACAGGTGGAATCATGGCAAACTTGCTTGGTTTTGCAGGCTTAATTGCCGTCGCCTATACCGTGGCATGGTTTAAAGGTGAGCCATGGAGAAAGCCAAAGGAAAAGCCATCTTCCTAAAGCAGTTCGCATTTAAGTTGAAACACCTGAACTGCTTTAGTCTTTGTTTTTGCGTATCTTTATCCGAAAACCGGCTTCCACTTTTCGGAGATACGCTGTAGCTTTGCCAGTTCAATAGAAACCAAGAAATCAGAAAGCCGGTTGCGTGCCATTTACGCAACCGGCTTTTTCCTGGAAACCTGAGGGCTCTCACCACCTTCAGCTTACTCTTTTATCGCGTGGCCGCAGCTCGGTTTGCCTTGGCAAGCTCCAACTCTACACGGCGCTGCTCTTTATTGAGGCCTTGCAGTTCAAGCGGTGTTTTCTTTTCTTCAGGCAACACCCAAAGCCCGGAGTGTTTAAAGTACATACCGAGCGCTGGTTTTGAGGTGATCATTGCAAACGGTATTGTTAGCAATGGTCCAAGGATTACCGGAAGCAGAAGCCACGTATCTGCAAAGGTATAATCCATCATCCAAATCACACCGCAAAGGCCGAAAAGAGTTTGGGGCCAGAACTTCTTCACTGCCAAAATGAACGGAATACCATGGGGTTGTCTTTCCTGCCCTCCCCATTGCGTTTTTCGTCCTGCGAACAGTTGTGCAATAAAGATGCTGTGCGCAATTGCCATGACTGGTGCTAGCAACATGGAATAGACCAGTTCGAAGAATGCGCTGATAAACACCGAGAAAGAGCCGCCATACTCCCGGCGTTCGTTCCGAACCGTCAGGACATGGGCAAGCGTCGCAAGTTTGGGTGCAAAGACCATACTCATGATGGCCACAATCAGGATCGTGCCGTAAAACGGGTCGAATGTTATCGTCTCGGGCGCTGAAACGGATGCGGTTAAAATCGCCATTGCGATAAAAACAAGCCATGCCGGAGAGCCAGCAAACATGAGGATTGCAAGGCCAAGTTGGATTCGTCCCAACAGCTTAAACCCGGGCTCTCTGAGCAATTTAATGTACTGAAGGTTTCCGTGACACCAGCGCAGATCTCTGCGGATAAACTCGATTAAATGAGGTGGGTTTTCTTCATAGCTGCCACCTTCTACCGGCCATACGCGCACCTCATAGCCCGCGTCTGCCATCATCGCAGCTTCAACCTGATCATGACTGAGGATCGGGCCGCTCAATGCGTCATTTCCTGGCAGAGGCTCTAACATGCAGAACTGCGTGAAGGGCTTTATGCGAAAAATCGCGTTATGTCCCCAATACGGACCTGACGAGCCTTGCCACCACGCCGCGCCAAGAGTGTAGGAGCGCATTCCCAAGCGCATGCCCCACTGGAAAACACGGGTGAAGAACGAGTTGGTTGAAAGTCCCAGAACAAGTGTTTGCAAAATACCCAGACGCGGATTTGCATTCATTTTGCTTACAAGGTGGCATAGGGATTCTGCTGAGAGGAAGCTATCAACATCCAGCGTGATCGCATATTCATGCCGTGTCCCCCAGTTGCGGCAGAAATCTTCGACATTTCCTGCTTTGAAGCCGGTATTCTTTTCACGTCTACGATAAAGCACTTCAATCCGATTTTGCCATCGTGCCCGCAGCAGGGAGAACTCCCGCATTTCTTGCCGGATATGCTCAGGATCATTGCTGTCACTCAGGATATAGAGAGAGAAGCCGTTGAGTTTTTCCAGACGATCCAGATCTTGAAGCATCGCTTCCAGCTTGGCAGCCACTTCAGGCGAGTCTTCGTTTCGCACGCAGGAAAGCAATGCGGTTTGCTTATTCTGCAAAGGCTTTTTTAGGTCAAGTGTACCCAGCGGCGTGCCAGCATACACCTGTGCAGTAGAGTTTGAAGAAAACCTCATGAGCATTAAGCCTATGACAGCATGCCAGAAGCCGATGACAAGCCATGGTAAGGTTACCAGAAATGCGAGAAGCATCACGACTTTTGAAAGGGCAAAGCCGTTGAGGAACAGTGTGAGTGACATGATGGTGGTCAACACTGCTAAAGAGGTTAGAACGAGCCCTCCAAAGATCAGTCTGCGCCTGAATAAGCGCTTATTTTCCTGATGCTTGTCGATGATGTTGGTGGAGAGCAGCTGGTCAACAAGACTAGTGCGGGCGTTCTCTTCAGGAACCCGTGATTGTTTTGTCATGTCCTACCCAAATTATTATTGTTTTTAGAGGCACCTACATTTCTGCTAGTTTCCTTTGTTCACGTTTCCCTAGAGTATATTTGTGAAAACTTAGCGATCCGGGGAGCGCGTTTCTTGTCTGAGTTAGCCAGAGCGCTTTGGTACACTGCGCCTCAAACCATTGAAATAAGAGAGGAAAAACTCTCTAAATCATCTGGTAACCGTGTTTACTTAAAAACTCATGCTTCCGCGATCAGCCGTGGTACAGAGGCCATTGTCTATCGTGGCGATGTGCCAGTGAGCGAGCGAGAGCGGATGATTGCTCCATTTCAGGAAGGGACCTTTCCATTTCCTGTTAAATACGGCTACGCAAACGTTTCTGAAGTGATTGAAACAAAAGATGATTTAAAAGCGGGCCAACGCGTTTTTTCTCTTTTTCCGCACCAGAACAACTTTCTGCTCTCCGCAGATGCGCTCTATCTTATTCCTTGTGATTTACCGAGCACCCGAGCCACTTTGGCAGCAAACATGGAAACAGCGCTGAACATCATGTGGGATGCAGCTATTCTGCCATGCTCCAACGTTGCCGTGGTTGGCGCTGGCACTGTTGGCTCGCTGGTTGGCTATCTTTGCGCTCGCATCGCAGGTGCGCACGTGACTATGATTGACGTCAACCCGAAGCGGCAGGACATTGCAGACGAGTTTTCCTGCGCATTTTCCTTGCCGGAAGTTGCTCCCGAAAATCAAGATGTTGTCGTGCATTGCAGCGCCTCTGAAGCTGGCTTGAACACTGCGATCCGAATTGCAGGGAGAGAAGCCAGAATTGTGGAGGCGTCCTGGTATGGCTCGCGCCCTTCCGGTCTTGTTCTTGGCGGGAGTTTTCACAGTCAGCGGCTCAGCCTTATCTCGTCTCAAGTCGGTCAGGTTGCCCCCATCATGAGGCCGCGCTGGACACACCGCAGGCGAATGGAGGCAGCAATCTCTCTACTGAAAGATGACGTACTCGATACTTTGCTCGCACCTCCCATCGAATTTGAAAAAGCGCCGAAGGATTTGAAAGACGTTCTTTCAGGCAAGAAAGATACTTTATGCCAACCCATTGTTTACACTTAATTTTATGAGGATTTTGAGATGTATTCAGTCGAAATCAGCAATCACATTATGATCGCGCACAGCCTGAAGGGGGAGGTGTTTGGTCCTGCCTCTCAGCTTCATGGCCTTACTGCACACGTCCACGTCGCTATATTTGCAGAGGAACTAGATGAGAACGGGATTGTCATCGACATTGGCAATGCGCTTGATGTGCTGGCAGAAATTCTGCATCCGTTCAACTACAAGAATCTTGATGACCTTCCTCAGTTCAAGGGGCGGAACACCACGGTCGATTTTCTCTGTAGCTACATTTACCAGCGCGTGTGCGATGCTGCTTATCTACATAAACTGGGCCGCGAACCGAGCGAACTTAGCAAGGTGCGCGTTTCAATTTCCGAGAACCCTAATGCGCGTGCGTCTTATGAGGCGCCGTTGACTGCATCCGAGGCTCATGAGTAACTTACATCCTTCTTTAGGCCAGACAGCAGAAGCACCTGCCAGATCTTGCTATTTTGTCTTTCCGGGTGATCTGAACACGCCTACAGGTGGTTATCGATATGATCGTGAGATCATTCGGGGGCTGCAGAAACACGGCTGGAATGTCTCACTCATTAGCCTTGAAGGCACCTACCCGGTCCCATCTGATGCCGACAAAAAGTTGGCGTTTGAAGTCATTGAAGAGATAGAGCCCTCAGCTTTGATCATCGTGGATGGTTTGGTGCTTGGGGCTTCATCTGATTTGGCGCAGAGTATCGCTGAGCGTTCCAATCTCATTGCGCTGGTTCATCACCCACTGTTTCTGGAAAGTGGGATTGACCCTAAGCTGGCAAAGGTGCTCCGCGCGGCTGAGACGCAAGCTCTCACGTTTGCAAAGCATGTGATTGTGACCAGTCCTTCGACACAAAAGACGCTTGTCTCTCAAATGAACGTTCCTGCGGAGAAGATCAGTATTGTTCTGCCCGGTATTGATCGGCCAACTGTCTTGGAGAGTGCTGCAACCTCGAACGATACTCTGGCAACCCCAAAGTTGCTTTGTGTTGGGTCGTTGGTACCGCGAAAAGGACAATTGCATTTAGTTGAAGCGCTGGGGCAACTGAAGCATATGGACTGGCATCTAGATCTCATTGGAGAAACGCGGTTTGATCCAAAATATGCGAGCCAAGTGCGATCTCAGATCAAAAAGCATGACCTCACTGAGCGTATTCGCGTTCATGGAGGTATTCCCAAAGCTGAATTAACGGGTTTCTATCAATCAGCCGACCTCTTTGTGCTCCCAACATACTATGAGGGATACGGGATGGCTTTTGCGGAGGCTATGAGTTTTGGGCTCCCGATTATTGCAAGTGGTGAAGGCGCTGTTGCATCGACGGTTCCGCCTACAGCTGGCTTTCATGTTGGTGCAGGCGATCCTCTAGCTCTGGGCAAAGCCATCGAAACACTTCTTCAAAACAAAGAGTTACGCTCTCAACTTTCAACTGGAGCCCTTGCTGCTGCTCGTGCATTGCCAAATTGGAATGACAGCGCAAAGGCCTTTGCTTGCACATTGGAGGCTCACAGGTGAGTGGATTTTCCTCTGAATGGCTCTCATTACGTCGTAAAGCAGACCGGCGAGCGCGCAACAAAGACGTCATGAAAAAATTTTGTAGCTGGTTGGTCGAGCATGCCCCCAAGGGTGGCCCACTCCGGCTCATAGATGTGGGCGCTGGAACCGGTTCCTTTCTGCAGGATCTGGCAGAACACATTGAGTCAAACAGGGAGCAGGTGTGGTTACTGATCGATAACGACCCTGAACTTCTCAAAGTTGCAAAACGCATCTCTCCTCCCTTGCCTCATACGAGAACGAAAACAGATGTTTGCGAACTGACTGATGCCGGCTCACTGGATATTCTGGAAGGGCATCATGGGGTTGTTACCTCGGCCTTTCTGGATCTTGTGAGTGCAAACTGGCTGGATAGCTTTGTTGCACGTATGCGTCAGCTGAAACTCCCGTTTCTTGCAGGGCTTTCGTACAACGGTATCCTACTGAGCAAACCACACCACCCGACAGACCGGCTTATTCAGCGCGCATTCAATCAGCACCAAGCCACAGATAAAGGGTTTGGGTCTGCATTAGGGCCGCTTGGTGGGTTCCATGCTCGTGAGCGATTGCTTAAGGCGGGGTATACTTGCTTTACCGGACGCTCTGACTGGGTGTGCGCACCTGAAGACGATGCTTTGCAGCTGGAGCTGATTAAGGGGTGGGCCCAAGCGGCACGCGAAGTTGGGGTATCGGATACAATCGTGGATGATTGGCTGGAATTTCGTTTAGCAGCACTTGGCAAAGGTAAATCACAACTGCAGGTCGGGCATGTTGATATTGTTGGCCTTCCGCCTCAATGAGGCTATGAAGACCTTTGCTTCCAGCACTCTGAATTAGAGGCCTATGTTCTTCAAGATCAATGCCTGTGTGAGCATGAATAGGCGTGGGCAGCGGATTTCCTGTTTCTCGTAAAGGCTTCGCAGTTCATGGAATGACAGCTCGACAACTTCAATATCTTCGTCTTCGTCCAGATCGCGCCCTTCAATATTCAGGTCGCCGGATGTGTACTCGGCAAGGAAGAAATGCGCCCGCTCAGCAAGACGTGCAGGGTTGATGAAGACATTCGCGACCTTGGTAAGATTGGTAAGCTGGCACCCAAGCTCTTCCTGAGCTTCGCGTACACATGCTTCTTCTATGGACAGATCGCTGATCTCGATTCCGCCAGCGCATGCCTCCAAGATAATCTCTTCCTCCATAATGTAGGGCGCGACTCGGAGTTGCTTAACGATCAGGACTGTTTTCGCTTGAGGGTCATAAGCCAGCACAGCAATTGAATCGCCGTAAACCCATACCGGATCTGTCGTGATGTGCTCGCGTCCATCTTCGTGAACAACACGCACTTCGACTTCCTCAATCCGCCCTTTAGCTTCCCAAAGGGTCGTGCGTCTGATGAGCTCTGGCATGCGTGTGTCCTTATTCGGAAATTCACGCAAATTTATACGGGCACTTGCCAGCGAAAGGAAATGCTCTTCAACCCTTTGGAAAAGTTAATTGTTCAGGCTCAGATCTGCCAGCATATCAACACCCAAAGGGTGCCAAGTGACATTGGGGCGGATAGCCTGTGCGAGATAATCAATCGCAGGCAACTGAAGTCCTCTTGGTCCTGATCCGATGATGAGCGGGGCGATCATCAAGTGAAGACGATCGATCATTTTCAGCTCGATAAAGCGAGACAGCGTCCAAGCACCACCTTCAACGAGGATGCATCGAAACTCTCGCAGTGCATGCCGGATTTCAGCACAGGACAGACGACCTTTTGCATTCGGTTGTAGCTGAAAGCATTCCACTCCATCAGGATAACGCGCATGGGCATCTGTTCGCGTAATCACAATGCGGCGGGCATTTGTATCCTGCAGGAGTGTACTGTCGCGAGGCATACGGCCATAAGGGTCGATGACAATGCGTGCCGGGTGCCGTCCGCTGACATGCCTGACAGTGAGTTGAGGGTTGTCCGCAACCGCTGTTCCCACTCCCACCACGACAGCATCACAAAGTGCCCGGAGCCGGTGAAGATGGATCAATGCTTCAGAGCAACTCACATAATTGGAGTCTCCTGTGACCGTTGCAATGCGGCCATCAACTGACTGTCCAAGCTGACCAATAACAAACTGCTTTTGCGCCATGCAAAGAGGTGCGAACACACTGCCATAGCCTTGCAGGTCTGGTGCACGCCTCTCCACCGACGCTGCTAAGACCTCCTGCCATTCATCAGGAGACAAATATCCAGAGGACTGTTCTAGCGGTTTTTCGCAGGTCAACTGAGAATTATTCGGATGATCTTGTTGATGTATTGGTGTTGTGTGGCCCCTGTCCATCAAGCCCCCTTGTTTTACCGAGTTCACAGCTCACCTCACCTAAGGTTAGCCTAGTGGTAACGAACCTTGATTAATCTGTCGATCAGGAGATTGCAGGGGCTCTTCAGGAACCTCTGGGATTATCAGGAGAATAGAGCATGGCCTATAAAGTTGCCGGGTATTCAGCCATGGCGAAGACGTATCACTGGATCGTCGCCATTCTAGTCTTAATCATGGTTCCAATGGGACTGGTGATGACAGATCTGGGGCCTGGAGCCCTTCAGAATACGCTCTACTTCTATCACAAGAGCATCGGTATCCTGCTCTTCCTGCTCGTGGTTTTGCGCCTTCTTCAGCATTGGATTACGCCTGCTCCACCGCCGCCAGCCTCTCTTTCACCAGCTCTGCGGATCGTCTCACGTTCAGTACACGGGTTGCTCTATCTCGTGCTGATCGTAAATCCGATATTAGGCTGGGTGGGCCTCTCCCTTTACGGAGCACCAATGCCATTTTTTGGCTTGTTTGATCTGCCGAGTATCGTTTCGCAAAATCGTCCAGTTTCAGAAAGCGTTCTGGATTTCCACGCAACTGTTGGTGTTGTGTTTGCATGGCTGATCACGCTGCACATTTTAGGCGCGCTCTATCACTGGCTCATCGCTAAAGATGGGATTATCGAACGGATGACAACGGCGCCCTATCAGAAACCTAAAGATTAGCTTGGCAGTGTTGCGTATTTTTCACGCAAGCCTTTAAGGTCTTCAAGACCTCATCAATCGACGCGCATAAAATGCCGTCGGATGGCTTTGGGCGCTTAAGCATCGCAACAGGCATCTGTAGTTCACGAGCGGCTCTGATTTTGCCGTAGGATGCTGATCCGCCACTGTTTTTGCTGATGAGCCAGTCTACTTGCCGCACCTTGAAAAGCTCGGATTCTTCGGACCAGCTCTCATTTGGCAATCCTTCAATGTACTCCGCGTTTTGAAGCACTTCACTCCCACTCGGGCGATTTAAGGTACGGATTACAAATGTAAGGTCCGGGCGTTGTTTCAGCGGTGCAGCAATCTTGGCACTGGCAGCAAAAAAGACCTTCGCTCTGGGTGGAATCAGATTCAGTGCTGCTTCTACGTTATCTGCAGAATACCAAATATCATCATTGGCTTGCTCCCAAGCGGCTCGTTCAAACCGGAGCAACGGAATCGCGAGGTGCCTTGTTGCTTTGGCCGCATTACAGGATATTTGAGTAGCATACGGGTGGGTTGCATCGATAACGGCAGCAATGCCCTGAGTTTGGAGGTAGTTCGAGAGGCCATCGACACCACCAAAGCCTCCGGTACGTGTCATCACCGCAAGGTCTGCTGGGTTTTTGGTTACTCCAGCGAGTGAAGCAATGACTTTGAATTCGGCATTCACAGCCAGTGCAGCAATCAGCTTTCTAGCTTCTCGTGTACCTGCGAGCACAAGGATTTTGGGCTTCTCTGGCATCAAAACTGCTCCAGTTTTGCAGGCTCTTCAGCCGGGACATGACCCAATACCTTACCTTGCCGATCCACCACGATAATCTCAACGCTTACAGCAGCCCCACGAAGGATGCTTAAAGCCGCACGTTGGGCTCCCTGCGCAACGACCTCGCCCATACGAATATTTTCTGCAGCAGCTCTTTGAGCAACATAAGAGACTAGATTTGCCTCTCTTGTTTCCGCGAGGAGTTCTTTCGAAGCTCCAGCATGATCCAATACATCTGCCAGTGCATCAAAATCGACTGCTGAGCGAGCCGAATGCAGGTCCATAGCCCCTTGTGCAAGCTTCGTCAGCTTTGCAATTCCGCCGGAGATGGTTAGTTTCCGAACAGGATGGGCGCGCAGATACTTGAGCAGGCCACCCGCGAAGTCTCCCATATCAAGATAAGCCTGCTCGGATAAATCAGGGTAGTGGGCACGCAACACATCTTCTGAGGTTGCTCCTGTTGCAGCTGCGACATGGGCCAAGCCAGTGGCACGCGCAACGTCAACACCTCGATGAATAGATGCTATCCAGGCAGCACACGAAAATGGCCGGACAATACCTGTTGTGCCGAGTACAGAGAGGCCGCCGATAATACCGAGCCGCGGGTTCATGGTCTTTTGAGCCAGCTCTTCACCGTTTTGGATGGATATCTCAACATCTATAGCTAGAGTTACGCCGTGCTCATCTGCCACTTGTTGCAGCTCACGGGTCATCATTTGGCGAGGCACAGGATTAATGGCGGGCTCACCAACCGGGATCGGCAGCCCGGGTTTCGTGACCGTTCCAACGCCAGGACCAGCGAGAAAGCGAGTTCCGGAAATCATTGGATTTGGGGACACTCTGACCTGAATGAGCGCTCCGTGGGTTACATCAGGGTCATCACCAGCATCCTTGATGATGGCAGCTGATGCAGAGTTTTCAGTCAGTTTTTCGAAGGCGAGTGCGAAGGATGGCGTATCACCACGAGGCAAGGTGATGCTGATCGGATCCGAAAAATCTCCAGACAACAAAGCTGTATACGCTGCCTTTGCCGCAGCGGTTGCACACGCGCCTGTTGTCCAGCCTGTTCTCAGTTTTTTTTGCCCAGTTTCAGCCATCCGGCGACTATACAGATTTAGCGGGATATACCAAGCAGAAGGCTTTGGACTTCCAATTGGTTTCCAATTAAATTGCTACGCAAAATCACATAAATCATGAGAACCACTTGTTTGATATCTCCCTCCCCCACTTTGAATTTCCGGTGCTTGAAGCTGGATGGGTTTGGCTTGCTGGTGCCGGCCCCGGAGACCCCGGTCTGCTGAGCCTGCATGCCTTGAATGGCTTGCGGCAAGCAGATGTCATTGTCTATGACGCATTGGTGGATGAACGCATTCTTCAATTTGCAGCTGAAGGTGCTGAAATCATTTATGCTGGCAAGCGCGGTGGCAAACCGTCCCCCAAGCAGTCCAGTATTTCGATCAAGCTGGTGGAGCTCGCAAAATCCGGCAAGCGTGTCATCCGCCTCAAAGGTGGAGATCCGTTTGTATTTGGCCGCGGTGGGGAGGAAGCTCTTGCACTGGTGGATGCTGGCGTTCCCTTCCGTATCATTCCAGGTATCACAGCTGGCGTTGGCGGGCTGGCATATGCTGGAATTCCATCTACTCACCGAGGGATTAATCAAGCAGTTACGTTCCTCACAGGTCATGACCAGAATGGGGTTGCGCCTGATGAGCTTGACTGGGATGCTCTTGCCAAAGGATCACCTGTGATCGTGATGTATATGGCGATGAAGCATATTTCTCTCATTACTCAGAAGCTTATGAGTGGTGGTCGACGTGCAGCTGAACCTGTTGCTGTCATCTGCAATGCCACACAGCAGAACCAACAAGTTCTGGAAACAACGCTTGCTTCTTGCGCTGAGGATATTGAAAGTAGCGGCCTTAAGCCACCTGCGATTGTTGTCGTTGGTGATGTGGTGAATTTGCGTGAGCAACTGAACTGGATTGAGCCAGCTCTTGCGCGTACCTCGCAAACCTCTCAATTGAAAGAAGAGCCTGCCCTATGACCATTGCGAAGGGTTTCGTTATTGCAGCGCCGTCTTCCGGGTCTGGCAAAACAACGATTACATTGGCGCTGCTGCGTGCTCTTCGTGATACCGGGCTTCGTATTGCCTCCGGCAAATCGGGACCAGATTACATTGACCCGGCTTTCCATAGTGCGGCTTCCGGGCGGCCGTGCCTGAACTATGACGCTTGGGCGATGTCATTGGCACAACTTTCACTCAATGCCACGGAGCAGGAAAAACACACTGACGTTGTGGTTGTTGAAGGAGCTATGGGGCTTTTTGACGGTGCTGCTGATGGTTCTGGATCTGTTGCAGAGCTTGCGGTTCATTTGGGTCTGCCGGTTATTCTGGTGGTTGATTGCAAGTCTCAGGCTCAATCGGTCGCTGCCCTTGTCCATGGATTTCTTACATACCATCCGCACTGCCACATCAATGGCGTCATTCTCAACCGGGTCGGGTCTCCGCGTCATGAGCGCATTTTGCGGCGTGCGCTAGAGCCTTTGGATGTCATTGTCTTAGGCGCGTTTTATCGCTCAAAGAGATTGGAGTTGCCTGAGCGCCATTTGGGGCTTGTGCAAGCCAGTGAGCGTGAGGATTTGGAAGAGTTTCTGAATGCAGCTGGTGAGGTGGCTGCTGAAAGTGTGGATGTGCCCGCCTTGATGCGCCTTGCGAAAGTGCTTGCTATTCCTGCCCGGGAAAACAAAGAGCTGACGGGTATTTCTCATTTACCCCCGCTTGGGCAACATATCGCAATTGCTAAGGATATTGCCTTTGCATTCAACTATGAGCATCTGCTTAGTGACTGGCAAAAGCAAGGCGTTACCCTTTCCTTCTTCTCTCCGTTGGCAAACGAAGGCCCATCAGAAAATGCTGACGCAATCTTCCTGAGTGGCGGATATCCGGAACTTCATGCAGAACAGTTATCTCAAGCAGACATCTTTAAGCGCGGAATAAAATCTGCAGCAGCTGCAGACAAGCTCATTTATGGTGAGTGTGGCGGCTACATGGTACTTGGTGAAGCGCTGACAGATAAAAGTGGGCAGTCACACGAGATGCTTGGTCTGCTACCGATTGAAACCAGCTTTGCGAAGAGAAAGCTGCATTTAGGCTATCGGAAGCTGAAGGCAACAGAGGCCGCAAGGTCTGCTGGCTTTCCTTGGATGAACCCGTTGGGTGCGCATGAGTTCCACTATTCGACGCTGACGGTCAAATCAGAAGCACCGTCACTTTTTGATGCTCAGGATGCGGAGCATCACGATCTGGACCCTCTGGGCCATATCAATGGGCGCGTCATGGGGTCTTTCGCGCATGTGGTGGCAGAAAGAAGCGAAGAATGGTGGTCCGCTTCTTTCTGATCTGATTGGCTACGCAGTCACTTTTGCTTTCTTCTTTGGACGAAGAACGTGAACGTGGTTGGCATCATAAAGCGCACTGTCACGAAACTCTTTCCCAGCCTTCAAGGCTGGCCCGACGAAGATGAGAGCCGTTCTTGTGATCTTGGAAGCCTTTGCTTTTTCTCGGATATCCGCCAGTGTTCCGTGAATGAATGCCTCATCCGGCCAGCCAACGCGGTAGGCGATTATCACCGGGCAGTCTTCACCGTAGAGCGGAGCTAGTTTCCGATAGATCTCTCCCAGATTTCTGACACTGAGATGGATTGCCAATGTAGCGCCAGAGCGGCCAAGCGTTTCTAGATCCTCCCCCTCAGGCATGCCTGAGGACTTCATCGAGGTTCTGGTTACAATGATGCTCTGTGCAATTTCAGGGATCGTCAACTCGGTTTTCAAGGCCGCAGCAGCCGCAGCGAATGCGGGTACACCCGGAGTTACATCGTACTCAATGCCCAGATCATCCAGTCTGCGCATCTGCTCCGCAGTGGCACCATAAATGGATGGATCGCCGGAGTGGACCCGTGCCACATCCAGATCTTTTTCGTGAGCCTTTGCAATTTCGTCGATGATTTCATCAAGGGTCATGGAAGCTGTATCCATGACCAATGCATCGTCTGGCGCTGCCTCAACAATAGCAGGCGGTACCAATGAGCCTGCGTAGAGGCAGACTTTACATTTTTCGATGAGCTTTAGCCCGCGTACCGTAATCAGTTCGGGGTCACCCGGCCCTGCTCCAATGAAATGAACCGTCACGCTGCTGTCTCCGTTTCTTTCTCTGGTGCATCGATCTTTTTGGCATAACCCCGTGGCGTGTAGACAAAATGCAGGGATTGGCCGTTGCCTCCCAAGCAAGTTTGACTACACCCCACGATAACCGTGGTCAGCATGTCGACATCATCGACTTGTAGATCCTTCAGCGTTGTTGTGGTGATGACCTCATTCTCTCGCCCGATGTTTGCGCCGAGTATAACCGGTGTAATTTCAGGACGATGTTCCAGCAGCTTCTCCCGTGCCCAAGCCAATTGCGTACGGCGGCGCTTGGAGACTGGGTTATAGAACCCAATCACGAAGTCACCGATTGCTGCACCTTCCAGGCGCTGCTGAATTGTTTCCCATGGGGTGAGAAGGTCTGACAGAGAAATGGCGCAGAAGTCATGTCCCAGCGGCGCTCCGATGCGGTTGCTGAGAGCGATCATTGCGGAGATGCCCGGTGCAGATGCAATTTCGACGCGACGGGCAGCATCGCTGACACCGCCGTTATCCTGTGCGCGGTCTAGTAGTTCGAAGACCAGGGCTCCCATGGCATAAACACCGGAGTCTCCTGAACAGACCAATGCAACGTTGTGGCCTTGTCCAGCTCTTTCGAGTGCGAAGCGAACGCGCTCTTCTTCTGCTCCCAGTGGGAACGCATGGCGTTGCTTGCCTCTGATCAGGGATGAGACGAGGTCGAGATAGAGGCCGTAGCCGACGACTTCATCTGCCTCTGCCAACCAACTGGAGGCTTCTGGCGTACGCCATGCCTCCTGTCCCGGCCCAATGCCGATGACATGCAGGCGACCTCTGGCTCTGCCGAGTTTCTCGTGTTTCACCGGAACCGGCGCTCTGGCCATAGCAACTGTGGCGTTTGCGGTTTTCTGCTTTTCCAGCACGAGTTCACCGGATGTACCAACACCAGCCAATGCAGAGCCTTCACTCACGCCATGGCAGCCAACCTCGGCAAAGACAACATCAGAGGGATTTTGCAGGCGATCTTTGTGTTCGTTGAGCTCACCAGCTGTGAACAGGCGGAAGGGCTTGTTGTAGCGGGCAGCGAGCTTGTTCATTGCCACTTCATCAGCCTTAAGGTCGATACTCGCGAAAGCTGCTACGGCTCCCATTGAGACGTTTGCCTGTTCCAAGCCTCTTTGGAGAAGCTCATCCAGCTCCTCAAGAGAGCACCCTCGGGAACAGCCAAGACCGACCACGTGAGTTTGAGGGTGGAACACGAGCTTTCCGCTGTGTCCATCATGAGGTCGCTCGGTTGCAACAATTTCCAGTTCGGCATCATCCGCAACAGGAAGAGTCGCCGCCTCCAACCAGTCTGCCTGACCGGAGAGCTTTACGGTGTCGCCTGCCAGCATATGTGCCATAACAGACTTGGCATCTAATGGATTGGCGAGCGTCCAACCTTCTGGTGGATCATCAAGCGCAACACCAAAGACAGTGTCGCCTGCGGTCGTGATCGCAGCATGACCTTGCAGGACCTCTGCAATTTCATGAGCTAAGGCGTTGGCACCGCGATGGCCGCCAAGCAGCGGAACGACGCTTGATCCATCTTCTGACACTGCAATGACAGGTGGTTCATTTCGCTTTTCTGCCAAGACAGGCGCGAGCGCGCGGATGAGAATTCCCGCGGCACAAATACCGATGATCGGTGTACCTGACTGAAACAAGGACCGCAGATGATCCATCGGTTCAGAGAAGGACAGATGATAATCTACATTCGGCTTTGAACCGTTTCTTGCAAAGCCGTGAATGAAGCTTTCATCCAGTACAGTGGAGAGCTTCTGAGCGGTTTTCAGAGCGACCGGGCTGATCACAACGATTGCGGGTGCAACGTCCATGCCTCTTCTCCCTTATATACAATTATCATTGAAAAATACGGTGCAGTTTCATTTGGATAGTCAGCCAGACGGGCCACGACCATTTCCGGCAAGGTCGCCCGTTCGACGTATCCCGCAGCACCAAGTAATCCCAGTTTTTCAAGCAGAGCCTTGACGCGCGGTAGATGGCGCCCGACCTTCATGATGACGAAAGCGTCGGACTGCTCAATGCGGTGTTGAAGTTGCTCATCTTCCAGCGGGCCGGGAATGATTGTCAGCACTTCATTGCGCGCAGCGAGAGGCCTGCCGAGCGCAGCAGCGCAGGCATTGACTGATGATACGCCCGGCACAATTTCGCAGGCAAAGTTACCGCGCAAACGCTCGTAGAGGTACATGAACGAGCCATAGAGAAATGGATCGCCCTCACACAAGACGACAACATCTTCTCCGGCTTTCAATTTCTCTGAGATCGTTTCTGCTGCCTGATCGTAGATTTCCTTCGCGGGGAACCGTTCGACCTTCATCGGCATTTCAATCGGGACTTCTGTTGTTCCCTCTTGAATATACGGTGCTGCAATTTGCCGAGCGAAACTGGGCACTCCAACTGCCGCTGGGTATGCGATTGTTTTTGCAGAACAAATGAGCCGGTGAGCTTTTAGCGTCAAAAGCTCAGGATCTCCTGGTCCAAGACCAACGCCATAGAGCGTACCAGTCATGACTTTACCAAGCTCCATTGTGTTACCGGCATCAATGGACGCCAACCCGTGAGACCGCCAATGGGATCGGCTCTTGAGATTGCTATACGGCTTAGATCTCCACCGTACTTCTTCCAGCCCTCCGCCAGCACTTGCTCTCCTTCCAGAGTAACAGCATTGGCAACCAAGCGACCTCCTGATGGCAGCGCTTCAAAGCATGTTTTGAGTATATCCGCTGATGTGAGGCCACCTCCAACAAAAATCGCATTTGGCTGCGGCAAATTATCAAGTGCCTCGGGGGCTTTGCCCTCAATCAGCTGAAGCGTAGGAGTCCCAAGAGCTGCTGCATTTCCACGAATGAACACATGCCGTTTTTCCAACGGCTCAATGGCAAGAGCCTTGGTGTCCTTTGCAGCCCGCAGCCATTCGATACCGATGGATCCACTGCCAGCGCCAATGTCCCACAGGAGCTGCCCCGGAATAGGAGCAAGTTTGGCAAGCGTAACAGCCCGTACTTCCTGTTTGGTCATTTTTCCATCATGACGGAACGCAGAATCCGGTAGTCCGGGTGTGCGTGACAAAACAGGCGTGTTTGGGATTGGTTTGGCTTCAATCGCAATCGTGTTCAGCTCGGCAGCTTGATCAGAATACTCTTCAGCCTCGCGGCTTATTACTTTTTCCTGCGGACCACCGAGATGTTCAAGTATCGTAAGGGTACTTGCTCCATACCCTTCATCAGCGAGTAGATCTGCAATCTCACCTGGGGCTGCACCATTAGACGTGAGTGCGATGATACGGGCGCCGGGATAGAGGAAACCGCGCAGGGTATCCAGAGGGCGACCATGCAAGCTGAGGGTTTCGACATTTTGCAGAGGCCAGCCTAAGCGGCTTGTAGCCAAAGCGAATGCTGAGAGATGCGGGATGACCTCGATCTCCTCAGCACTGAACTGACGATGAAGTGTTGCTCCGATACCAAACCATTGCGGATCACCCGTCGCCAACACCACTGTGTTTTGACCACGGTTTACCGCAAGTTCTTCAATGCCTTTAGAAAGTGGAGATGGCCATGCTTTCATCTCACAACTGATGTTGCTTGCACCATCTTGCAAAAGTTCCAGATGCCGTGCTCCACCATAGATGAGAGAGGCAGCTTTCAGCGCTGATTTGGCTGTTTCAGACAGGCCGTTAAAGCCATCCTCACCAATGCCGATGATTGTGAGCCAAGGTGCTGTTTGAC
Source organism: Pseudovibrio sp. W64 (assembly GCF_001623145.1). Lineage (NCBI taxonomy): Bacteria > Pseudomonadati > Pseudomonadota > Alphaproteobacteria > Hyphomicrobiales > Stappiaceae > Pseudovibrio > Pseudovibrio sp. W64. The sequence continues at coordinate 155,444 of NZ_LMCI01000038.1, read as the reverse complement.
TGCTCATTTTGATGTCTCCTGCACCTTTTCTTCAGGCAAGCCTGCTGCCATTGCATTGACTGCCGCAGCTGCAATTGCAGAGCCACCTCTGCGTCCCTGAAGTGTTAGAAACGGTATGCTAAGTGAACTTGTCGCCAGCGCTTGCTTGGATTCTGCGGCTCCCACGAACCCAACGGGGAAGCCGAGAATAGCTGCTGGCTTTGGGGCACCATTTGCCACTATCTCAAGAAGATGAAATAGCGCCGTTGGGGCATTGCCAATGGCGATGACAGCACCTTCCAAATGCGGTCTCCAATGCTCAACGGCTGCAGCCGACCTTGTTGTGCCGAGCTGTTTTACAAGCTCGGGCACATCTGGTTGGTTTAAAGTGCATATGACTTGATTGTCTGCTGGCAGGTATTTGCGGATGATGCCATGTGCAACCATCTCGACATCGGTCAGTACCGGGGCGCCGTTTCGCAGAGCCTCATTTGCTTTGGCAACTACATCCTCAGAATATGACAAATCCTGCGGAATGTCAGTCATCCCACAGGAATGGATCAGGCGGACTGCAACAGGCCTCAAGTTATCTGGCAGGCATTTTAAGTCAGCCTCTGTCCGTACGATTGAAAAGGACTGCCGATAGATTTCGGCAGGATCCTTAATGTAATCGTAGGGCGCCAGAACTTCTGGATTCACGTTCCGACCCATTCTCAGGCATCGTCCTTCAACATGGATTTTGGCCCAAGCGGGTGATCTGCATGAGGATACGGATGATGATGGTGATCATGTCCGTGGTCATCACCGTGATGATGGTGGTGTCCATGCCCGTGGCTGTGGTCATGGGAGTGACTATGCGCATGATCGTGAGCATCCGCGCCCTTGCTGTCACACTCTCCAGTACACGTCACATCACACAGCTTGCATTCAGCTTCATCACCCAAGCCTTCCACGTGATGGTGGTGGCTCTCCTGTGGCAAACCGATCTCAGCCTCAAACCCAAGAACTTGCTCTCTGTACTTACAAAGCTGGCAGTTCATGTTGTTTGAACCCTGAACAATCTCCGTCACACGCTCTTGCATAGTGTCGATGACCTTCGGGTGATCGTTCAGATAGCCTGCTTTGATAAACTCAACATCCGGGTGGCGTGCAGCAACTTCATCGGTGAAGTTGTAAATACGCTGTACAAGAACGCCAGTGAACAGGAAGTATGGGAACACGACGATACGCTTGTAACCAAGCTTAACAGCGTGCTCCAACCCCGGCTCAACGAGCGGGAAGGTTACGCCAGAATAGCAGGTTTCCGCCCAACCGAAGCCGAAGCCTTCCCACAACATGCGGGTGATTTTGGCAACATTAGAGTTTGCATCCGGATCTGATGCACCACGACCAACCACCATAAGCAGGGTTTCTTCCGGCTTCACCTCAGGACCAGCTGCATCGATGGCTTCCTGAATGCGTGCGCCTGCAGCCTGTACCATGCGTGTATCGACGGCCAGTTCGCGGCCATATTCGATGGACACTTCAGGATGTTTGGCCTGATAGGTGTTGAGCACAGATGGAATATCGTTTTTAGCGTGTCCAGCAGCAAACAGCATGCCTGGAACTGCAAGAATGCGGGTGCACCCCTGCTCGCGCAGATTGTCCAGGCCTGAATGGATCACTGGATTTGCGAACTCAAGGTATCCATAGTCCACTGGAAGATCCGGAAATCTCTCACGCATACCTTTTGCAAGGCGAGCAAATTCGGCGACTGCACCTTTGTTTCGACTGCCATGTCCGCAGATCATGACGCCGAGTTTTTCTTCTGTTTTTATTGTCATTATGCTGGCTCTGCTTCTGTACCATCTGGGGAGAGAGCACCATCGCTCTCAGCATTTTCAGGCGAGTTCTCCTCAGAGGAAGAGGATCGTTTTTTTGCTTTGGCAGCCAAACCAGCGATGATTGCAGCGCCGGTGACTGCGGCTACGCCAATCCAATGGCTGTGGCCAGCAAGCTCACCCAAATGTCCCGCATGTGCAAAGGCAGCAGACGAGGAAAGCCCCATCACTCCTGCGAGGAGCGCGGGCTTCAAAAAATAAGACATGTTCTATCTCCAACATGCAGCGGTGCCTTCCATTGCCACTGGCAACAGGGGTTTATCGCTGTCATTTAAGGAGACGTCGCAAAGACAATAGATGGACCAACGAAATAGAACATCGACCGCGCACTATAAGTCCGCAGCTTCACACATTATTTCGTCAGACAGCTTCGATTCTGGCCCCCGATGTGGGTCGACCGCCCCCGAAATCCATTTCAGTCCGTCACGGGACGCCGTCCATAGTTTTACGAGGAGCAAGCTAGTTGGCGACCCTGGAGATAGCAAGATGATAATTTGCGCAATTGGTCGATACCAGAGGTTTTCTTAGGTGCAAAAATACGGGTAACTTGATCGAAGTGTTTGACTTACACCTACATCTGGCATTGCTATTATAGGCAGGGCCCTAGCCTATCACAGGGGTCGCTTTTGTGGAGAATGCGTTATGAAAAAAGAGCTTGTCCTCACCGTTGTTGCCGATGACCGCCCAGGTCTGGTTGGTGAAATCTCCAAGGTGGTTGCTGATCACAAAGCGAACTGGATCGACAGTTCCCTCTCGCGTCTGGGAGGCCAGTTTGCGGGGATTGTTCGTGTGCATGTTGAAAAAGCACAGGCAGCAGACCTTTCAGCAGCTCTGACCAAGCTTGAGTCTGTGGGGCTTACCATTGGCATTCACGTTCACAACACGGGTGATGCGCCAGCAGGTGCTCATGCGCTTCTTCATATTCTGGGACAAGATCAACCCGGCATGATCAGTCGTGTCTCCAGCGTGCTGGCAGATCTTCATGTGAGCATCGAAACTCTGGAGTCACTGGTTGAACCGGGTTCCATGAGTGGTGATCTTATGTTCCGCGCAAATGCTCGCATTATTATTCCGCCACATCTGTCGCCGGCAGAAGTCTCTGAAGCATTGGAAGGTATTGCGGCTGATCTGATGATTGACGTTGAACTCAATGAGGCAGCAGTAGAAGAGGACTGATCTCTTACACGCATCACGTTGTTCTCAGATCTCTCCCGGGTAATTACGTATTTACCCTCGATCCCTACCGGGATTTACGCTAGATATGGCTGTTTGGTTCAATTCCCGGGGAAGATCTGATGCAAGACACTGTTCGGACGATTACAGCGCTTCGCGGCCATGTATTCCAATTTAGCGGCGATCCGTTCTGCGATAATCCGGCAGAGGCACTGACAGACTGGTCTGATGGGCTGGTTGTTACAGAAAACGGTAGGATTACCGCAGTTGGCGACGCGGCAGAGCTGATTAAGACGCTGCCAAGTGATGCTGTTGTTCATGATCACAGCGGCAAATTCATTCTACCGGGCTTTGTGGATTGCCATGTTCATTATCCGCAGACAGAGGTTATTGCTTCCTACGGCGCTCAGCTGATCGAGTGGTTAAACACCTATACCTTCCCTGCTGAAGCCAAATTTGGCGACATTGACTACGCGCGCCGTGCTGCCGACGTTTACTTGCAGCAAAGCTTTTCAAACGGCATCACCAGTGCTTCCGTTTACTGCACCATTCATCCTGAGTCCGTGGATGCGCTGTTTGAGCAGGCTGCGCGATACAACATGCGCATCGCTGCCGGTAAAGTCATGATGGACCGCAACGCGCCAGAAAACCTGCGTGATACGGCGCAGACAGGTTATGATCAATCCAAAGCGCTGTTGGAGAAATGGCATGGGCAGGGTCGTGCGCTCTATTCCATAACTCCCCGCTTTGCACCAACGTCTACTCCTGAGCAGATGGAAGCAACCGGAGCGCTCTGGAAAGAGCATCCTGAAGTTTTGCTACAGACCCATACTTCTGAGAACCGCCAGGAACTGGAATGGGTGGGAGAGCTATATCCTGAGCATCCTGATTACGTTGGCGTTTACGAGCACTTTGGCTTGCTGGGAAAGGGCTGTGTGCTTGGGCATGGGATTTATCTGAATGACCGTGAAAAAGCGCTTATTCATGAAACCGGGACATCAATTGCGCATTGTCCAACCTCAAACACTTTTATTGGTTCTGGCTTGTTTGATGTGCGCGGTTCGCATTTTACACACGAGCCAATCACTGTAGGGCTGGCAACAGATGTGGGTGGTGGCTCCAGCTTCTCCATGTTGACCACAATGCGGACGGCCTATGAGGTTGCCCAGTTGCAGGGCTACTCATTGCACCCGGTACAGGCCTATTATCTGGCGACGGTTGGTTCCGCCAAAGCGCTCTATCAGGAAAACCGGATCGGTAACATCAAAGTGGGTATGGAAGCGGATTTCGCCATTATTGACCCGCTCTCAACACCACTGATCCGCCACCGTATGGCTTACGCCAATAATGTGATTGAGCAGCTGTTTATTCAGATGATCCTTGGCGATGATCGTGCGATTGCAGCGACTTATGTGGACGGCAAGCGGGTCTATTCTCAAGCAGGATAACGCTATGATAAGAGCTGGTAAGCACATCAGCTCTGTTTTTCACTGTCGAGAGCACCTGCCTCTTTTCCGAAGTACATAAAAGACAGCAGGTAGCAGAGCAGAGTGACAGCTGCTGCGGTGCCGAATACGTATTCATAGCTTTCCGTGAAAAGGAAGATCGAGCTGGAGATGGACATTCCTATTGTGCCACCCAGCATTTGAGATGTGATCATCACACCACTCGCCTGTCCCTTCTTCGTTAGCTCAACTGAGTCCACCGATGACTTCATTGATGGCAGAAACAACAATGGCATAGCCGCTCCCCATGCAAGAAGTGCGGGGAGCAGCAACCAATAGTTATCTTCGGCAATAAAGGCAGTTAGCCAGAGCGTTGAACTGGACAGCACCAATAGGCCCCACATGGCCGGCGCGCGAACGCCAAACTTATCGACGCAAACACCACTCAACCCAGCTGTTGCTGCATTCATCACGACTGCCGACATCAATGCCAAACCTGCGAAGAACGGAGCAAAGCCGAGTTTATCCTGAAAGTACAAAGCTCCAAAAATGAACATTGCAATCTTGGAATATTGCGCCTGAAAGACTACGAATGCCGCGACTGCGAAGGAAGGCTTTTTGAAGAAACGCACTTGAATGAGCGGTGCTTTTATATGCAGTTCATTCCAGAGGAAGATGGCTAGCGCCGACACCCCAACAACGAATGACAAGACGATATCTCTTGATGTCCAACCCCATTCCGGCGCTTGCATGATGGCCAGAACGAAGAAGAAAAGCCCCACAAGCAATGTGATGATGCCGAGCCAGTCAAATGAGTAATCCGAAAGGCTTTTATCCTGTCCGTGAGCAATGCGCCCTTTCAACGGAGCAAATGCGATAACCAAGCAGACGATCAAGACAAAGGGTGGGTTGATCCAGAAAATCCATCGCCAAGAGAAATAACTCGTGAAGTAGCCGCTCACTAGTGGCCCCGAAGACAGAAAGATAGTGGCGATTGAGCCGAACACGCCTAATGCAAAACCTCTGCGTTCAGGTGGGAATATGCGTGAAATAGTGACAATGGGCAGAGGGAACATGATCGCAGCGCCAATCCCCTGTACGACACGCGCGCCTACGAGGAAGCCTCCATTTGGCGCAAAACCACAGGCCAGCGACGCCAGGCCGAAGATGATCATGCCAGAGAGGATGAGGTAGTTGATGTTCACCAGATCAGCAAGTTTGCCACCCAAAGCCACCAAAGCTGCGAACATCAGCAGATAGGAATTTACCACCCAATGGGCTTGAGTGAGCGTCATCCCAAACTCTTCTGAGATGGTTGGCAGAGCCAGACTGACGACTGTTTCATCCAACAAAGCGAGCCCAAGGATGAAACTCATTGCAGCCAGCAGCACCCACCGATGCACAACGGATGGCATGCAAGTATCTTTGGGGGGATGTTGGAGTAGCTCCGTCATTGGCACTAGCACCTCGCAGGCCAGAGCCGACAGGCACAGCCAATTTCAAGAGTTTCTAGCTATCACAGAGGAAGGAAGACACCTAAGAGCGTACTTTGGTACACGCTTAGCAGGGTGCTAAGACTCAAGAGACAATTATGCCGATCTCTCGAGCCTCAGCTTCGTTAATTCTGGTTTTTATTCACCCAGAGCAAGACCTTCGCGGCGTGGATCTACGCCACCTTGCAGGCCATCTGCCGTGATCACAATTCCATGAAGGCCGGAATTGAGGTCGCGAATATTGGTTTTGTAACCCATAGCATCCAGAGCTGGTTGCAGCTTTTCAGCGGCGGTGCCCTTCTCGAGGTCATAGGTACCAAAGCGATTGACCAGATGCGGCATAGAGATCGCCTCCTGAATGTTCATACCCCAATCCAGGTTCGCAACCAGTGTTGTTGCAACATAGCCAATGATGCGGCTGCCGCCCGGAGACCCAACAACAACGAATGGCTTGTCGTCCTTCATCACGATTGTCGGAGACATAGATGAACGTGGACGTTTGCCCGGCTCAACGCGGTTCGCAATCGGCACACCGTCACGATGCGTACGGAACGAGAAGTCCGTCAACTCGTTGTTGAGCAGGAAACCATTTGTCATCAGACGTGAGCCAAAGCCGTTCTCAATTGTGGTCGTCATGGAAACAGCATTGCCGTTTGCATCTACGATTGAGAAATGACTGGTTGATGGCAGTTCAATGCTCTCATCGTCAGCCAACAACATGGCGTGATCCCAGGTTGGATTCCCCGGTACTACCTGCTCTTTTGACAATGCTTTGTCGCCACTCAGCAGCTCAGCGCGCTCTTTGAGATAAGCAGGCGCAACAAGGCCTTTGGTTGGCATTGGCACATAATCACTGTCCGCCATGTAACGACCGCGATCAGAGAAGGCGAGACGGGATGCATCACCAATCAAGCGCCATGCATTCGGATCGCCTGAGTTCATGGAAGGCAGGTCATAGCTATTGAGCTGACCGAGGATTTGGCCAACAGTCAGAGCGCCAGAGGATGGTGGGCCCATGCCACAAACTTCAAAGGCGCGGTACTCTGCACAAACAGCGGCACGCTCTTTGATTTGGTAGTTTGCCAGATCCTCAAGAGCCAGTTTACCCGGATTGCCCTTAGCAGACTGAACAGTCTCAACGATGGACTTTGCAATATCTCCGGAATAGAAACCGTCCGCTCCATTTTGAGAAATTGCAGTCAGTGTCGCTGCATACTCTGGGTTTTTGAGCAGGTGCCCAACTGGCAAAGGAGTGCCACCCGGCAGGAAGTAGTTTTTCGTTGTTTCGAAACGAGAGAGGCGCTCTTGATCATTGGTGATCAAAGCGTTCAGGCGTGGCGAAACTTCAAAGCCGTCTGTTGCGAGTTTGATGGCAGGAGCAACCAGATCTGCCCATGGCAGAGAGCCCAATTTCGCATGAGTATCATACAGCAGCTTTACTGTGCCTGGCGTTCCTACAGATAGGCCGCCAACAACTGCATCATAGAATTTGAGTGGTTCGCCGTTTTCGTTTTGAAACAATTCTGGCGTTGCGGATACAGGCGCTGTTTCACGACCGTCATATGTGGTCAGCTCGCCCGCTTCTGCGTCGTAATAAACGAGGAAGGCACCACCGCCGATCCCGGAGGATTGAGGTTCAACCAATCCCAACATGAGCTGCACAGCAACCATTGCATCAATGGCGTTTCCGCCAGCTTTCAAAACATCAAAACCCGCTTTTGATGCATGAGGGTTTGCAGCAACCACCATAAACTTCTGCGCGGTTACCATTTGCTTGTCGGAGATTCCGCTTGCCATTTCCGGCGCAATACTGTCCGCCGCCTCCTGCGCTTGCGCAGGTAAAGCAAGCCCTGCTGCCAGTACGGCAGAGACCCATAGTTTCTTCATTATTTCCCCTCCTGAAGCGGGCAAATTCCCGCTGATTAGACTAGCTCTTCAAATTCACTTTCATTCTTCAATGCAAAATCCAAAATTCCACGCACATGTTCCGTGGTGCTATCAACGACCGGAGCTGAAATATCCTCCTGCCCCACCAACAGTCCAAGCTCTGTGCACCCCAGAATGACACTATCTGCACCCTGGTCCTGTGCTTTTCTGACAATCTGCAAGAGTGTGCGGCGAGAATCCTCATTAATCTGGCCCCGGCACAACTCATTATAGGCGATGTCATGGACGACGGCTTGCCCTCCATTGTCAGGGATCACTACCGATAATCCGTAGTTATCCTGCAATCTTCTGATGTAAAAATCCTGTTCCATAATGTAACGCGTTGCAAGCAAAAGTGGTTTCCTGCGTTTTACCTTTTGAATGGCATTCGCAGTTGTTTCAGCAATATGAATGAATGGGATCGTCAAACCATCCTGGATGTAGGAGGCGACTTTGTGCATTGTGTTCGCACAGATCACAATGCAATCAGCACCGGCACCTTCTAATTTCAGCGCCGCCTGTTTTAGCAGGTTACCCGCTTCTTCCCACTCTCCGTGTGCAAGAAGCAACTCGATCTGAGAAAAATCAAAAGACCATAAAACCAACTCAGCAGAGTGGAGTCCGCCAAGCCGTAAACGTGTTTGCTGATTAATCAGTCTGTAATAAGTAGCAGTGCTCTCCCAGCTCATTCCTCCTAATAAGCCAATCGTTTTCATATATTCCTCGACATACAATACTCGTCGTAGGAACTATGTTGGCAAATTGCGCCGACTTAGAGAAGGTCGTTTTTTGTGCAATTGAGCTGGGAGACCTAATTTAAGGCACTCTGCAGGTGATGTCCTCGCCGTCTTTCGCTTCACAACATGACCATTCGGTGTAATCTTCCAGGCATGCCTCACCACCTACAGAGCGGCGATTGCAGAGCTTATTCGTCTGGAAGGTGTAGCGATCATCCGCATCGATATCAGTAAATCTATGAATGGGTCCGTTGGGAGCCTCCGGTCCAATTGTGACCTGAACTTCGCAGAGTTCGGTATCAGTGGTATCCAGAGTGATAGATGTCGCATTCGCTTTCTGACCTAGCGCTAACACTAGGAAAAGAGCCGAAAATACGAAGAGGCCAAACCAGAGGGGGCGCTTAAAACACAGGGACATTATCTTCACCTTTAGTATTTTTCTATTAAAATTGAATAGAAATTACCTATTCAATTCCGAGGTAAAGGTAGCTATCGCCGGTAAACTTAAGCCGCAAAGTGGACGATGAATTTTCATAAGATTACAGTAAAGTAACCTAGGATAATTCTATTGCCACTTAGTCATGTTCACGCCGGGATCAATTCCTAGTGTATTAATGCCGCGGGCAGCAATTTCTTTGAGCATATCCGCTTTGTTTTGCATATCTGCATAAAATGGAGGCACCGGCGGTGCGATAATTCCACCCATCCGAGTCACCTTGAGCATCGCCTCCAAATGTCCCTCATGCAAAGGTGTCTCACGCGGGACGAGAACCAACTTGCAGCGCTCTTTGAGCACAACATCAGCAGCACGTGTGAGCAGGTTGTCTGAGAAAGAATAGGCCACACCTGATAGTGTACGCATGGAGCATGGCGTGATGATCATACCGTCAGTGTGGAACGAGCCGCTTGCAATAGCGGCTGTCATTTCATCAGGTGCGTAGGTGATGGATGCAAGCGCTTTGAGCTGCTCAACACCATCCTTGCCAAGCTCATGTTGGACAGAAGCGACAGCTCCTTTTGAATGCACCAGATGCGTTTCGACACTCAGCGCTTTCAGGATTTCCAGCGTTTTCAGAGCAAGTTGAGCTCCGGATGCGCCCGATACTCCGACAATGATACGCTTCGTCATGCAGCCTACTCACTTCCTTCAGGAGAATTCTTTATCTCTGAAGGGGTGATAGCATCCTTTGGTTGATCCCGGTTTTGTTTTTTTGGCAGGCCGCCGGGGAACAGTTCATCCCAGCGATCTTCAACCTTCCTGGTCAGCTCTTCCGGCATACGCATCACTTCCGGCCAGTCAGTGCGCGTTTCAGAACCGATTTTGGTTGTTGCATCAATACCGAGTTTGCCACCCAGACCTTCCATACCAGATGCAAAATCCAACGTGTCGACGGGTGTGCGATCCAGAACAACGAGATCACGAGATGGGTCCATGCGGGTTGCAACGGCCCACATCACATCGCTCCAGCTTCTGCAGTCTATGTCTTCATCAACGGTGATGATCAGCTTTGTCATGGTGAACTGAGGCAACAAGGACCACATGCCCATCATCACGCGGCGTGCCTGACCGGGATAGCTTTTCTTGATCTTGAGAACTGCAATTCGATAGGAACAGGCCTCAGGCGGGAGCCATAGATCGACGACCTCTGGAATTTGTTGTTTCAGCAATGGCAAGAAAACATCGTTCATGGTTTCGGACAGGACTGCAGGTTCGTCTGGCGCTCTGCCGGTGAAGGTGCTCATGTAGACTGGATCCTTGCGGGCGCGGATACCCGATACTTTGAAAACTGGAAACTGATCAGGGTCGTTGTAGTAGCCGGTATGGTCCCCGAATGGGCCTTCCTCAGCTGTTTCTAATGGCTCCGTAAAGCCTTCCAGAACGATCTCGGAGGATGCTGGCACATGCAGGTCAACGTGCTTACATGGGATCAGCTCTGGTCGTCCGCCGGACAAGACACCGGAAATCATCAGTTCGCTGACATCGGAGGGTGTTGGTATGACGGCTGACAAGATTGTTGCAGGATCTGCACCGATGACAACGGCAACCGGCATACGCTCGCCACGTGCCTGCCAGAGGCGATGGTGGGCAGCTCCACCGCGCATGGCGAGCCAGCGCAGGATTGCTTTGTCTTTGCCGATGACCTGCGCACGATAGATACCCAGATTGTACTGAGAGGGATCATCTTTCCCCGGTGGGCGCGTGATGACAATGCCCCATGTGATCAGCGGGCCAGCATCGTTTGGCCAACACATCTGCACGGGGAACTGTTCCAGATCAACCGACATGTCTATCAGTGGAGATGATCGTAAGCGTTTTGGACGAGCTGCCCAAGCTGCCTTAGCAACAGGTAGCGCATCGATGAAGCCTTTTAGGCCCTTTGGCGGTTGCGGCGAGCGAAGATAGGCCAGAAGTTCACCTAGGGCCGGAAGCTCATCTGGTGCACAGCCGAGCCCTAGAGCGACGCGCTCTCGCGTGCCGAACACATTGGTCAGAAGCGGCATATTGCTGTGCGTTCCCGAACATGTGATCGCATTATCAAACTGAAGCACGGGACCGCCCTGCTCAATCACCTGACGATGGATTTCTGTCGCTTCAAACTGAGCTGAGACCGGCGCCTTTACTTTCACAAGCTCCTGCTTTGCTTCCAATACATTGAGAAAGCTGGAGAGTGTCTCGAACTTCTTTTCGGTACGCCAATACATGCCATTTCCAGATTACTAGGCAAACTCGGGATCTGTTCGCTGGGTTAACACACATTTGAAGGGTGTTGTCGCTCTGGTCCTTGACCTCCATCAATGATGAGTTCCGCTAGGATTAATAGGAGAGGATACTGATCAGTGGAGATTAAAGTATGTTCTTTAAACCGGACCGAGGCCTGTTTCCTCCTGCCCTGCAAAAAGCTCTCGGCATATTGCCGGTTCCTCCGCTTGGCTTTGCTCTGACCCGAGCTGTGCGTCGGCTTGCCCGTAATCGCCCAGACCTCTTCGAGCGTTTGGACACATACAAACGCACGCATTTCATAATCGACCCGATTGATATCCCGCATGTCTTCCGCATGATCCCAAATGGTGAACATGCGACGGTTGAGATGTTCAAGCGTAAAGATGCGCCTGAAGGTGCGGCGCGTATTTCTGGACCACTCATCGTCCTGCTGGGATTGGTTGATGGCACCTACGATGGTGATGCCGTTTTCTTTACCCGCGATCTGGTGATCGAGGGTGACACGGACGCTGTGCTTGCGCTTCGCAACACCATGGAAGAAGCCGACCTCTCCCCTGCTGAGTTCCTTGGTTTCAATGGTCGCCCACGTGAAGTCGTGGATGGAGCGACCAACAAGACATTAGATCATCTGCGCCGACTACTCGACGCACCAACTGCCACTTCCTGATTGCCGCTGCAGGGTGAAGGCGCCCTGCGCGAACCAAGTGGTTCACTCTGTTATTTTCTGGAAGGTGTTTTATGCTTGGACAGCGCAACGATAATAATCCGTCACTGGAGCTTGTTTGCCCAGCCGGTACACCAGCTGCTCTTAAAGCCGCCGCAGAAGCGGGCGCACACAGCATTTACTGCGGTTTGCGCAACGAAACCAACGCTCGAAATTTCCCCGGTCTGAATTTCTCTGAAAAAGAGCTAAATGCCGGGGTTCGCCTCGCTCACAAGCACGGTTCGCACGTTCTTGTTGCTGTGAACACGTTTGCCCGGGCGGGTGACACACACATCTGGAAGCGCGCGGTTGATGCTGTTTCTGCGTCTGGTGCTGATGCGATCATTGCTGCCGATATTGCAGTGCTTGACTACGCACAAGAGAAGCATCCGAACCTGCGTCTGCACCTTTCCGTTCAAGCTGCTGCGGCAACACCAGAGTCCATAAGCTTTTATCAGGACACCTTTGGCGTGCAGCGTGTGGTTCTTCCACGTGTCATGTCCGTTGAAGAAATCGTCAAGCTCAATAAAGAGGTCACGGTCGAGACTGAAGTCTTTGTGTTTGGCGGCCTATGCGTGATGACGGAAGGGCGCTGCGCTTTGTCTTCATACGCTACAGGCAAGTCTCCAAACCTGACTGGCGTTTGCTCCCCTCCAGGCGATGTTTCTTACGACGAGGACGGCAGCAATCTTTATGCCCGTCTGGGCGGCTTTACCATTGATGGTTTTGGTGAAGGCGAAACTGCTGGATACCCAACGCTTTGTAAGGGACGCTTTAAAGCAGAGGGAGAGACCTCCTACCTGTTTGAAGACCCTGTTAGCCTGAATGCTGCAAGCTTGTTGCCGCGCCTTCAAAAAGCAGGTGTGACCGCAGTTAAGATTGAAGGTCGCCAGCGCGGTAAAGCCTACATTTCACAGGTAGTGAAAGCCTTCCGTGCAGCTGTTGATGCCATGGATGCAGGCGGCAATGCGGAAGAAGAAGTTTCAGCCATGTTGAGCGCAATGACAGAAGGTGGACGCGAAACCACCGGCGCCTACAAAAAGATCTGGAGATAAGGACCAATCATGAGCAAGATCGAACTTTCCATTGGTCCTAACTTTTTCAACTGGTCCAACGAAAAACTCGTCGACTTTTATGCGCGTGTAGCAGATGAAGCTCCTGTTGAGCGCGTTTACATTGGCGAAGTTATTTGTGGCAAACGCATGCCGTTCAACGACAAGGTGTGGCCTGAGATTTATGAGCGCCTCACTAATGCAGGTAAAACGGTTGTCTTCTCAACAATTGCGCTGCCTGTCACCATGCGTGATCGTAAGTCCATCAATGCCCTTTCAGCAGATTGCGAGCTGGTCGAAGCTAACGATATTGCGAGTGTCCACAAACGTTCGGGCGAGCCTTTCGTTGGTGGGCCGTTCCTCAACATCTACAATGAGCAGACAGCGAAGGTTCTCATAAACCTGGGTATGGAGACGTTCTGTCCACCCGTTGAACTGCCGATCAAGTCTGTTGAAGCGATTGCACAGGCTCTGCCAGACCTGACCATCGAGCTGTTTGCATTTGGTCGTCTGCCACTGGCCGTCTCTGGTCGCTGCTACCATGCACGCGCTCACAAGCTGCATAAAGATAACTGCCAGTTCATCTGTGACCGTGATCTTGACGGCATGGATGTGACGACACTGGATGATCAGAAGTTTCTTGCAGCGAATGGTATTCAGACACTGTCTCACAGTGTTCAAGCCATCACGCTTGGCCGCGACGAGCTTTTGACAAAAGGCGTTGGCCGCTTGCGTCTTTCACCGCATGATATTGATATGATTGCGATTGCCGAGATCTATCGTGATCTTGTTGACGGAAAGATTGAAAGTGCCGAGGCCGTAGCACGTCTGCAGACACAACAGCTGCCAGGTGCGCTGGCAAATGGATATGTGACTGGAAAACCCGGACACCTCTGGGAAGCAGACTAATATTTCAGGAAAGGCGGGGCTTCGGTCCCGCTTTTAGTTTGACGGAACCATTCCGCTCATCACGTCAAAGATCATTTTACAGATTTGCTCTGCTGCCTCAGCACGCAAGCTTTTCTGAAATTCGACAGCTTCCGCTGCTTTGCCTTCTTTGATGAACTTCAAAAGCTCCCAATGCTCCTGCGCGGAGTTGACTGGGGCACCATGCGCCTTCAGCAGCATGTTGCGTGCGCGTTGCGATCTATCCCAGAGCTGTAGGAAGACAGTTTCCAGATGCACGTTGCCGCTAAACTTGACGACATCCTCGTGAAACTTCTTGTCAGCAGATGTCCAAACGCTGAGATCTCCACGTTCAAGTGAAAGATCCATCAAGGTAACAGAGTCCTCCAGTGCACGTGCTTGCTTTTCGCTAATTGGCTTTTCAGCAAGTTTGCGAATGGCAAGCCCTTCAACAACTTCAAGGATCTCGTAGATCTCCGAGATATCGCCGACAGTGATTGGAAGAACGCGCATACCCTGACGCGGGCGCATTTCCACGAGCCCGTCCTTCTGCAGCATTAGCATGGCCTCACGCACTGGCGTACGGCTCATTTCCAGCTGGGTAGCCGCTTCCTGCTCAAGCACCTGCATACCCGGACCGAGCCGGTTTTCGAGGATTGCTTGCTTCAGTTTGCGATAAGCGATGGAGACGTTAGACGTGGACGAAGGCATTTCCAAAAGGTGAGTTCGAGTAAAGATCGTTTTTCTCTATCACCCCCCTTCTGCATTGTCGATATTTCCGCTAAGTCATGATAAATTGCATTGCACATATAAAATTAATTTTATCTATAAAACCCATAGAGTTCGGCCATTTACTCTAATCAGAATTGATTATTTAAAACCGCGCTTAATCCGTGGGTTATCCCTGCCAAAACGTGACTGCGTAATACACAAACAGATATCGGGCCACTTTGCCGATTGCGACCAGCACCAGAAAGTTCATGAATTTCATGCGCAAAGTGCCGGCAATGAGTGTGAGTGGGTCGCCAATAATTGGCACCCATGCGAGCAACATTGAGGCTTGTCCGTAACGCTTAAACCAGCGCACAGCTTGCTTGAATTGATGCTCTTTTACCGGGAACCACGACCGGTCTTTATAGTGAGACAGAAAACGTCCGCAATACCAGTTGAACACTGAGCCGGCCACATTGCCCAGCGAAGCCGATGCAATCAAGATCACCGGATCCCAGCCTCCCGCTAGTAACAAGCCGCTGAGGACTGCCTCTGATGAGCCCGGAGCTAGCGTGGCAGCTAGAAATGAAAACGCAAACAAGCCGCCATATACACCAAGAGCCACGAGCATCTTAAGAAAAACTCCAAATCACTTGAGTAGTAATATTTCACAGCATATTGAGCCATCTCCCTGTGCACGCTATGAAGGGGCTCGTTTTGCTTAAGCGCATTTTTCCGATCAATTGCAACTAATTAAACGGAACGCGCTGAAGGAGCTCTATGCTAAGACAAACAGTTCGGAAATAAGGCATTCCGACTAGTTCTGGTGGAGAACATGGATAAACAACAGAAAATAAGTGTTGTCGACATGCATACAGGCGGCGAGCCGCTTCGTATTGTAACCGACGGCTATCCGGAGATCCCCGGCGACACCATTTTGGCAAAGCGTCGCTATGCACGAGATAACCTTGACCACCTCCGACATTTTTTGATGTTTGAGCCTCGTGGTCATTTCGATATGTACGGCGCGATCCTCGTTGAACCGTCTCACCCGGATGCTCATTTTGGAGTGCTCTTCGTTCACAATGAAGGTTACAGCACCATGTGTGGTCATGCGGTGATCGCTCTGGGGCGATACGCAATTGATCATGGGCTGGTTGAGGCCAAGTCGCCCATCACTGAAGTGTGCATTGAATGTCCTTGTGGGTTGGTTGTTGCTTCCGTCGAAGTCGATAACGGTGTTCCTGGTGCAGTCTCCTTCCATTCCGTGCCAGCATTCCTTCACTCCCGCGATGTGACGGTTGATGTGAAAGGCCTGGGTGAGCTGACCGTCGATGTCTCCTATGGAGGCGCATTTTATGGTCTAGCGCCTGCTTCTGCATTTGGCTTGGATGTACAGAAATCCCGGGCACGTGATCTGGTTGATGCTGCAAACGCTGTAAGCGATGCTATTCGTTCAGCAGTGACGCTTCAGCACCCGGATGATGCAGATCTTGCATTCCTGTATGGCACGATCCTGACAGATGGAAATGACGCTTATAGCGCTGACCCAACGGCGAACATCTGCGTGTTTGCTGACAGCCAGGTAGACCGCAGCCCAACAGGCTCCGGCGTAACCGCACGATTGGCCGCGCAAGCTGCTAAGGGTCTGATTAGCAAAGGGCAGACGCGACGATTTGAGAGCCTGATTTCAACGGGTTTTGAAGGCACTTATTTCGCGGATGCCAAATGCGGACCACATGATGCGATCATCGCGCAGGTAGCAGGCAAAGCACATTACAGCGGAGAAGCAACCTTCTGGCGGGAAAATGATGACCCTGTTGGTAACGGCTTCCTGCTGAGATAACTCTCTGTAGTTTTTCAGGTTTCGATGAAGTTTCGAAAAATAACAGGCTCCGCTTTCTCACCAGAGAGCGGAGCCTGTTATTTTTTGCTGGAAATGCCTGCGGGTTAAAGCTAGAAAATACGAAGAAATTCAAAAAGATAACCGAAACTTTTCGGTAGCAATCGGGGGTGATCAGCAATGGCAGTTGATCCTAAGCGTTTTCTGAGTGGCCTGTTTCATGCGGCCATTGAATCCGCTCAACCTGAGAAATGTATCCCGAAGTTCTTACCTGACACTCCCAAAGGACGGCTCATCGTTATTGGTGCAGGGAAGGCCTCTGCAGCCATGGCACGGGCCGTAGAAGGTAACTGGCAAGGAGATCTCAGCGGTCTCGTAATCACTCGTTATGGCTATAACGTTCCCTGCAAGTCCATCGAAATTATTGAAGCTGCGCATCCAGTGCCTGATGACGCGGGATTGGCTGGTGCCAAGCGCATGTTGAAGCTTGTTTCCGATCTTTCCGCTGAGGACAGAGTTCTCTGTCTCATTTCTGGCGGCGGTTCCTCACTCCTGCCTTTGCCGTTTGACGGACTTTCGTTGGAAGACAAGCAGTGCATCAATAAAGAGCTGCTGCGGTGTGGCGCTACGATCAGCGAGATGAACTGCGTACGGCGACATCTCTCGCAGATTAAAGGGGGACGTCTGGCTGCTGCGTGCCATCCTGCCAAAGTGATCAACCTGCTGATCTCCGACGTTCCCGGTGATGATCCGATCAATATTGCATCTGGTCCGACGGTTGCTGACCCGACCACCTGTGCCGATGCTCTGGCGATAGTGGAGCGGTATAAGATTGAGCTCCCTGCAAGAGCATTGGCAGTTCTTGAAAGTGGCGTTGGTGAAACGCCGGATGAAAGCGACCTGCGCCTCGGATCTGTTGAGACGCATATGATCGCGACGCCGCAGTTGGCTCTGGAAGCCGCAGCATCTGCTGCCGAGAAACAAGGGGTTCCAGCTTACATACTGGGTGACAGCATCGAGGGCGAAGCTACGGATGTAGGCGTTGTGATGGCCGGGATTGCCAAGCAAGTTGCCTCGCACGGACAGCCGTTTAAAGCCCCTTGTGTGTTGCTTTCTGGTGGTGAGACGACAGTCACACTCAAGGGCAATGGTCGTGGAGGGCGGAATGTGGAGTTCTTGCTCTCACTGGCAGTTGCTTTAGACAGCCAGCAAGGTGTCTACGCCCTTGCTGGAGATACAGACGGCGTTGACGGGATTGAGGAGATTGCAGGGGCTTACTGTGATCCTTCCACTCTAGAAAGAGCCTGGAGCAAGGAGATCAATCCGCGGCGGTCCCTTGCTGACAACGATGGGCATGGGTTCTTTGAGGCGATTGGCGACAATGTTATCACCGGCCCGACACTGACGAACGTGAACGACTTTCGTGCGATCTTGATAAGATAGTGCCCGAAGCTCTTTAAGTCTCTGCGAACCTCGGGCAACAAATTAAGGACCCCAGGCTCTAACGCCCTCAACTTTTATTGGACGAACGCGAGCACATCCCTGACTCATAAGGATACGTTCAACATCTGCATTCGAATATTCACGACCTTGAATCGCAGGAACTCTAACAGTCCATGGACCTGCCGCCGCTACAGGGTTCTCACCTTCAATCCGTGTTCTGTTGGGCAGACATCCCAAGATATAGTTGCGCATGGTGTCTACAACTGGGTTACGCCCCCTGCCACCAAATCGGAATTCAAGTACGTGATCGGATGCAGCATACGCAGGTGTTGTTGGCATCGCTGTCAGCCCAGTTACAACAATCAGCGCTGTAATGTAGCAATACTGTCTTAGTTTCATTTTTTTCTTCTTTATTCTGTTTAACAGGCAGAAGCATTTTGCTTCGCAAGCTAAGACGAACACCGTTGACTTTTGTGAAACTAAAAAAGTTTGCAACACGCCAATATGATTTCAGCTAATGTAGATCATTCGCAATTTCGATCAGATCGTTCAGGGCAGTAGACGTTTAAGCACCTCTCATTCATAATTGGATGATGCTTGATACGCTCAGTGACATCCTCACCCGCCTTTCCGTCAAAGGCACGCTTTACTTCCGCACCTCCTTTACGGTGCCGTGGGGTGTTGCCGTGCCGTCCTTTGAGAATGTGGCACGTTTTCATTTTGCCCATCGTGGGGATTGTATGGTGCGGGTGAAAGAGACGGGCAAGAAGGTATTGCTTGCTCAAGGTGATTTGCTGATCGTTCCTCATGGTGCCGCGCATGACATCTATTGCGGGCGCTCTGAAGAGGAAGTCATCCTGCCGCTGGATCGTGTTCTGGAGCTTTCCGGTTATAACGGCGAAGGTGTGTTGGTTTACGGCGGGGAGCAGGATGAACGTGAGACGCAATTAATTTGTGGTCACATCTCGCTAGCTCGCAATGCTCGCCATCTCATCTTTGATCAGCTGCCTGATTACATCCATATATCAAACTATGGGGAAGCTGCTGGGCGTTGGATGGAGGCTACACTGCGGCTGATCGGAGATGAAACACATAGCACGCGCCTTGGCGGTGACCTGATCGCACTAAAAATGACCGAGGTTTTGTTTGCTCAGGCGCTGCGCAGTTTCATTGAGCAGGAAGGTGAAAAACACCTCGGGCTTGCCGGGTTTGCTGATCCGCAGTTGAGTAGAGCGCTGGCAGCCTTTCATAAGGCGCCTGCACGCGAGTGGAGCGTAGAGGGTTTGGCGCGGGAGGCCGGTCTTTCGCGAACAGGGTTTGCGACGCAGTTTTCCAGCAAGATGGGCCTTACGCCCATGCAATACCTGACCAGTTGGCGCATGCAGATTGCTCAGCAGGGCTTGGTCGATGATCAGATGAGCGTGTCTGAAGTGGCCGCGCTTGCCGGGTATGCTTCCGAATCTGCATTTACGCGGGTTTTCAAGAAGGAAGTGGGTTTAACACCAGCGGCGTATCGCACATCTCATTGAGAGAAATCAGCTCAATTGTTCCATATTGATATCCATTCTGAACGATCTGCATATTTCTTTGAACGTCCTGAAATTGAGCAAAACGGGAGCTTCTCCTAATCTGACTGTGCCCAAAACGAAAGACCGACACAGTCAAAAAGGAACCCTGTCATGTCCCTCCGTTTCGTTACAAAAAGCATCCATGCTTATCTGGATTATCCCGTTGCCTTTGCGTTGATCGGTTTGCCCTTCATTCTTGGTCTTGGAGCAGCCAACCCATTGGCGCTTTGGCTATCTGTTGGCACAGGCACAGCAGCGTTGATCTTGACGCTTCTGACAGATCATCAGTTCGGTGTGCTCCGTGTGCTGCCTTACAGTTTACATCTGGCCGTTGATGGAGCGGTTGGAGCGTTATTCCTATTGGCTCCCTTCCTCTTCGGCTTTACTGGCCTGGACGCTGCTTACTACTTCGCAAACGGCTTAGCGGTTGCGATTGTTGTGAGCTTGCACAAACCAGAGACTGAGATGGCAACGGCTTGAGGCAAAGCCCTCCACTGCTTGCCCAGCCAATAAACCGCAGGTGTCTGAAAGAGGCCTGCGGTTTATCCTGTTTTTGCTGAAGCTCTTGCCAATGCAGGTTCCGAATAGACTTTCCAGAAACTGTATTGCGTCAAGAACAAGCCAACGCGATAAATAAAGTCCGCGAAGATTACACCTGCCAATCCGTAACTCATTGAGACGCCGAATACATAGGCCAGCGGTAAGAATATAAGCCATTGTGTGATTGCTGAAACTGTCCAGGCTCGCCCGAACAGTTGGGCCCCTTGCAGAACATAGTTCATCACTGCTCCTGCAATGTTGATTGGCAAGATTAAGCAGGAGAGAGTGAACACCATAATGAGTTGTGGTTCATCCAATGCTTCTCCCAGCAAAAGGAGCAGGACGTCCTCAGAGAGCACCATGACGAGCAGAGCATAGATGACTATGGGATATGCAGCACCTGAGATCATCTTCAGGCCAACTTGTTGAGCTCTCGACAGGTCTTTAGCCCCAACTGCCTGACCTACCTGACTGATCGCCACACTTCCCAAGGCATTTGCCATATAAATCGGGATGAGTGTTGCTTGCGTGATAACCTGATAGACGGCCAAAGCTAAAACACTGAGATGCCCGACAATCCAATAGCTTGAGAAAATGCCAAGAGCATAGATTGTGCTTTGGGAGGCTGACAGGAATGCCTTCTTCAAAATCTCAGCAATCAGAGGCAGAGATAGTACGCCAAGCCTGAGTTTTTGCTGCGAGATCGCTTGTAGGGCTGCTGACACATAGAACACCGCTGCAAGCGCGAATGCGATGAAGGTGCCAAACCCAACTCCTGAAATTCCCAGTTTAGGAGCTCCAGCCCAACCAAATGCCAGTATGACAGTTGCAACGGCATTCACGATCTGCGTTCCAATGCCGATGTAGGAGACTGTCCACGCCTTACCGACAGCAATAAGCAAGCCGCGGGAGGCACCGCACATATAATAAAACGGCGTCGCATAGAGGAGAAACTCCAGGTATCGCCTTGAGGCTTCTCTAACCTCAGCGTCTGGATTCATGAAAATGAGTATGTCTTCGAGAAAATAGATTGAAGCTGCTGTTAACAAGAGGCCAAAGCTTACGCCCAAGATCAGACAGATCACAAACGCGTCCAGCACTTCGTTGTTTTCTCGACTGGTCAGAAATCCAGCAGTGAAGGATTGGATTGCGATGGAAAAGCCGTTGGAGAATGAAAACAGGACATAAAACATCATGCCGCAGATGCCGACTGCGGCAACAGCGGATGCACCGAAATAGCTGGAGACGTAAGTGTCTGTCCAGTTGGTGAACAAGGCAGCGCTGCCAGTGAGGAAGAGCGGTAATGCCCGCAAATACATATGCTTAAACGAAATCATCGAAGTATGGATTACCGGAGGAAAGGTAGGAACTTAACTTAGCCAGCATACACCGTTCCCATGAGAGCGATAGATGAAAATAAGTAATTCAACCTATATTTTACCTTAGCTCTCAACCTGCCTCCGTTTTTCTACATTTTCTGAAAGTAACTGTTCCGATCAGCACAGTAGCTCCTCTGTAGAAGTGCCAATCTCAACTGCATTGAGATCTTCATTCCAAGATCTCTTCCACTCATGGTGAGGAGTATGCCATGGCTGAGACGACTGCATTTGATGAGTTGGTTCGGGCGTTTTCGTCCAGTTTTGATCTGGACCTGCCAGAATCGTGTAGTGGTGCCTATTTTTTCTGCGTCGATGAGCGCAGTCATCTGATTTTGTGCCAACATCATGAGGATTTTATCATGATGGCGCTGACGAGTGGTCTGCGCAAAGTTGACCTTTCTGCTGACCAAGCTCTCATGCTTTTGAAAAGCAACGGCAACGCATTCACTCAGCCACATATCATCGCGTCGATCACCGGACAGCGCGTTTCTCACTGGACTGAGGTTTCTACGGGTGGTGGCGTCGAGCTTATGCGCAAGGCGTTTGATCTGCTGCTTGATGCAAACGCACGACTGGAGCGCGCGCAGCCTTCTGCTGACGAGAGCGCAGACGATGTAATCCATGTGCCTTTGCCCAAGTACGGCTCAGACATGGTGATCATTGGTTCCTGACCACTCTGACAAATCAATAGAATTTACTGTTTTCACGTTGGTGTTCCGGCACTCCTGAACAATGGAGGCCAACACCGGGAATTTATGAGGTGTCCCATGGGTCGTTCTCCAATTCATTCAAAAGTTTCGCAGCCTCAGGTCAATCCAGACCAACAAGGGGCTACACCCAAGAAAACAACCAGTTCTCATAAAGGGCATAAGCTGGGCCATGCCGAGCCAAAGAATGTGCATCGCTTGCTGGACCAGCTGGATGAGCTGAACGGAAAATCTACAAAGCACAGCCCTCCAGCAAAGGCCGGGGCAAAAGACCCTCATTTGCGCCCACTCGCTTACCACAAGCATCATAAACCGGAGGGTGAGCCATCTAACCCTACGGATGGAATGTCACGCGCAGCAAAGAAGCTTCGCTATGAAGGCTACCGGATACCTCCAGAGAAGTTGATGGGGCACGGTGCAAGTAATACTGCGACGTCCTCACAGCAGAGTGCAAAGCCAGTTCCAACCAAAGCAGAATCCCCGCTCACTGCACATGCGAACACGCTTGATCACATGACATCTGATCCTGATCTGAGCGATTACGTTATTGTTGACACTCCCAAGCCTGAGGGAAGCCAGACGGTTGCTGTCAACGGCACGTGCCAAGCTGTTGGGCAGCCTAAGTTGGAGACTGTTGAGCAACCATCTGCACCTCAGCCACGCAGCGAACCATTGGAGTTAAAACCACATCCGGCAATGCTGGCTATGCATGAGTTAGATTTGGCGGTGAGCCCAGAGCTTGAGCAGCAATTCCAAGCGTATCAGGAAAAGAAAACGGCCTTTATCAATGACCCGACAGGCACTGCACATGAAGGACCGGAAGCAGCAAAAAAGCAACGACTGATCACAGGTCTGTTGGGTATGGCTCAAGACAAGGCTGACACATATCTGCGTATGCAGTTCAGAACTGGGCTGGACAATGATGCACGTGCGTTGGCCAAGCAAATCTTTGAAGATGCCGCTCATGATCCTCGCTTCCTTGCCTTCCTGAAGGTCGCAGCACTGGCTGCACCAGAGGATTTATCCAGTAATCACAAAGAGCTGCTGGTGTTCCTGAGCCAGAACCTGAAAGCCCTGAACAAAGAAGTTGTTGGCGATGTCAACACGCTCTTGCGCCAGAATGCTTTTAGCAAGGGCTTGAGTGAAGCAGTCGATACTGCCAGAGCAAATGCTGTGACCGAGCAGGATGTGCGTTATCTGAATGATATCGAGAAAGATATTGTTGCTTATCGGATGGCAACTTCCAAGCAACTGGGCGAAGCACTGAATGCCAGCAATGATTTGCTGGCTGCCATGAGTTTTGGAGATGCGATCCTTTCTAGCACAGAAAGCCTCTCACATGAGAATGGCCGGGCGCAGTACGCATTGGCCAGCCTGCGTGAGGTGGCATCACAGCTGACTGAGCAGCATCTGGCGGACCATCACAGCACCAAGAAGACTGAGGCATGGATCGCTAAGCAGCCGTGGGCGGCGCTGATCTCCGTTTCCATTCAGAAAGATGGCGGATATTACGACATCAAAACGGAGCTGCGTCACGACCCAGCTCCAAGAACAGTAGGCAACAGTACATTCTTCGACAACAGTGATGTGGTTCCGCAGCAGGGACTGACGAAGAGTGAATTGCGCGATAAACCTCAACTGGTTTTGAATGGCCTGCGCTCCAAGGAGATGATGGAAGCCCTGAAACTGGTGCCGACTGGAGAGGATGGCGTCGATGAACTGCCGATTGTTGAAAAGCCAAGTGATCTGGCGATGGCTTGGGGCAGTACGCTCGTAGCGGCTAAGCAACGGGGCGATAACATCTCGGCCATGTTGCCAGACTACTTCATTCTGAAGCAGGTTCGCTATCACAAGATTGAAGGCTTCCTGATTGAGAACGATATGCTTGAGCCAGCCTGGGTGGTTGAATACAAGCCGACCTCTCATACTATGTCAGAAATCGGCAAGATGAGAGCGTTGCCGCAAGCTGCTGCTAAGAATCTGGCTGCTCTGACTGTCAACCTGAATGAGTTGAAAGACAGTCAAACCAAACAATTTGACGAGCTTTCTTCCATGAGAGAGCGTTTGGATAATTTCTTGAGTACCAAGGGCAATGGCCTGCTGATGAGCTTTGGAAAGGCACACTTTGCGCTGGATAAGCTGATGGAGCATGTTCGTGATGACGTTCATGCGCGGATTGAAAAATCTGGTGGGAGCCTGAAGAAGATCCAGAAATGGATTTCAGAACAGCCTTGGGTCGCTTTGTTTGATGTTTCCATCACGCGTCCTGAAGGAGGCAAGAAGAGCGAGTATCTGATTTCTGTTAAGCAGAAGACCGCTCCAGAACCTGCCAAACCAGATTACACAACAGTTACGGTTGAAGATCCGGAAACGCAGGAAACAGGCGCAACAGCTCAGGAGACGCCTGATGAATTTCCGGGCCTGACAGGTTCCTTGCGGGCTTTATTACAACCGGAAACGCGGGCGCAATTGATCCTGACGCCAACAGGTGAAATCAGCTTGGGTGCAGAGATTGTTGATAAGCCAAGCAAACTGGCACGTGAGTGGGGTGAGCTGCTCGCCAAGAACAGCCATGCTCAGGATGAGTTGCCAGATTTTCTGGAGTTGCGTGAGGTTCAGTATCACAGCGAAACCAGGAACGTCTTCCGGAAAGGTCATCTGAAAACGTGTTGGGTGCTGGAGTTCAAGCCGGACGCTCTGAATGCTGGTAGGAGCTAAAGCTTGGGGAGTGCGGTCAACTGACTGCACTCCTGACCTTTAATTGTCAGCGCTTGTAGATGATTGGGAACCAGTCTTCTCGCAGGATTTGCCCAGGCTTCATATCATGACCCGGGAATGGCGGAGATGTGCGCCCCGGGCGTTCGATATAACGGGCATCGTCGCCCAGCAGACGCAGTGAGAATGCGCGGCGGCGCTGTTCAGTGGTATTACCGCGTGCGCCGTGCAGCGTGTAATAGTTGAACGCGACTGCATCACCCGGTTCCATCTCCCATTCGCGGATCGGCATGCCTTCTGCATCAGGGTCCGGGATTGGCATATACTCGTCGCTGTCGCCATAAAAGTTCTGCTCGGACAGCCAGCGAATTGGCAGCACGGGCTTTTCCCAAAGATGAGAGCCAGCAACACTGCGCAAGGTGGCGCCGGTTACCGCGTCCATTGGCGACCAGAAGCTGACGGTTTGCTGTCCCTCAACAAAGTAGTAGGGTCCATCCTGATGCCATGGCGTTGCTTTGGAGGTTCCCGGTTCTTTGACGAGTACGTGGTCGTGGAACATCTGAACGGTTTGGGATTGCATCAGGTCTGCTGCTGCTTCTGCCGCTGGTGAGTTGTTCACCACCTCGACAAACTCAGGAATACGCTGCCAGTTGCAGTAGTCATCAAAGAAGCGACCGCCCTCGCCTTCCTTCAGGTTTTCTGCTGCATATTCTCCCGGCTCTGCCATGTTCCGCTCAATACCAGCCCTGATCAGATCTACATGATCCTTAAAGAGGCCCTTGATCAGTACAACACCTTCGCGCTGGTAGGTATCGATGTGGTCCTGAGTGATAAGTGAAGATGGCATAGCCCCGTCCAGTCTGTTAGCAAAGCCGACAGTCTGGACGAAGAGTCACGCTGGATAAATACAACTTATGCTAGGCGATCTGGAGATTTTCTCAGGCAACCGTTGCGAAGGGCTGACCAACCTTTACCAGCGTTTCCTTGCCTGCTGCGCTATTGGCGACAAGATCCTCGCTAAAGTTCACTGCACCCGGCTCAAACACCACAACAACCGTTGAGCCGCCAAACTTGAAGTAGCCTTTTTCATCCATCTTAGCGACGTGGCCGGAAGGCTTTGTGTTTACGATGCTGCCTACGCCGAACGCTCCAACTTCCACATAGCACATGGTGCCTGCATTTTCGGTTTTTAGCAGTGTGTAGCTGCGCTTGTTTTCGCCGAACACATCTGGACCCGCACCCAGAGCTATTGGGTTTACAGAGTGATAGGCACCCTGAAAATCTCTTGCATCAACAATTTCGCCCGCACAAGGGAAGTGATAACGGTGGTAATCTGCCGGACACAAACGCACGATTGCCAGTGAACCGCCGATATAACGATCAGCGATGTCTGGTAGCATTTTGCGGATGGAGAATGGATGGCCCTTGACCGGAGTAAAGGTATCTTCATCCAACTTCGGGAAGACCAATACGCGGCCGTCAGCTGGGCTGACAATGGTGTTTGCGCCAGTGTCAAACGGGCGAGTTCCCTCTTTCAGATGGCGGATGAAGAACTCATTGAAAGAAGCGAAGCTCTCCAGCGGGTCTGCGAACTCATCAGTGTCGATGTTCAACTCATCAATGGCACTTTGAATTTTGCCTTTAGAAAGCGGGCTGTCATAGTACCAGCCCATGGCCTTGCTCAATGCGGCGGAGCGGAACAGCAGCTTCTCAATCATGCTTGAGCTGGAATCCTGGTAGGCCCAACGGATCCACGTCTCCCCCAGAACCGTTTCTTCAAACTCTCGGCCAGTTTCGCGGTCAATAACGATAATGGGTTGTTTCTCAGACATGTGGCAGCCTTGCTTGCAAATTACGAGGCTTTACTAGGTGAGATACTCGGCGAAGGCAAGTAACTCTCCCATTTATTTCAAAAACTGTAATCCCGCACAATTCTATCTTCACCAGATCACTCAAATCTCTCAGGATGCTCCCGAATAAGCGTCAAATCAGGAAGCAACAGCGACTAAGTTAGAGCCAACAAAATCATCTCGTTGTGGAGTTTCCTATGCCAGACAACAAACTCTCACCAGAACAACACCAGTGGGCTCAAAAGGTCTTCAGGCATTTGCAATGGAAATTCCCCTTGGTGGAAGGAGATCCCACTGAGGAAGATGAGTTTGAGGATGTCCCGCTCGACGATGTTTCCCTTGATGCAACAACTGAAAGCAACGAGGACGTCACTCCGCAGACCGAAACGGAACCAGATGATGAGCTGACTGCACGCAAAAAAGCTCATGATGCGGAGCTCGGCACTCTCTACAAGCGCATGAGAAATATTGCCAAGTCCATCAGGGTTGTCGGAAAACGGAAACCTGTTTTCACCGAAGACGATGAGAGCCAGGATCTCTTTGAAGCAGCTAAGGAGCTGGGAGAAGAGCAGATTGAGCGGACTCAAAATTTGGTTAGAAAAGAAGATGAGAATGGTTTCACGGATCTTGGTGGGATCAAAGCTCATGTAGACAAAGCAGATCAATATCTGAAAACAATGCAAGCTGCTTATCAAAAAGGGCGCGGTAATGCGGTTGAGGAGCTGGTCGAGCTTAAGAAAACCGCGGCATTACAACAAAAACGCGTTGAGGATGTCTACAAAGAACGTGAACCAATCTTGCTTTGGAATGTGGATTTGTCTGCGGTCGACAAGGCTTACGACGCTGCGCAAGACAACTTCACGGAGATGAACAGAGCGATCTCTGGTTATGTGGTGTCAGAGGTCGACAGAACTCTATTGGTTGCAAAAGAGAGATATGCGGTTCTCAGGGAGGCAATGGACAGCGCTAAGCGTTATGCGGATGCAGCTGGCACAACACTCTTACTCAAGGTGTCGATCGCTCAGCGAGAAATTCAGGATTTGGCTGGTCAGCGCGAGACATTAGATAACACCCCAGACCAGCAAAGTGCTTTCGATAAAGCCTGTGGCGAAGCAGCTGATGCGGCAAAGAAAGCAAATGACGCTGTCCTTAGCAATCGCGGTAAGGACTGTGAGAAGGCATTGCAGGAAACAGAGAAGCTCATCGCGCAAGCGCAGCAGGTGTTGTTGCAGGCGGTTGTTGGAACTTCTGAGCTTGAGATATCACCACCAGAGGGTTTTGATGAGGAGGAGATCAAACGGCTTACCGGTGATGTCACTGCTCTCGAAAGTTCTGTTGAGGGGCTTAATGAT
This sequence comes from Pseudovibrio sp. W64, assembly GCF_001623145.1. Taxonomy (NCBI): domain Bacteria; kingdom Pseudomonadati; phylum Pseudomonadota; class Alphaproteobacteria; order Hyphomicrobiales; family Stappiaceae; genus Pseudovibrio; species Pseudovibrio sp. W64. Next base: position 127,320 of record NZ_LMCI01000038.1, on the reverse strand, counting down.
CAACGGGATCTCGTGAAGAACCACGGTGTCAACTTTCCCTCTTTTGAAGCGGCATATCAATCAGCTCGTACAGACATTTTGAGTGCGCAGACAGCCCTGCTGGCCAAGAATGCGTATAGCGCCCAAGAAAGCATCAGGGACATTCGCGATAGTGCAGCGGACATGCAGGACTACATAACTGAAGCGGAAGCAATGCTTCAGATTCAGGCGGAGCAGATTGCAGATCTTCGCCGCGCACTTGAGCCACTTGCAGACACGCGCAAAGACTTTGAGAGATATGCGCAAGCGGACGAGAAGTTTGGCAAAAAGCAATTGACTCGGTTTGATGCTCTTTGCGGTGAGGTGAATGCACTCATTGAATATGCAGAGGCATGCAGGGAAGGCCAGCGGGTTGAAGAAGCTGATCAGGCGATTGGAAACTCGCGCAACGGCTTGAAAAAACTGGAGAAGGAAACTCGTAGCCTCCAATGGATGCCAAAGGTCAACACTGCTGCGACGGAAGCTGAAGCACGGGAGATGCTGCAAAAGGCGATTGCACGCATCACTGTGGAACTTGAAGATTACGACAGCATGCGCAGTGTCTTCAAAGACAATGAAGAGCGACTGATCTACGCTAACTTACATGACAAGGCTGCGGATTTTGCAGAGCAAGCCTCCATCTTGCTGGAGCGGAAGAGATTCCAAGCTTCAGAGGATGCTCTCGATAATGCCCGGATCACGCTCGATTCGATGGAAATTGCCTATGAGCGCGGTGCAGATACTGCCGCAAAAGTTGAGGGTTATTTTGCAGATGCCGAAGCTGCGAAAGACCGGATCAACGCTGTGTATGACCAAGGGATTGCTCTGCAAGACCCTGACCATAAAAACGGCTTCCTGAGCTACAACAGCATTGCAACGGATTTCGCCTTCCAGGTGGAAGGGTTGATTGCAGAAGGTAAAGTGAGGGATGCACGGGCTATTTTGAGCAATCTCAAGGTCGCTCTGGCAAATCTGGAACGTTGTGTTACGCAGAAGCCGCCGAAGAAAAAGAAAAGAAAAGCTGAACCCGCACCGAGCCCAACGCAACAACAAGCAACAGATGAAGAACCTGTTGATCCACGTAGTGCGGAGCAGGCTGAACTGGCGCAGCAGTTATATCAGGTCCGCGCAGCTATCAATACGATTTTCAGTCAAGCACGACCGCATTGTGTTGATGAGTATGTGACTGATCTGGAAGCTGCCTATGTTGACGCGATGCAGCAGCATGAAGAAGGTAGTACGGCACTTGCCGGAGATGATCTGGAAAGCGCACGTGCATCTCTTTCTGAAGCAAAGAAAGATCTGATCATCCTGCAAAAGATACAGGACAACAGCCGACAGATCCTGAGCTCATTGTTGAATGGTTTGTCTGAAGGTGCGGCATACTATGAGAACATTATTGCCGGAATTCATCAAAAACGCGCTGAGTTTGATGCCTGGAACATCGACCTGACTTCATTTGATAGCTCTTACAAAACCTCTCAGGAAACGCTGACTAATCTTCGCAAAGCGATCAAAGATCAACTCGTCGACTTTGCCAAAACCATGATGGACAAGATTGAGGATGACCGGCGAGCTTTTGAGGAAGCCTATGAAGCAACACGCATCGATCGGGATAATCTGCGCTCTGAAATGATCCTGGAAGTCGGTGACAGACAATCCTTATTGTCAAAGCTGTATGCCGAGCAGTATCGCTTTGACGGAAATGAAGCGCTTCTTGAGCGCTTTGCGACACATCACGCAAGGGCATTGGTTTGCATCCAGATCATGCTGGATCATCTGAAAATAGATGAAGGGAAGGAGGCGGAGAAGCAGTTCGACAAGTTCAATGAATGCGCATCGATCTTACAAGAGATGTTGCAGCAGGCTCCTGCGCCAGCTGTTGAAGAAGAAAGCAAAGACCAGACACCGGATCTTGATGCCAAGGAAGATGTTAAGATTGGCATTGAGCAAATCTATCGCGAACTCAAGTCCTATGACAGAAGCAAGGACCTCTTTAAGAACTCCGAGGAGCTCGCTAAATTTGAGAGCATGGTCAAGAATGCCGAAGCTTATCTCAGCCAGGCAGAAGATCTCGCCCAGATAGATGAAGCCAGGGACGCTCTTGAGAATGCCCAGATTGCTATGGAGAGCGTGCGAATTGCGTTTGAACGTGGGCAACGTACTGCTGCGAAAATTGACGAATATCAGATCAAAGTTGAGGAGCTGACTGATACCGTCAACAAACTTTTCGGCCAACGCAGTGCTATTCAGGATGATGACGATCTGGCCCTCTTTATAGACAACAACGAAACAGCCAGTGAGGCAGCTTACAAGATTGAGAGTTTCCTGAGCAAAGGCAGGGTTATGGAAGCAGAGGTGCAATTTGGCTTCCTTAATACCATTATCGCCAATATGGAGCGGAAGCTGAAGCAGCAGACAATCAAGAAACGTAAAGCCATTTTCAAGCGTCGTGGAGCTGTGCGCCACGGCAAGAAAAAGTAGTCTGCCGGTGTACATTTTCGCTGATGTTTCAGCATTTGTTGCAAGCGACGTTTGAATACGTTTGGCAACATTTTTCTGTAATTCTGCCCTGAGTTGTTTGCATTTTAATTCGGGATTGGAACGCAGAATGAGACGCTTTTTCACGACAGGTTTGTGCCTGGTCGCCATTGCTGGTTTGGTGGGTTGCCAAACAACAACGCCCGGGCAAGGTCGTCTGGGCGGTAAAGCGGTTAACTTTGAAGTGACCGAGAATTTCTTTGGCAGTGGCGGAGCAGCGACGACGGCCACATTGCCTGATGGCGAGGTGTTTACCGGTAAGCTCATTACTGCGAAGAGCCAGACCACCAACATTGGAGAAAGCGACTTCGATGATGGGTTTGATGATTTCGACGACTTCGATGATTTTGACGGCTTTGACGACGGGCCGTTCTTCGTCTCCACCTTCTCAACCACATACAGCCCTTATGCCCGCGGTGTTTTGTTCAGCGCAAAGCGGAGCATGCGCTGTGTTGTAACGCTTTCCAATCCGGCTGATGGTTTCTCTGATGGTGGTGTTGGGCAGTGTAAGCTCTCCACTGGAGGGTCGTTCCCAGTCGAGTTTTAGGGAGCGAAATTTTTCTCACACTGTGCTTTTTGTGATTGCCGACCAAGTTGCCCTTGACCTACAGCCGGTTCAGGGGCTTTTGGCTGTGGTGACTGCGTTATTTGAAACGACTTCCAGACAGCCAAAACCGACATTTAACTATTCGGGATTGGTGAATTACAATGAAGACTATTTTCAAGATCGGTGTGTGCGTTGCTGCTGTTGCAGTTCTGGCGGGTTGTCAGTCCACCACAACCGGACAGGGACGTGTTGTCAGCAAAGACGGCAAGAACGCACAGAGCGTGACTTTTCAGGTGACGGAAGAATTCCTCGATGATGGCGCGGCCTCCGCTGTGGCTACGCTTTCCAGCGGCGAGTTTTTCACCGGTAAGCTGGTGACAGAGAAAAAGCAGACCGAGAGCGTTGAAGACGGGTTCTTCTATGACGATGACGACGATGATTTCTTCTCCTCCAGCTCTTCCACCACGTACAACTCAAGAGCCAAAGGCGTGCTGTTCAGCGCTGCTCGCTCCATGCAGTGCCAGATTACTCTGAGCAACCCAAGCTCTGGTTTTTCAGATGGCGGCGTTGGCGAGTGTAAGATTTCTACTGGCGAGACTGTACCGGTGCAGTTTTAAGCGGACCTTAGATAAAGCAGTTCGCATTTAAGCTGAACTGCTTTAGCTGTTGTGCTTGCGTATCTTTATCCGAAAACCGGTTTCCACTTTTCGGAGATACACTGAAAAGCCTGAGAAGCGCATTGCCTCTCAGGCAAGTTCAGCAGAGGTCAGGCCTCTGCTCACTTTCTATGCTTGTTAAATCAAAGCCAAAGCTTGTTCTGGGCTCCCCAACGGATAGCCTTTAATGGACGACCTTATTGACCAGATCGATACCGTAGGCCTGTTCACCATCAAGGATCGTACCTTCAGAAAGGGTAATGCGCAGAACGATTGAGTTGGGGTTATCCTCATCGCCTTCTTCATCAAACCAATTGAAGATATCTTTGAACTTCGCTCTAATTTCTGAGTTCTTTTCAGCTTTCACCCAGCCGAGATTTTCAGCTGTTCCCTGGAAAGAAAAGCCTTCCATACCGCAAACAGAAACTTCGTTGTTCTGCTCTATCTGTAAGGTCTTATTTTTTCTTGCGTCAGTGGAAACATAAAACGTACCACTTTCATAATAGGCGCAAACCATGCGGGTTGAGGGGCGGGGTTTACCGGCTTCCTTTTCAGATAAGGATATTGTCGCGAGGGCAATAACCACTTCTTTGTTGTTTCCGCAACGTGTTTCAATAAGTTTGATCGTATCGTCGTACTTGCTCATTTTCAAACACCTCCAATTATTGGTGTTTCATACAGAGGACCACATTGAGTGCTTGCTTGGGTGCTCTACTGCTCAGTGCAAACCTGTCATCAAGGTTATATGAGTCAGTGAAAGTGGGCACCTTCCTAAGCTACTTGGCTGTTTCATGCTTCTCTGGGCTCTGGTGCCCATGAGGGTTATGCCGCCCTGAAATGTAAGGAGCAAACCCATTGACAAGAAGTCGGAACAGGAGCTGACACCCATGTCAGGCAATCTGTATGGTCTCTAACCTCTGCACAGTTACCGCAGCCATATATGGAAGACGTCAGGCTCACTAAAAAAGCTTAGGCTCATCTCTCTTAGCATCAAGTCCGAACTGCATTTCCCGCACAATTTATTCTCTCGCTACCCAGAGGTCGTTCCAACAATCACTTCTGTGTGGTGGATGCGTTCCAAAGTAGGCTTCCCCAGTTACCCCACCTTTTCCGGCATGCCTTTGCCGTTGTTCCACCAGCGGTTTGGGTTGGTGCTGTTGGGGTTGTAGGCGGCGCGGCTGGCCCAGTCTTCGCGCAGGAAGATGACGGGTTCTTCGTAGTGGTGGGCGTAGATTATGGCGTCCATGACTTTTTCGAGCACTTTCGGGTCGCGCTCAATGGAGATTTTCAGCTCTACCATGGGGTAGGTCTCTGTCATGCCAGCCTGAAAGCCCTCAATGTGGGTTGTGGTGGTTGAGTTTGGTTCGGGCTGTGCTGTTTCCTTGCCGACGGCAGAGATGCTGGCGTTGCGTTGGTAGCGCCCAAAGCTGAGCGGGTGCACTTGCATGACGGCGTCTAATATGCGGTCAGTGTCCTCTTCCAGCGTTTGGATTTCGATTGTCCAAACTGGTTCGAAACGGCCTGATTTTGCCTTGTATTCTGATAAGTCGTGCATCATCCCTCCCCTTACTCTGTGTCCTGCGCTTTGCCGCTAAATGTGCCGTAGAGGCCTATGATGCCAACCATGCAAATCAGCAGGCCCGCGATGACGTTGAACAGCGTGCCTTCATAAAACGAAGTGTAGGCGAAGTAGGCGCCGTAGATGCTGATGAAGCAGGTGATGAGCACGTACAGAACTTTGCGGAAATTGCGCATGAGACAGCCTCGCTGGCAGGAACCTGAGGGAGACTAGCAGATTCCTTCCGCTTTGCATTCAAGTTTGACCAGAGTTCTGCCGATGAAAGTGTCGCTTTTTTTCAATACGTAGGCACCGTGCCTGACTAGGGTCATCCTCATGAAAACAGGAGGAAATCCATGCATTTGAAATACGTTATTCTGTACGTTGAGAGCCCTCGTGAGACCATCGACTTTTATTGCAAGGCGTTTGATGTGGAGGCGGGTCTGATTACTGAGGGAGGGGATTATGGCGAGGTGAAAACTGGCGAGACGACGCTGTCCTTCTCCTCCTTCGAGTTGATGAAGAACCTTGGCAAAAATCCATCGCAGGCAGATGCGAGCAATCCGTGCTTTGAGATTGCATTCCAGACTGACGATGTGGCTGGCAACCTTGAAAAAGCATTGGCAGCCGGTGCTGAGCTTGTGCAGAAGGTCAAAGACGAGCCATGGGGGCAGACAACATCCTACGTGAAGGACATGAACGGCTTTCTGATTGAGATTTGCTCGCCAGTGACGGCCCCGGCCTGAGACTGAGGCTCACCCAAACGCGATGGACTGAGCCTGCTGCTTGAAGCCGGAGTTTGCGGCAAATTGCATGGGTGAGGTGCCGAACCAGCGCTGGAACTCGCGGGTCATATGCGCCTGGTCGGAGAAGCCGTTGTCGAGGGCAAAGTCGGCCCAACCTTCTGCGGTTTCAATAGCACGCGCGGTTTTGCGAATGCGGGCGAGCTGGCGCCAGTAGACAGGCGAGCGGCTGGTGTGGCGTGCCAAGGTGCGCTGCAAGGTTTTGAGCGTCACCCCCAACGCTCCAGCGGAGGCGGCAATGGACAGTTGCTCCTCCGCGATACAGCCCAGCGCTTCGGATACTCTGGTGTTGAGGCGGGTGTGGTCTGCAAGCAATTTACAGATGGTGGCTTCATCCCAGGAGCCCAGCACGCTCAGCGCTTTGATCAGGTCGTGTTCGTTCACCTGCGTGCCCGGCTTCAGGCGAAAGCCGATCATGCGCTTAACAGTTATTCGTTCAGTTTGGTGCGGCTCATCGAACAGCTCTGACACGTGCCACGACGGGCGTTTGCCTTCTACTTCCGTGACGATCAGATCCCTGCACCCATCCGGCAAGATTGGGCCGGAGACCCCGAGTTCGCCTGAATGATGCCAGGCCTGAGCAAGCGTTTCAGGCAGAGACGCGCATGTGTGATTGTGCTGCAAACATTCCCTCCCCTGTTTGCTTGGTGGTGCCTTCCTTCATTCATAGTATGCTGCCTGTGTTCCTTCAATTGTAATTGCAAAGATTGGTTAGCTCATGGCTGAGATCACCAGGTGTTTGGAAGAACACAACGGCACCATGAATACACCGCATGAAGTGCTGTTGTTTATTGCCGAATAAGTTATTTCAGTGACTGAAATGCAGTAATTTTTTAAAGCGGATGGAAACGCTCAGTATCGCTAAATGCAAGCCAGTAGGCGGTTTACTCAGATCTCATGCGAGAATGAAAGAAACTGCTTAAGAGGAGCGTTTCCATGTCATCTCAATCAACGAAAGTGTCTGTTTCTACCTATCTCTTTCTTCGTTTGAAAGAGGTTGGTGCCAACCATGTCTTTGGGATTCCCGGCGATTATGTTCTGCCTTTATTTGATGAGCTGATCGACCAAGATCATGGCGTGGAGCATATTCTAGTTTGTAATGAACTTAATGGTGCGTATGCAGCGGATGGTTATTCCAAGATGTCTGGCTTTGGTGCTGTTGCCGTGACTTACGGTGTTGGTTCGCTTAGCACTGCCAATGCGGTGGGTGGATCATTCGCAGACAGCACACCAATGATTGTGATTGCAGGCACCCCGACAATTGAAGTTCTGACCACGCCTACACCACGCAAATTGCACCACGTTATAGATACTAATTTCGATGCTTGTCTGGAGGCTTTTCGTCCGATTACAGCCGCTTCTCATCGATTAACCCGGCTGGAGACTGCTTCGGCTGAGATTGATGATCTCAGCCGCACAGCAATGCAAAGGAAAAAGCCTGTTTATCTTGAAATTCCTTACGATCTTCAACTGGCTGAAGTAGAAAAGCCAACAGAACCTCTTGATCTTTGGCTCAATCAATCCTCACAGGTGAACCTGAAAGCTGCCTTGTGTCATACAGTTGGCTTGCTCAACAGCTCACAGACCCGCAGTGTTGTGACGGGACATCTACTACAGCGAGAGAAGCTGATTGAAGAAACCAAGAGCCTTGTTGAATGCCTCAATGCCAGTGTCGCGACAACATTTGTTGGCAAAATTCCCGCTTTTGAAGGTCATCCGAATGCGGCAGGCATGTATATGGGTGCCATGAGCTGCGACGCGACAAAGACGACTGTTGAAACGGCAGATTTGGCCCTTGTCGCGGGCATGACACTTAACGAATTCGACACCGGTGTTTTCACCAGCAAGCTTGGCGAAGAGCAGGATTGCATCTGGATGGATTTTGACCAAGTCCTCATCAACAATCATGTCTATGATAAAGTCTATTTGCGAGACTTTTTGCCGGCCCTGCTCAAAGAGGCAAAAAATGATCAGGCTGGAACACTCGAAATTTCCAAGACTGTGCGGCGCTTTAGCTTTCAAAGAAGCGACAGGTTTGATCCAACGGACAAAAACCTGACAATCGACCGTCTGTTTGTTCAGCTCGCAAATTATGCCAAAGCTGGTGATGTCATGTTTGGAGATACAGGCGGGTACATTAATGCCTCTCAGGCAGAGTATCCTGTTGGTGTCGATATTCATGGTTGCGGAAACTATGGATCACTGGGAGCCGGCTTCGCTTTGTTTTGCGGAGGTATTTTTGCAAAGGAAGCATCAGGACGACGGTGTTATATGATCACTGGCGATGGTGCCTTCCATATGACTGCACAAGAGCTTTCAACGCTGATCAAATATGAAACTGACTGCGTTCTCTTTGTTCTGGATAACAAAGGTTATGGGGCTGAGCGGCAGATCTATCCTGGTAAGGAACGCTCCTATAACAACACACCCGTCTGGAACTACGAGGAGTTAGGCTCAGCATTTGGCGGTGTAGAGGGCCAAACCTGTAACAGTTTCGTAGTCCGCACCGAAAAAGACATGGCTGAACTGCTAGACAATCTAGATAAGCCCAAAGGTGTCAACATTGTCCGTATCATTCTGGACCCATGGGACTCCGCCTCGTTCAACGTTAAATTCAGCGAAGCACTGCGACATTGAATAGCTTACCGCTCTTCTTCTTCGGCCAGATAGCGTTCCAGTTTGGTGTGGTTGGCGACTTTGAGTTCGCGGCCGCGTTTTTCGACCAAGCCGAGTTCGATCAGTTGGCTGACGGCGCGGCGGTAGACGCGTTCTGAGCAGCCGAAGCGTTCGGCCTCTCGGAAGACGCGCTCGAACTGGATTGGCGGTTTGTTGCCGCGCTCACGGAGGAGCAGGTCTTTGGCAATGTTATAGGCCAGCGGGTACATGAAGTGCGAGGTGACCCGGTCCATAACACCCTGATAGGTGTCGGCCAGACATTGGCTGAGCCAGATGCCCACATGAGGGTGTTGCACCAACAGGGCTTCCAGCTCTGCAATCGGGATGACGCGCACGCTGACCGGACCATCGCAGCGGATGTCGAACTGAATTGGTTTTCCCGTCAGAAACTCGATCTCACCGTAAAGGCGATCTTCGATATTGAATCTGCCGTGACTGAAGCGTCGCCCATTGGCTGCGGTGTAACTGACCGTGCAGAAGCCATCGTCTATCCAATACAGGTGTTCAAGGTTTTGGCCTTGCCGGAGGAGGTAATCTCCGGGCTCCATATGGCGTAGAAGAAACGGGCCAGTTTTGACCCATTCTAATACTTCCTTATGTCCAATGTCTGCGAGCGATTTAATTGTCATTTTTGCATTATTTAGTTCAGAGATGCGGACAATTGTCCTGTTTTTGAATCGGAGATATTTCTACCTTTCTCCTTGCAAGCTGCATAGGAGAATCTGATGACACCGCATATCAACGCCCAGACTGGAGACTTTGCTGAAACAGTCCTCATGCCGGGTGATCCGCTTCGCGCAAAGTATATTGCAGAAACCTATCTGGAAAATGTACGCGAAGTAACAAACGTGCGTAATGTGCTTGGTTTTACTGGTGAATACAAGGGTAAGCCAATTTCAGTTATGGCACATGGTATGGGTATGCCATCCATCTCTATCTATGCGCATGAGCTGATCAACTTTTACGGCGTGAAACAAATCATTCGCGTGGGCAGCTGTGGCGGTGTTGATGAAGAGCTGAAACTGCGCGATCTGATTGTCGCAACAAGTGCCAGCACCAACTCCGCAATGATCCGTGATCGCTTTGCTGGTTACGATTATGCTGCTGCACCTGATTTTGAATTGCTGAAGGCCTGTTCTGATGCAGCTGGCGGGCTGGGTCTGTCGCCGCGCTTTGGTAACATCCTCTCAGGTGATCTTTTCTATGGCTCCAATCCTGCACTGCTGCCAGCGATGCAGAAAATGGGCGTTCTCGCAGTTGAAATGGAAGCTGCGGCTCTGTTTGCAATTGCTGCAGAATTCCGTGTGAAAGCGCTGTGCGTGCTGACCGTGTCCGATCACCTGATCACGGCAGAGGAAACTTCCTCTGAAGAACGCCAGACCAGCTTTAACCAGATGATGGAACTGGCTCTGGAAACTGCATATGCAACAACACCAGAAATGGCTGCGGCATAATGAATATGGAACTTGTAGGCTATCTGGCCTCAATCACTGTGATGACTTCCCTCCTGATGGGCAACGTCCTGTGGCTTCGTGTGATCAATATGGTCGGTTGTATCCTGTTCACCATCTACGGTGTTGCAGTTGATGCTTACCCGGTTGTTTTGCTCAACGGCATGTGCGTGTTCATCAACATTTACCACTTGGCAAAATTGAGAAAGCAACAACAACAAGCACTTACGCCAGCAGAAGCGTAAGGCACTCGCCCCCCATCAAGCCAAGGTAATTGTAAACTCAAGAGCCCTGAGCGTCCTCCAAGACGCGCTCAGGGCTCTTTTTCTATCCGCCGTCCGATTGCCGCTATCAGCCAGGCTGCTGCGCTTGCAGGATGTGCTTGTAATAGATCTCACCACGCTCTGCGGCGAACATGTCGATGGTGAGGGTCTGCACAGAGAGGATCAGGAGCGCTATTCCAATTGCCTGAAGGTGCGCGTTGCTAAACAGGAAGAAGAGCGCGAGGCCGCCCAGAGCAAACGCAATTGCAAGCGGATAGGTGATACGGAAGATTTGCTCAAATCCTTCCACGCGCTGTTTTTCTTCTGCAATGAAGCCAACAGGATCAGCCTCATACTTCTCGGCGAACGTGGTCATCCGCTGGGTGTTGTTGACGACACCAAAGACACTTGTTGAAACACCGATGAGACCCAGCACAATGAGCGGGATCATCATAGCCTTGGCATGTGGTGTGGTGCCAAACCAGCCAAAGGCAATGCCTGAGAGCAATAATGTCAGGCCAAACGCGCCGAAGAGCGACGCTTCCAGAATCTCGCCCTTGCACCATTGCAGGGTGTAGTGAATGAAGTCCATTTGGCACCTCGAAGAGTTATCGTCGCTCCAATTAAGTGAACGCTGTTCTCTTGTCAATTCCAGTATTAATCCGATGCCTTGATTTGCCTGATTATGAAGTCCGTGAAGACCTTGATCTTGGGAGAAACCAGTTCGCGTTTCAGGTAGATCGCGTAGGTCGAGGTTTGCTGGCCGTGGGGACTGAAGGTCAGATTGGGCAGCACCTGAGCGAGATCGCCTTTATCAAGCTCGGGGCGTACGGCCCAGTGAGGGATAAGTGCCAGTCCCCCATGATTGAGGATCAGCTGCTTTTGTCCGTTGACGCTGTTTGTTTCAAGCGCATCGCCCAATGTCAGTCTTTCAATTTTCTCCGAGATTTGAAACCAGTTGGCCCATCCTGCATAACCGTATTTGATGCAGCAGTGATGTGAAAGATCATCTGCGGTTTCTGGTGTTCCTGCATGTTGAAGATAGGTTGGACTGGCACAAATGATGAAGTTGTTGGGCAGCAGATGCCGGGCAATGAGTGAGGAATCTGACAGTTTTCCGCTTCGGATTGCAACGTCGACTCCTTCCTCAATCAAGTCCACAACACGCTCGGTAAGCTCCACTTTGATGTTCAGTTTGGGATGATCTGCAAGGAACTTTGGCACAAGCGGCAGGATGACGGTTTCGCCAAAGCCAACGGTGGAGCTGATTGTGAGGGTGCCCTGAGGCTCCTGTTGCAGGTCGCTGATTGCGCGTTTGGCTTCGTCAAGGTCCGAGAGGATTTGCCGTGAATAGCTGTAAAAGCGCAGTCCAGCCTCAGTTGGTGAGACTTTTCTTGTGTTCCGGTTCAGCAACCGAACGCCAAGTTCTTCCTCAAGGCTCACAATTTGCCGAGAGATTGAGGAGGGCTGCAGGTCAAAACGGCGGCTGGCCTCCGTGATGCTGTGCGCTTCCATCACCGCGTTGAAATAAGCGATCCGTTTCATCATAACAGCGTCCTCCTCGGCTCCTATTATTGCTTTATACGCAAAAATGATTTGTTTAGTGCCGTATTGTTCTGCGCTAATTGCAAAAATAAGTTTGCCTCACGAATAACAAATGAGGCTTCCCATGAAAGCGATGATTTTGAACGGGCTGGGCGCGAGCGATGTGTTTGAGCTGGCTGAGATTGAAAAACCAACGGTTTGTGCCGGGCATCTGGTCGTAAAGGTATGCGCGACCAGTGTGAACCCTCTGGACACAATGTTGCGATCCACTGAGACACCGTGGTCTGAAAACCTGCCTCAGGTTCTGCACGGGGATGTTGCAGGCATTGTTGAAGAGGTTGGTGCGGACGTTACGCGGTTTAAAGTTGGAGACCGGGTTTATGGCTGTGCTGGTGGTGTAGCAGGCATTAATGGTGCGCTGAGTGAGTACATGCTGGTTGATGCAGACCTGATGGCCCAAAAGCCCACTTCGTTGACCATGCGCCAGGCAGCGGCACTGCCATTGGTCTCCATCACCGCTTGGGAAGCATTGGTGCAGAAATTGAGGATTTCTACGGGTGATAAAGTGCTGGTGCATGGTGCAACCGGTGGGGTTGGTCACATTGCAGTGCAGCTTGCCAAGGCTTTAGGGAGTGAGGTGACAACGACTTCACGTTCCAAGAAACTCACAGCAGCTCAGAAGCTTGGTGCAGACCATGTGGTGAATGCGGACGAGACATCCGTCGCCGAGTACGTTGCTCAGCACACCGGAGGCGAAGGATTTGATGCTGTCTTAGACACCATTGCCGGGGATCATATTCAGAAGAGCTTTGAAGCTGCTCGCATGAATGGCGCAGTTGCTACGATCCTGCCGATTGCAGATGTTTTGCAGGTGGCATTGAAAGGCCTCAGCTTCCACAGTGTGCTCATGTTAATCCCGATGGTGACGGGCAAGAGCCGGCGTGTGCATGGTGAGATTTTGGAGCAGATTGCCAAGCTGGTTGACGATGGCAAGATCACGCCTCTGCTGGACGGGACTGAGTTCTCAATAACAGATGTGGCAAAGGCTCATGACCGACTTCAATCCGGCGCTGCGGTTGGCAAGGTTGTCATGGATGGCTTCCACGCAGAAGCTTAGTTAGCTTAAGCGACCGCCAGTGCGTATTTCTTGTGCTGGCGGTTTCATCTCAAGCGTTGAGTGACCTAATCCAGCATCACGTTGCGGCGGGCTTCGTTGGTGCGTTTGGTGGAGAGGAGGAGGTTGGTCTCGCTGGCTGAAATGCCATCAATCAAACGGATGCGGCGCAGCACATCATCGAAGTGGACGAGCGTATCGGTTCCCAGCTCCATGATCAGGTCCCACTTGCCGTTTGTTGTGTGCAAGGCAGTGACCTCGGTCATCTTGTTGAGGTGATCGACGATGCGCTGGGTGCCTTTGCCCTCGATCTTGATCATCATAATGCCACGAACAGGTTGTTCAAAGACATCGCCCCGCAGCACGACCGTGTAGCCGAGAATATCACCAACAGACTTCAAACGCTCCATACGTGAGCGCACAGTCGAGCGAGAAATCTTCAGCTCAAGGGCTAGATCAGAAACGCTCGCACGCGCATTTCTACGTAGTGTCGCGATGATTTTTTGATCTATATCATCCAAAGTGCGTAACCTTACTTACCAATCTGGCCAATGCGACCACCATTTTGATCACAATGCCAGCTTTTTACCGCCACTTCCACAAGGATAATACCCCATATCGGATTTAATCGGGAATTGGGAATGAAGAATACCGTTGTGCTCGTCGGGGCACCTGTACAGACAGGAACCAACATTCAGGGCTGCTTGATGGGCCCGGATGCTCTGCGAACTGCCGGACTGCAAGACTCCCTGGAAGCACTGGGCTACTCCGTTATAGACCGAGGCAACATTTTACCAGAGGCAAGTCGGGATCGGGTTCATTCCAACAGCGCTGTCCACCATTTGAGTGAGACAATCAGCTGGACTGAGAAGCTCCATGACGTTGCTTTAGCGGAAATTCGTGAAGGTCATCTGCCCGTCTTCCTCGGTGGTGATCACTCCATGGCAGCGGGAACTGTCAGCGGTATTGCCCGTGCGGCGGCAGAAGCTGGCGAAGAGCAGTTTGTGCTCTGGCTGGATGCGCATCCTGATTTCCATAATCTCAGCACAACGACCAGCGGCAATCTGCACGGCACGCCCGCGGCTTACTTTTGTGGTCTCTCCGGTTTTGAGGGGTATTATCCGGAGCTGAACACAACGATCAAGCCAGAGAATATCTGCATGATGGGCTTGCGGTCCGTCGACAATGCGGAGCGGGCTGCCCTGCAGAAAACCGGCATTGAGACCTACGACATGCGCCGGATTGATGAGAACGGTGTCGTCAAGCCAATCAATGAGTTTCTGGAGCGCGTGAAGGCTGCGAATGGTCGCCTACACCTGAGCTTTGATGTGGACTTTCTGGACCCGGACATTGCGCCAGCAGTGGGCACGACTGTTCCCGGCGGTGCGACGTTCCGTGAAGCGCATCTGATCATGGAAATGCTCTGCGACAGTCAGCTGGTCACTTCTGTGGATCTGGTTGAGCTGAACCCATTCCTGGATGTGCGTGGCCGGACGGCGACTTTGATGGCGGATCTGGTTTCCAGCTTGTTTGGCAAGCAGGTGCTGGACCATCCAAACCGCGCCTGATCGCAAGCAACACAATAAAAGATAGGTATCCCCATATGGTCCAGTTCGTAAGCGTTTCTAAAATTTTGGATTTGGTCAACAAACACGGTGTCGAGACTGTTTTGAAGGGCATGACCGAGTATGTGGAGGAAGATTACCGCCGCTGGTCTCTGTTTGACAAAACACCTCGTGTTGCAAGCCACTCCAAAGTTGGCGTAATCGAACTGATGCCGACCAGCGATGGGGAGCTCTACAGCTTCAAATATGTGAACGGTCATCCGAAAAACACCAAGGAAGGTAAGCAGACTGTGACTGCATTTGGCATGCTTGCTGATGTGGACACCGGCTACCCGTTCTTCCTGTCCGAGATGACTGTTCTGACTGCCCTGCGCACTGCTGCGACCTCCGTTATGGCGGCCAAGCATCTGGCGCGAGCAGATTCCAAGACGATGGCAATCATCGGCAATGGGGCTCAGTCCGAGTTTCAGGCGCTGGCGTTTAAGGCGGTGATGGGCATTACCAACTTGCGCCTGTTTGATACGGATGCGGAAGCGACTGAGAAGTGTGCTGCAAACCTTGATGGCAAAGGCTTTACCATCACCATCTGCCGCAGCTCTGAAGAAGCAATCACGGGTGCTGATATCATCACCACGGTGACGGCGGATAAGCAGCAAGCCACCATCCTGACCGACAACATGGTTGGCGCCGGTGTGCACATCAACGCGATTGGTGGCGACTGCCCTGGCAAGACCGAGCTGCACAAGGACATTTTGCTGCGCTCCAAGATCTTCGTTGAATACCCGGAACAGACCCTCATTGAAGGCGAGATCCAGCAGCTGGATGATGACTATCCGGTTGTTGAGCTTTGGGAAGTGATTACAGGAGCTGCTGAGGGCCGCACCACCGAGCGCGATATTACCTTGTTCGACTCTGTTGGCTTTGCCATCGAGGACTTTTCCGGCTTGCGCTACATCTATGATCTTGTGAAGCAGGACGAAACAACTCAGGACCTGGAGATGATTGCTGAACCGGCTGATCCGCGCAATCTCTTTGGCCTTTTAGAAGTTAAACAAGCTGCCGAGTAAGAGCAGCGGTCATCGTTAAACTATCCCTTGCCCGGGGTTTGTAAGCGCCTGCCCACCTAGCAGGCGCTTCTTTTTTGCTTGATTGGCTTAGGGGCGGCAGAGCAATGCTGAAAACCGAAGCTCGACACTTTTCCTGATCATTTACAGGATAGACTCGATGTGAACTTTCTTTGCTTCAAGCCAGATTTCATCAATAAAGAGGCTGATGGTTTCACGTAGCTCAACACTGTTGTTTGGATCGACCTGTTCGGCAAGGAGCTTATCAAACACTTCCGCCTCCACAATTCGGCCTTCCACGGTCTCTGCAATCTCAGGGGTGTACTTTTGTGCGATGAACTCGGTGATCACATCAAGTGTATCCACGGCTGCCTGCCTGATCTCAATGTCCGGGACAGAGAAGTCTCCCTCCAGCAAGTTTGCCGGAAGCACAGAGGCCACGTCATGGTTTTCCGGTTCTGCTGCTTTTACTTCGACTTTTGAAACGAATGGCGCAAGTGGATCGCTATTCAACTTTTCGTCTGCATAGTGAACACCGGTTACGACCTGCTTTGATGTCAGGCTGTGGTTTTGGCCAGCTGAGAAACCGCAGGCGTTGCAGGCCTGATCGTAGGCTTGTGTTCCAAGCGTTTCACCATATTTGTCCAGGAGTGCAGTGCGGAACGCCCCCTGATCTGCTGCTTTTTGAGTATCTAAATTGCCTTGCAGAGCCAGCCAGGAGACAAAACGACCCTGAATAGACGTGCTTGCCTGACGGGTTTGCACATTCCCATCCGCAACCGTCAACTTTTGAGAAGGCGCTGAATCGACCGCGATATTCTGAAAATTGCTCAAGCTAACTGAAGTCATAGTGTCCATCCCATTCTTCTGGTTTCTTTTGTAATGGGATCAGGCTAACGCTAAGTCAAAAGAGCCAGTGTCCTGTTCATCACAGCGCTCATGACACCTGAGTAACAACTCTGTCAGACGGGGGATGAGAAGCAGTCGTATTCAACTCTTTCAAATGGCAGGATTAGTAAGCGTGTCTCCCCATATAGCAAGCATTTGTTTATATATTTGGTTAGCCAAAACCACGGTGCATGAATGCAAATAATGTGCGATGCGCTGTTCGAAAAGTGCAAGCAAAGAGTAACACATGGACCAATAGTCAAATCGAGTTTTATCAATCCAAACGATTAAATTTCACGTTGCTACGATGCAGGAAAACAACATCATAGTAGCGGGCGTTTGATTTGAAATTGTTGAGGAAATTAAAAAATAGGAAGTCGTGTTTAAGCAGCTCTGCAACAAGCTCTGAAAACTGATAAGTCCCTTCTGCCGTATTTCTTATGTTTGTCTCGCAGATCAAGAAATCAATCTTAGGCATTATTTTGGTCATTCCACGGACCGCTTTCAACTCATATCCTTGAACATCAAGCTTCACACCATAAGGTGGCTCTGCTTCAACCTCAGTGAGAATAGTATCAAGCCTATCTATCTGAACCTCATATTTGCTATGTGCCTCCCATATTTTGAACTCTCCCTTAGGCTCTAGAAGCGATGATTTACCGGAGTTGTCATGCAATATTTGTGTGTCCTGGTGATCTCCAACTGCCTTGTTCACATACGTATAATTCTCAGGTTTCACCGTGAGCCGCTCTTCTCCCTCGAAGGCAGGATCGATCAATACGAACGGGAGCTCCGCAAATGCTCGATAGAGTTTAGGAGTACCTTTGTTTACGCCGACATCGATGATTGTTCTGGGATTGGTCGAGAGAGTACGCAGATAATCAATCCGATCAATAGCATCCGTCCGTTTGAGGTAGTGCTTGGGAAATACTTCAGAGAATTCGCGAATAGCAGAAAACTCATTTAAAATAACATCTTTCTTAGATTTTGAGAAACCTTCAACATCAGCATTTCTAAGCAATTTATCAAAAGAACTTATCATGCTCCGGATTGAAGAAATCGAATATTTTGCTTTGGTCAATGTATCACTCCAACGTGCTTAATCACGTTCATCCTATTTGTTAGAGTGTCTTTCAAACACCCCTACCCTCCAAGGTTGAACAAAAATATATTAAAAATATCAATTACTTAAAACTCTAAAATCTTTTCTCCAATGAGAAAGATCGCTATCTCTTAAGGTCGCTGCAACATAGCTGATAGGCAGTTGAAAAACAGCAACGCCGGAGGAAAACAACTATAGCGTTAGAATCATGTTATTGATATTTGTAACCAATTATTATGTCGTATGAATTAGCAATTGAACCATTATTTACTTTGTATGTTTCAAAGAGTATTCGACCACCTTGTCGCCTGCGATAAGCAAGAGGAGTTTCTTGGAGTCCCGTTTTACTTCAAAGGGGCATTTCTTGGAGGCTTCGGCTTTGATTTCCGTGAGTTTTTTGTCGAGGGCGGCGAGTTCGCGTTCGGCTTTCCGGAAGTCATTCCGCGTTTTGCTATCTTTTTTCCAATGAGGGGCAAGCTTTAGAAGGTTGGCTTGGGCTTCATCATACTCTTTGTCTTCACTGAGCTTTTTGACGTCGCCTTTGTTTTTCTTGCTTGCCTCATTCAGCTGAGCGACCAGCTTGTTGTAGAGTTTATCGAGGTCTTCAAAACCGCTGCTTTCGCGCTCCAGTGAGTTTTTGAGCCGTGTCAGCTTTCCATGCGCTTCAGAGATTTTGGAGACTTTTGGGGAATCCTCAACGGCTGCCTCATAGCTTTTTTCAAGGAAGGTCTTATTGCCCAACTCCTTGTCAAACTTGGTAATGTCCAGCAGATGGATGCCGTGTTTGTGGTCCATCTTCTGTTTGAGATCAGAGAAGCCACTGCGGAAATCAGAAAGGTTCTTAAAGGTCTTCAGGGTTTTTCCGGCCATTTTTCTCACCTGCTTTTGTTCAGAAAAACGCTAATGCAAAACGGTCGGGCTCAAAAGTAAGAGGTCTTTCGTTAGTTAAGCAAAGCAGAACCGGAGGTGACAAAAGCAAGAGTTACAGCGAGACAATTCGCATTGGCCTGTCTGAAAGACTAAGCCGGAAACTGTACCGGTCTTCCCCCGCGTACAAACGTTCCTTTGAGAATTTAAAGTGGGTGGGTTGAGTAAAATACTATTTCCTCAAAACCTGAAATATCCTAGTAGTTTTGCTGGGCAATGCAGCAAGGGCCGACCCTTTTGATTTTCCCAACCTCCGTTCACTCGCAGTGCTTTGAGCAAGACGAAGCGCGCGCAGCATTGGTTTGTCAAAAAATGAAAAGCTTCACCGCCGCTTGTCAAAAGATTGCAAAAGACTCCGTCGGTCTGTTCTGGATTATGGTCAAGACCATGGTTCCCGTGATGATCCTTGTGCGCATTCTGATGGAATTAGGGCTGGTTGATTATCTTGGCGTTGCGCTTGAACCGCTGATGGGACTGATGGGACTGCCTGCTGCAACGGGGCTTGTGCTTGCTGTTGGCCTGCTGGTGAGCACTTATTCTGCCGTGGCTGTGATGCTGACTATTTTGCCACTGGTGTCGCTGAGTGTTGCTGATGTGACCGTGCTGCTTTCTGTGGTGCTGATCGCCCATGCATTGCCTCTGGAGCAGAGTATCTCCCGCCGTGCCGGGATCAGCTTTGTGTTTTCCTCCAGCCTGCGTTTCGTGGTGGGCATCACCTACGGCATGGTACTGAACCTGTTTTACTCTGCGGGTGGCTGGCTGCAGCAGCCGATCCAGCTTGACTGGCTGCCTTTCGCGCCAACGATTGAAGAGACATGGCTGCAGTGGGGCTATTCCAGTGCGTCTCTGCTCTTCACCATGTTCTGGATTATCATGGGGCTGATCATCTTCCTGAAACTGCTGGAACTGATGAAGATCACCGACCTGATTGGCTGGCTGCTCTCTCCATTGCTGCGTCTCATGGGCATCAGCAAGGCCGCAACGCCGATCACCATGGTTGGTGTTTTGCTTGGGCTTTCTTACGGTGGTGGTCTCATCATCAAAGAAGCGCAGGAAGGCAAGTTATCCTCTCGCGATGTGGTGCTGTCGCTTTCTTTCATGGGCATCTGCCATGGGTTGATTGAGGATCCGCTGGTGATGATGGCGTTTGGCGCGCACTGGTCCGGCGCACTGGTTGGGCGCTTTGTGTTCTGCGTTGCAGCCATGGCGCTGATTGGTCGCTTGATCCAGATGATGCCGGAGGACGCATTCAACCGGTTCCTTTACCGCCCAGCGAAAACAGCCAAGGCGGTTGGCTGATACTCTATCCTGTTCCTGATGCTTGGTTACATTTCAGGAACACGCCTCGCTTAAGATGTTTCGCAGTGAGCCTCCTCTGGTCTGATTGCGGAACACGTGCATGAACGAAACACCTCCTCAAGAGACGCGCACCCCTAACGAGGCCTGGTTTGAAACCAGGTGGTGGTGGCGGGTGAAGATGTGGCTGCAGTGGACCAGCTGGCTGCAGTACTTGCCCAATCTGGTGGTTGTGGTGCTGTTGCTGGTGTTGTCTGGGATCGGTGCGCTGATTGGGTGCTGGCCATTTCTGTTGGTGGATTTGCCGCTTGTTCTTGCTGGACTGCTGTTTCTCAATCTGATTTTCGATGTGGTTACAGTTCGGTATGGCTTTCACCCGGAAGAGCCACTGCCAACCAGCCTTGAGCATCTGGATGCCTTTGAGTTGCTGCGGACGCGGGTCTCGTGCCGGTCCTTTCAAAAGCGGCTTATGAGCGAAGAGCATCGCCAAATGGTGCTTTCATTGGCAGAGCGAACTAGCAGGCCAGAGCATTGTCTGAGCCCTCACCCCATTCGCTTTGAGTATGTTGACAATCCGCTTGTGGTTTGGCCTGCGGTTGGGACGCATGAGTTTTTGGTTGCTATTGCACCGCGTGCGTATCATGAGATGGCGGTGGTGGATGTGGGGCGTAGTTTGCAGAAGGTGGTGATCGAGGCCACACGGCAAGGGCTGGCAACCTGCTGGATTGGGCCGGGAGCGGACCACAAGAGCATCATCAAACATCTGGGCGCACGGTTTGATCCTGAGAAGGATCACATCATCTGCGTTTGCGGGTTTGGGTATCGCTCCCGCTACACCCCGTTGGCGATCCGCCTCATCCAGAAGGCACAGCGGCATCGGCTGGATGTGCAGGACTTGTTCTTTGCGGATGCTGGTTTTGCCAAGCCGCTGAACACGAACGCACGGCCCTATCGGGAGTTTGGGCGATGTTATGAGGTGTGCCAGTGGTCGCCCTCCTCCTACAATGCACAGCCGACACGGGGTGTCGTGCTTGCGGAGAATGCGAGGATACGGCGGGTGGATTTTTGTGCGGCGACGCATTCACGGTACTACGCCATGGTCGCCTTGGGGATCTGGTTGGCGAACTGGGAATGCGGGTGTGAGGCGCTTGGCAAGGCGGGGCGGTTTGAGCAGTTATCCTCTGAGGACCGTGGTGAAGGACCGTTTCCGGATCTGCCACGCTATGTCATCTCGTGGGTACCTGAGGAGACGAGCTCCTCAGGCTGAGCTTATCGGCTTAGACCCAGCGGACGTGCTTTGTGGTGTTGCTGGTGTGGTCGGCTGTTGATGGGCTGGCGTGTTTTTGTTGTGGTGATTTCAGCTCGCTCAACGCATCCTCAATGATATCGTTGAAGCTCTCGACCGTGACGGAGCTCAGGAACGTCTCATCCTCCCGCTTCTCAATGAGCCGCTCAATAGCGAGATCGCGGATTGGCGGGATGTTGGCCGTAAAGTAGGTGCCTGTCGCCTCGCTGTCCCAGCCGATGCCAGGGACGCCGTGCTGCTCGGCCAGTGCGGGGAAATTCTCCCAGTTCAGCTGTCGCGACAGGTCATGGATGGCGACTTCTGCATTTTCTGGCAGAGAGTGCAGGAAGCTTTGTTCTGCGTATTTCCAGACCTGCTTTTCAAAGCGCTCAACGGCGATCTTCATCGGGTTAGGTGTTTCGGAAACTCTCAGGGCCTCCCCTTTCTCGACAGGTCTTTGGTCTCGCAGCACATTACGGTAGATACTCTGCAGCAGTTCATTGCCCCATGCTTTGGAGGTGGCATTTTCAGCCAGCAGTGGGTCATACTTCCCGGCAATTTCTGTGCTGAGGCGGGCCATCAGTTCCCGTTCTACGTGGAAGGGGTTCCGCTCCGTGTATTTGCCATCTGCGCGAGCAGCGAGAAGTTCGGTGTTTGTCTCCGGGGTCTCAATGATCTCACTTTGGAACGAAGGAACCGTCTGATGAGCCTTGTTCTGAACCAGATTGTTGATCGGATCGTGCTTCACATCTTCAGAGAGGGCCTTGATGCGCACTGCTGAGCTTTCGTTTCTCAGCACCTGATGTTCTGCAAAGTTGACGCCTTCCTGCACTTGCCGGGATGTCAGGCTGTGGCTTGTGCCAGGATTCTGGTCGCAAGCCCGACAGGCGGCCTGATAGGCTTTCTCGCCCAGCGTTTTGCCGTAGTGGTTGGTGAGCGCCAGACGGAAGGCGCCCTGATCTGCTTGCTTTTGCTCAGCGCCTTCGGCCTGTTGCTTGACCCATGTGACGAGCCGGCCAGCGATTGCGGTGCTGGAGTGGGTCTTCACCTGTCCCTCAGCAACCGAGAGCTTGCCATCCTGCGGGATGGTGTGTGCGGCGGAGACAAAACTGTTCAAACCAATCGCTGTCATTGTCCAACTCCCATGATGTCAGCGGCCCGGGCATGCTGCCCTCCCACCTTCCAGAGTAAGCAATGCATTTGCTAGTTGCTGTTCTGAGCGTCACAGGGAACAGTGGGATTTCATAGGGAAGACTGCGTAGTTGGCACTATTTGTCATGCTCCTTCAGGAAGGCATAGATGATTTCGTGGAGGCGTTCGCCGTCGAAGCTGGGAAAGTGACCGCCGTGGATGGTACGGACGGGGATGTCCAGCAGGCGCTTCATACTGGCGATGTAGTCCGCCATGTTGGAGTGGTAGCAGTCTGTCACCAGCGGGCCGTCATAGACGATGTCTCCTGCGATCAGGGTTTCTGTCGCTTTTTCCCATAAGGCGATACCGCCGGGGGAATGGCCGGGTGTATGGATGACCTCGAAGTGCCGATCTCCGGTGGTGAGCACTTCGCCATCTTCCAGCAGGTGGCTGGCAGGGGCTGGTTTGACGGCGTATTCGGAGGACTTGTAGGGCTCTGGCGGAAGCGCGTCGAAGATATCGTCAGTTGCGTAAGGATCAGCCAGCGTGTTCTGACGGGTTGGATGGGCCAGCAGGTCAGCTTCTGCGATATGGATCAAGCGATGCGGGAACTCGTGGTGGCAGCCGATATGGTCAAAGTGGGTGTGACTGGCGACGGCCATGACGGACTTTTCAGCGGTGAGCGCCACATGCTGCCGCAGGCTGACAACGCCCATGCCACTGTCCACCAACAGATCCTTGTGGCGTCCACGCACATGCCAGATGTTGCAGCGGTAGAACTGCTTGATGTAGGGCTCATCAATCAGCGTTATGTCATCTGCCAGTTTCGTGGTGCGATACCACTTCTGGGCCGGAATGCGTTCCACCGCTCATCCCTCCTGCTTGATCAGAGAAGTCCATCATAGCCAGCTCTGGTGTGCAGGGGGATAACTTTATTTGGTGGGAGTTATTTCGCCCCGCAAAATGCTGCGGGACGGAGGAACTCAGGAAAAACGGAAAGAACGCAAATGAACGCACATAGCAACGCAAGCTCGGTTTTGCGGGGTTGTCCCCGTTTTAGGCGTTGCTGCTTGGGGAGTAATCCGCGGCATTCACAGTTTTTGGGCGACCTTCCAGCGAGAGGCTGGTGATGCGTGGGGCAGTTTCGGCGATGACCTTGCCGCGGCGAACAACAGTGAGGCGAGTTGCCTTCATGCGGAGGGCTTCAATGGCACCTTGTGCCTGAAGCAACACGAAGTCTGCGTTGCCACCGACTTTGACGCCGTAGCCTTCCAGCCCCATGATCTTTGCAGAGTTTGTTGTGACGGCCTCATAGCAATAGCGGAGGTCATCACGACTGGAGAGCTGGCCTACATGCAGGCCCATGCTGGCGACTTCCAGCATGTCTGCGTTGCCCAGCGAGTACCAGGGATCCATCACACAGTCATGACCGAAGCCGACGGTGATGCCGAGTTCGCGCATTTCGCGCACGCGGGTTTGGCCACGGCGTTTTGGGTAGGTGTCGTGACGGCCCTGAAGCATGATGTTGATCAGCGGGTTGGCAATGGCACAGACATCGGCTTCCGCCATCAAAGGCAGCAACTTGGAGACGTAGTAATTGTCCATGGAATGCATGGAGGTGAGATGTGATCCAGTCACCCTGCCCTGCATGCCCAAGCGCCGTGTCTCGTAAGTCAGTGCCTCAATGTGGCGTGAGAGAGGATCATCGGATTCATCGCAGTGCACGTCCACCCGCAGGCCGCGTTGTGCTGCAATTTCCATGAGGGCCTTCACGGAGCGGGCACCGTCTTCCATAGTGCGCTCAAAGTGCGGGATGCCGCCGACCACATCCACGCCCATATCCAGTGCGCGGAGCAGGTTGTTTTCCGCCGTTGGTGAACGGTAGAAGCCATCCTGCGGAAAGGCGACCAGCTGCAAATCGATATAAGGCGCAATGCGTTGCTTTACATCCAGCAGGGCTTCCACGCCGAGCAGACGATCATCACACACATCTACGTGGCTTCTGATGGCCAACAAGCCCTGAGAGACTGCAAGATCGCAGTAGCGCAGAGCACATTCGACAACCGCATCAATGGTGAGTAGAGGTTTCAGCTCTCCCCAGAGGCTGATGCCTTCCAGCAGGGTGCCGCTCTCGTTCATTCTTGGCAGGCCGAGGGAAAGGGTGGCATCCATATGGAAGTGCGGGTCAACAAATGGCGCTGAGACCAGCTGGCCCTGAGCATCAATCACACGCCCCGCTTCTGCGGTGATGTCCTTTTCAATCGCGGTGATTGTGCCGTTTTTCACCGCGACATCTACGCCAGTTTCACCTGTGGTCAGAACGGCGTTTTTGACAAGGAGATCCAGAGACATGAGTGGTGCCTTTCTTGCTTTTCCAGCTTAACGCTGACCACGGAAATAAGGTTGCAGCAGGGCGCGTGGGTAGTCTGCTTTGCGAGCGACCAATACCAGCGCAATGATGGAAAGCAGGTATGGGATCATCAGGAAGACCTGAGACGGGATTACCGCGCCAACCTCGTTTTGCAGGCGGATCTGGAAGGCATCAAACGCTCCAAACAGCAGTGCCCCCAGCAGAGCTTTGCCCGGTCTCCAGCTTGCAAACACCACCAGAGCAATGCAGATCCAGCCGCGTCCGTTGATCATGCCGAAGAAGAAAGCATCAAACGCGGACATGGTGAGGAATGCACCACCCAGCGCCATCAACGCAGACCCGGCCATGATTGCCCCGATACGCAATGCGAAAACCGAGAGGCCTTGTGCTTCAACGGCGGATGGGTTGTCGCCTACTGCACGGATGGCGAGGCCAAGCGGGGTGCGATAGAGGACGTAGCTGACCAGTAAGACCATGGCGAGCGCCAGAAAGGTCATAGATGTTTGCTGGAAGAGGGCTGGACCGATGAAGGGCAGGTCTGAAAGAACCGGAATATCAAGCGGTTGGAACGCCTCAATACGAGGTGGACTAGACACCTTTGGCAGGGCTGTACGGTAGGTGAAGTAGCTGACCGAGGTTGCAAACATGGTTATGCCAAGGCCGGAGACGTGCTGCGATAGGCCCAGCGGCACCGTGAGGATGCCATGAAGCAAGCCGAAGAAGGCCCCGGCCAGTGCCGCGATAAGGATGCCGCCCCAGAGGCCCGCGCCGAGCCAAACAGCCATCCAGCCACACATGGCACCAACGACAAAGATGCCCTCAATACCGAGGTTGAGCACCCCTGCCCGCTCGCAGACCAAGGCACCTAATACACCAAAGATGAGCGGGGTTGCGATGCGGATGGCAGCGGCCCAGAAATTGGCGGAGAGAAGAATATCAATGTATTCCATGGCTTATGCCTCCCCTTTGGCGACAAGTGGTGTCTTTTTAGGCCTGACAAAGCGTATTTTGAAGCGCACAAAGAGGCTGGAAATCAATACGCAGATCAAAGACATGGCGACTACAAGATCAGCAATATAGCTGGACACGCCCATGGCACGGCTCATGCTATCTGCCCCCACAAAGACTGCTGCAATGAAGATGGCGGCCACGACCACACCAACGGGTGAGAGACCTGCAAGCATCGCAACGACAACGCCGGTGTAACCGAAGCCCGGGGAGATATCGGCAGTCAAGTACCCTTTGAGGCCAGCCACTTCGCTGACGCCAGCAAGGCCTGCCAATGCACCGGAGATCAGGCCGACTTTGATGAACGTGGAGGTGACCGGAATGCCAGCATGTTTTGCGGCAGAGACATTTTCTCCCGTTGCGCGGATTTCAAAACCCCAGACGCTACGCTTCATCATGATGTAGATGATCAGGGCTGATGCCAGTGCGATCACGAGGCCCCAGTGGATGCGCATGCGGGCGAACATCTTGGGCAGTGTGGCGGCGCTGGTCATGGGTTCTGACTGTGGCCAGCCCATACCCATGGGATCTTTCATGGGCCCTTCCAGCATCATCTGCACAAACAGCAGCACGACGAAGTTGAGTAGCA
This sequence comes from Pseudovibrio sp. W64, assembly GCF_001623145.1. Classification (NCBI taxonomy): domain Bacteria; kingdom Pseudomonadati; phylum Pseudomonadota; class Alphaproteobacteria; order Hyphomicrobiales; family Stappiaceae; genus Pseudovibrio; species Pseudovibrio sp. W64. Next base: position 100,922 of record NZ_LMCI01000038.1, on the reverse strand, counting down.
GTGTGGTGACCACTTCATCCGCGCCCAGCTTCGTTTTCAGCAGGGTTGGGACGAGCATCAAGGTGCCGCCAGCAATCATGCCTGCCAGTATAATCAGCGGGATCATGATGTAGGCGGGCGCGGAGATTGCGCCGGTGCCAATGGCGACTGCTGCGAGTGCGCCCACATAGAGCTGGCCTTCTGCGCCAATGTTCCAGAGCTTGGCACGAAAGGCGACACTTACGGCCAGACCCGTGAAAATGAGCGGCGTTGCGCGGGCCAAAAGCTCAGAGAATGCAAACTTGGAGCCGAATGCGCCTTTGAAGATGTGCCCGTAGGCGGCGAAAACTTCTCCCCCTGCCGCTGCAATGGGGATCGCGGCAAGCACGAGCGCGGTGATTCCTGCGATAATTGGCAGGGCAAACGCGAAGAGCGAAGAAACATTGGTACGAGGTTCAAACCGGATCATGCTGCTTGTTCCCCTTTTGCGGAATGTCCTGCCATCATCAGGCCAACCTGTTTCTTATCCAACTTTTCCGTCTCCATTGGCTCGCAGATATGCCCGCGATGGATCACGGCAATCCTGTCGGATAACTGGAAGAGTTCGTCCAGATCTTCAGAGATGAGAAGGACGCCAGCGCCTCTGTCTCGCGCCTCTTGCAGGCGGCGGTGCACATCAGCCGTTGCGCCAACATCCAACCCGCGGGAGGGCTGGGCGGCAAGGACGATATCGGGTTGCTGGTCCAGCGTTCTGGCGAGGACGATTTTTTGGATGTTCCCGCCGGAAAGCAGACGGGAGACAGCAAGCGGGCCAGAACAGCGGATGTCATAGGCCTTGATAGCCTCCTGAGCGCGCTTGCGAATTTCGTTGAAGCGAAGAAGGCCGAAGCGTTGGTAGGCGGCCCCACGAATTTCCTCCAGAACGAGGTTTTCCTCTACCGACATGGCGCCAACGATGCCGTCGTGATGACGGTCTTCCGGGATGCGGGCCACGCCGGATTTGATGGCAGCCGCAGCACTGGCCTTGAGCGGTTTGCCGTTGAGTTGGACGGAGCCAATGGCAGGGATTTCCAGCCCAGAGATGACCTTAGCAAGGGTGCTTTGGCCGTTGCCGGAGACGCCTGCGAGGCCGATGATTTCCCCCTTACGGAGGGCAAGATTGACGTTCTCGATCTGCTCGCGGCCCTCTCCTGCACTGACGCCAGCAAAAACCAGCGTTTCGTCTTCCGGATAGCCGGGTTTGCGTTCTGCAGTTTGGACGGAATGCCCGACCATCACCTCAGCCAGTTGGTGGCGATCACACTGCGATGTCGGCAGGTCAGCAACCATCCGGCCCCCTCTGAGAACCGCAACACGATCAGACGCGCCCAGCACTTCAGCCATCTTGTGGGAGATGAAGATGATCGCCATGCCTTTGGCGGCGAGCAGCTTCAAGGTTTTGAAAAGACTGTCGGATTCCTGAGGTGTGAGAACCGCTGTGGGTTCGTCCAGCACCAGAATGCGGGCGTCCCGGTAGAGCGCTTTGAGGATTTCGACGCGCTGTCTTTCGCCAACAGCAAGCTTGGAGACGCGCAGATCCAGATCAACGTCTAGGCCGGAGCTCTGCATCAGCTCCTGCAGTTTTACCCGCGCTTTGGAGCGGCTGAAGCGGCGTGAGAACAGGCTCTCAGTGCCCAAAACGATGTTCTCAAGCCCCGTCAGGTTCTCAGCCAGCGTGAAGTGCTGGTGAACCATACCTATCCCCGCTTCAAGGGCCGCCTGAGGAGCTCCCGGCTCCAAATCTACCAAAATACCGGAGGAGTGGCGTACCATGACACGTCCTTGGTCAGCCACATAATGACCAAACAGGATATTCATGAGCGTGGTTTTCCCCGCTCCGTTCTCACCCAGCAACGCAACGATTTCCCCGGCATGCAGGTCCAGATTGACGTTTCCGTTGGCAACCAGATCACCGAAGATCTTGGTTATGTTTTGAAGAGATAAAAGCGGATGCCCGCTCTCAGTTTCTGGCATGGGATACCCTTGGACTGACGAGGTTATGCGCGTAGCAGGCGGAGAAGACGGGCCGGGATATCCCCCCGACCCGATCAGCGTTACTTGGAGGATTTTGGCTCTTCGTCGTTGATCTCAACGGTAAAAGCCCCATTCAGAATGCTCGCTTCAACAGCTTTAACCTTGCCAAGAAGGTCCGCATCCACCAGCGTTTCATCAACCACCAGCGAACCACCAGCATGGCCCATGAAGGAGTACTTGCCGTAGTCTTCAGCCTTGAAGTTATTCGCCTTTACAGCCGCAATCGCAGTGTCGATTGTTGGCTCCATATGCCAGATGGCAGAGGCGAGGATGGTGTTTGGATAGTCAGCAGCGGTATCGATCACATTGCCAATCGCGAAGATGCCTTTTTCCATCGCCGCATCAGACACACCGAAGCGTTCTGCATACAAAACATCCGCACCAGCATCGATCATGGCGTAAGCGGTTTCTTTCGCTTTTGGCGGATCGTACCAGGAGTTGATGAAGTTGACAGTGAAAGTCACCTCTGGATTGGTTGCCTTAGCACCATTCATGAATGCGTGCATGAGACGGTTCACTTCCGGAATAGCAAAGCCACCGATCATGCCGATTTTGCCAGACTTGGACTTCGCACCTGCGATCATACCGGACAGGTAGGATGGTTCGTGAATGAAGTTGTCGAATACCGCGAAGTTTGGCTCAGCTGCCGGGAAGGACGAGCCCATGAGGAAAGCTGTTTCCGGGTATTCTGCAGCCACGTTGCGCGCTGCGCGTTCTACTGCAAACGCCTCGCCAACAATGAGCTGATGACCAGCTTCGGCGTACTCACGCATAACGCGCTCATAGTCGGTGTTGGCTGTGTTTTCGGAATAGACATAGGTGATGTCACCGCGTTCTGCCGCTGCATTGAGCGCTTGGTGGATACGTCCAACCCATTGCTGCTCAACAGGAACGGTGTAAATCGCTGCGACCTTGAGAGGTTCGGCAGCTAAAACTTTTGCTGGTGAATAAACCGCGATTATGGCCGCAAAAGCAGCTACGGCTGCGAGAACATGGCGTCTCACCAAACCGTTCAAACGTGTCGCAAACATGCACACCCCCTGAAATCAATAATTGTGCAGGACTGCAGATCAGACTGCAGCCGCAATCTGCCCTATCTCGTAGTGAAAGTGAAAATGTCCTGATCAGGACGAAGGCATTAAAAATGGCTGTATACGAGACAAAGCGGCTAATGACTAGATGCCTCAGAAGTATTTTTTGCATGACGGCACGTAAATTAATGCAGATCACACAGTACTTTTCTTATGGTATTCAGCTATTTATCGACTGTATAAATATTATTGGACCACTATATAGCTGTGGATTTAGCTAAATGACGATAAAACACTCGAATCGAAGCAACATTATGAAATTTTACTTTTCGGTCAAATAATTTCAATCAATATTATTTTGCAATATTTTCCATGGATTGAAAAATAGCACACAACGTCTAATTTTTGCTCTGACTGCCTAAATTGCATCCACGTAGCAAGCTGATTTCATGCAGGAATTGACGCTTGCTGCTCATGGAGCAGGCAATACGAGCCTCAACGGATCACTGAGAAAAATTTGGGAATTGTTGTAGTCGCGAGTATTTTGGCAACCCTCGCAGGCTGCACAGAGGAGTGCAATCGCACCCCTCACATTGCAATATCATGTCGCTCAGGCAGTCACGGTTGCTGCTTCCCAGTCGGTCAGGATCTGCATGATCTGACGGCTGTCCTCAACACTCGGAGCCGGGCTTTCCAGCGCCTTGTTGCCAGCTTCGATCGCTTTACGGATCGCTCTGACCTGATAAATAAAGGCGTTGCCGTCTGCCATAACTGTGCGCGTGTCGCCCGGCTTTTCGTATGGGGTAACTGTGTAGATATTCCCCTCAGCTTCCGGTAGCCATGGGTTGGAATTCAACACCAGACTTGCCTTGGAGCCAAGCACTGTGAAACCAGCATGGAGACCGTAGTCTTCTGCCGTGTGAAGCTGGCAAACAACACCGTTATTCAACCGCAACGTTGCTGCAGACTCGCAGATGTTCCCATCTGCACCACGTCGGCCCATTGCCGATATGTTATAATTATCAAAGATATGGGTCGGGAATGCAGTCTGTAATAGAAGATGCATCAGCGAGGTTGGATAGCAACCAAGGTTATAAAGTGCCCCCTTGCTGTGTGGGTTCACGAACCTGGCAATTGACGCGCAGTACTGAGCTGTAATCGACTGGATCTCACCCAACTCACCAGAAGCAACCACATCACGAATAGTAGCTGCAAACGGGTGGTTCAGATACATCAACCCTTCCACGAAGAATACACCGTTCTCGGCAACCGCTTTCAGCGCCTGATCGGTTTTTTCCATGTCGATAGACAGCGACTTTTCGCAGAGGATTGCTTTCCCCGCATTTGCTGCCTTGACCACGTACTCGTGGTGAATGTGGTTTGGGAGAGCGATGTAAATGATATCAACGGCTTCGTCTTCAATCAGCTCGTTGAAGTCATCAAAGGTATGCTCAACATCGTACTTTTCTGCGAAGACTTTCAGAGGCACTTCTGACCGACCTGCCACGGAATGTATCCGCGTCGATCCTTCCGCTTGTATAGCGTCTGCCATTGTCAGCGAGATGAAGCTTGTTCCGAGAAAGCCCCAGTTCAGTTTCGACATTGTTTTTCTCCAGAACACAGGATCCCGAGAACATCACGGGAAGAACTCCGGAAATAACCCTAATCACATTTAAGGAAGGAGAAAATACCAGAGATCAATAGCTTACTGCTTATCCAAGTTTATCGATAAAAGAGCAGGTACTCATCGCTGAGTACTTACAATTTTACTGAACCAACGGGCTGTCAGAACCAAGTAAATCAATACCTTTTATCTCAGCAGACCCTGCCAGGATAGTGATGTATTGAGACACTGCTTTGGACCAGCTTGCGGCTTCCAACCATGCTCTGATGGTTTCCTCAACATGCTCGAATGGCAGGGTATTTCCCTCAATCTTCCTGTTCAGGAAAATGATGTGGTAGCCGAACTTGGTCTCAACAGGTTCGCCTGTCATCTGTCCTGCATGCATCGATTGGAGCGCTTTTTCAAACTCCGAAACTGTGCTTCCCTTGGTCAATTGGCCCAGATTTCCGCCCGTTTCTTTTGAAGGGCAAGCGGAGTACTCCAGCGCCAGATCTGCAAAGGCTTCTGGTTTGTCCTGAAGCAGTTTAATGACATCGTGGGCACGGGCCTTGGCTATGCTGCGAGCAGTGTGTTGCTCTGACCCAGCCGCAAACAAGATATGGCTGGCTTCATAGATTGGCTCTGAACTGAAGCGAGTCCTGTTGTTTTCGTAGTAACGCTGGCACTCATCCTTGGAAGCTGTCGGGATCTCGACCTCCTGCTCAATCAGTTCTCTGATCGCTGCATCTTCAGGTGTCTCACTTCCGTCATCCATCTGTTCTGGTGCAGCCTCAATGTTCAAGGCCTTGGCTTGCTGCAACAACAGTTCGCGGACGACTAACGCTCTCGCAGCAGCTTGCACTGCCTGACCTGGGTTCTCAGCCGGATGGTTTTGGGCTTCTGCCAGAATGTTTTGCTCTGAGATTTGGACCCCGTTGACCGATACATCGGTAATGATCGGTTTGCTCTTGGGCGGCACTTTGGTGCTCGGCAGATCCACGTCTGCCTGAGCACCCTCACTTAGGTTTGGGTTGGTGTAGAGATTGGCCATTTCACCTCACTCAGCAGGATGGCGTGGATTGGTGGAGTTGCGCTCACGCACGATCTGGTAACCGGGACGCCACAAGTATCTTGCCGGAACGCTGAGCATATGCACCAGGCGTGTGAACGGGAAGATAAGCAAGATCGTCAGCCCCACGAACAGGTGCAATTTGAAGATCCATGAAGCATCAACGACATAGCTTGCTGCATCACCACGGAATGTAAAGATGCCTTGTGCCCAGCTCATGAATTTGACCATTTCCTCACCGTCCAGATGCATGAGGGAAACAGGTATAGTTCCAAGCCCCAGAAGCAACTGGAAGCCCAGCAGACATATAATGAAGGTGTCCATTGTGCTGGAGACTGCTCGTACACGCGCATCATACAAGCGACGATGAATGAGCATCCCTGCACCAACAATCGCCATCAGGCCAGCAATACCGCCGACGACGACAGCAAGAACCTGCTTAGCACCGTGACTGATGCCCACCAGGTCGAACAGGACTATTGGGGTCAGCAATCCAACCAAGTGGCCAAAGAAGATGATCAGCACGCCTACATGAAAGAGCACTGAACCCCAGACCAACTGCTTGCGGCGCAGGAGCTGGCTTGAACCAGCACGCCAACTATAAGGCTCACGGTCATAACGGATGATTGTGCCTACAATCAAAACCGAGAGGGCGATGTATGGATATATTCCGAAGAACAACGTGTTGAAGAAGCCAGACATTTCTAGTTCTCCCCTTGAATGTTCTGGGTCGTGGCATCAGGCGGACGTCTGTCCGCAGCTCTCATTTGCATTCTCAAGCGATCAGGGCCGCAACTGCCCTCTCCTGCATTGCCACCAAACTTGACGACCTCTTCCTGCCAAATGCGATCCATGGCTTCGAGATCATTTGGATCATCTTCGGGCTCTGCAAGAATATTGGAAAGCAGCTCCTTGGAAGGTGACGCTTTGCTGATTTCAGCAACAGCACCAAACGCATTGGCGTAGATCGAGCCCTTCTTTTTGAGACGCAAACGAAGGGCCTCGAAGATATGAGCTGTCTGGCCAAGCAGTTCCTGTGCTTCTGTAAATGGTTGATGCGCCAGGTACTCGAGGAACAGCGGGATGTAGTCCGGTAGTTCCGTGGTCTCTACCGCGAAACCGTTTGTCAGGTACATCTCACGCAGATCGACGAGAGCTTGACCGCGGTCTCTGCTCTCACCATGCACATGCTCAAACAGGTGTAGTGAATGTGAGCGGGTCCGATCAAACAGGAACACGTATCTTTCCTGCACCTCATAGAGATCTTTAGTAGCCAGATCATCGCAAAGAGTGCAGATCATTTTCTGGCCTTTTGCAGAGAGCAAGCGATCTGAGTTTACCGCTTTTTTCAGTGCTGGCAGGTCATCCAGCAGTTCTTGCCTCGGGTAGTTGAGCAAGAGCGAGAGGATTTTTAAAGAGACGATCATCCGCGCATCTCCTTAAATATATCCGTTGGTGTTTCGACGGTTTTCTTGCGTGAACCACCGAACAGGTCAGTTCCATCACTGCCGCCAGAGCAACCATTGCCGAAGGAGAAGCCGCAGGAGCCGCGGACATCGTAGGCATCCTCGGACACTTCACGGTGTGTGGTTGGGATGACGAAGCGATCCTCATAGTTGGCTATCGCCATGATCTTGTACATGTCTTCAATCAACTCAGAAGTCAGACCCACTCGTTCAGCAATAGCTTCGTTGACTACGCCATCAACTGACTTGGAGCGCATGTAGGAGCGCATGGCGAGCATCCGCTCCAACGCCGTGACGACAGGCTCGTCTTTGCCTGCTGTGAGGAGGTTGGAGAGGTAACGGACCGGAATACGCATGCTCCGGACATCCGGCAGGTCACCATCCCAGCCGATCTTGCCAGCTTCTGCGGCCGATTGGATTGGGGAGAGAGGTGGAATGTACCAAACCATCGGAAGTGTGCGGTATTCCGGGTGAAGTGGGAAGGCTACTTTCCAGTCGATTGCCATCTTATAGATCGGCGATGCCTTGGCAGCCTTGAGCCAATCCTCAGGAACACCATCTTTGCGGGCTTGTTCGATTACCTTTGGATCATGCGGATCAAGGAAGACCTTCAGTTGCTCTTCGTAGAGGTCTTTCTCATCCTTGGTTGAAGCTGCTTCTTCGATCTTATCCGCATCGTACAGGATGACACCCAGATATCGGATGCGACCTACGCAGGTTTCGGAACAGACTGTTGGTTGTCCGGATTCAATGCGCGGATAACAGAAGATGCATTTTTCTGATTTGCCGGAGGACCAGTTGAAGTAGATCTTCTTGTAAGGGCAGCCAGAAACGCACATACGCCAACCACGGCATTTTTCCTGATCAATCAGGACGATACCGTCATCTTCACGCTTGTAGATGGCACCTGATGGACACGCAGCAACACATGTTGGGTTGAGGCAGTGCTCACACAGACGTGGCAGGTACATCATGAAAGTGTTTTCGAACTCGCCATAGATTTCCTTCTCAATACCCTCAAAGTTGTAATCTTTTGAGCGCTTGGAGAACTCACCACCGAGAATTTCTTCCCAGTTTGGTCCCCATTCAATTTTTTCGATCCGCTCGCCGGTGATTGCTGATTTTGGGCGGGCTGTTGGGAACTGAGCACTTTCAGGAGCACCCTGCAGGTGCTCGTAGTCATAATCAAACGGCTCGTAGTAGTCGTCGATTTCTGGCAAGTCAGGGTTCGCGAAGATCTTCGCCAGAATGCGCCATTTGGCACCCATCTTGGGAATGATCTTGCCATTGCGTTTGCGAACCCAGCCACCGTTCCATTTCTTTTGGTTTTCCCAGTCTTTGGGGTAACCAATACCGGGTTTGGTTTCCACGTTGTTGAACCAGGCGTATTCAACGCCTTCTCGGTTGGTCCAAACATTTTTACAGGTCACTGAACAGGTGTGGCAGCCAATGCATTTATCCAGATTCAGCACCATTCCGACTTGTGCGCGGACTTTCATTCTGCTGCCTCCTGACCACTGTCATCCAGTGGTTCTTCCATCCAGTTCACTTTTTCCAGTTTGTGAACCACAACGAACTCATCGCGGTTGGAGCCAACCGTTCCATAGTAGTTGAAGCCGTAGGATTGCTGCGCGTACCCACCAATCATGTGTGTTGGTTTGGTGACGGTTCTGGTCACCGAGTTATGGATACCGCCGCGTTGTCCGGTGAGCTCAGATCCCGGTGTATTCACGATCTTTTCCTGAGCGTGATACATGTAGATCGTGCCTTCCTTCATGCGCTGAGAGACCACCGCACGCGCCACAAGCGCACCGTTGATGTTGAAGACTTCGACCCAGTCATTGTCTTCAATGTCAGCTTTTTGCGCATCAACCTCTGAGATCCAGACCACCGGACCACCACGGTTGAGCGTGAGCATCAACAGGTTGTCGGTGTATGTGGAGTGGATGCCCCACTTCTGGTGCGGGGTGATGAAGTTGAGGACCAATTGCTTTCTGCCGAGAGATTTATCGTCGATCACCGGTTTGACGCCTTTGGTGTCTATCGGCGGCCTGTACACGCAGAAGCCTTCGCCAAACGCACGCATCCAGAGGTGATCCTGATAGAGTTGCTGACGACCGGAGATCGTTCGCCACGGGATCAGCTCATGCACGTTGGTGTAGCCTGCGTTGTAGCAAACATGCTCAGATTCAATGCCGGACCATGTCGGCGAAGAGATTATCTTACGTGGCTGAGCGACGATATCGCGGAAGCGGATTTTCTCTTCTTCCTTCGGCAATGCCAGATGGGTGTGGTCTCTGCCAGTGAACTCAGAGAGAGCAGCCCATGCTTTGACAGCCACTTCACCATTGGTTTCCGGGGCCAGAGACAGGACAACTTCACTTGCATCGATATCCGTTTCGATCTTAGCCAAGCCTTTGGTTGGCCCGTCTTCCAATACCTCACCATTTAGGCCTTTGAGGAGGTCTACCTCGTGTTCGGTGTTCCAGCTGATGCCTTTGCCACCGTTGCCGAGTTTGCTCATCAGTGGGCCAAGAGCCGTGAAGCGCTTGTAGATGTTTGGATAGTCTCGTTCGACAACCACAACGTTTGGCATAGTCTTGCCGGGTTGCGGATCAATATCCCCCTTCTTCCAATCCGCTACGTCGAATGGCTGGGCGATTTCACCAGCTGTGTCGTGCAGGATCGGGACAAGGACGACGTCCTTTTCCTTGCCGAGAACTTCTTGTGAGACCTCAGAGAAGGACTTGGCAATACCCTTGAAGATCTCCCAGTCACTGCGGGCTTCCCATGCAGGATCAGCTGCACTGGAAAGTGGATGAATGAAGGGGTGCATATCCGAGGTATTGAGGTCGTTTTTCTCGTACCATGTGGCTGTTGGCAGAACGATATCCGAATAGACGCAGGTGGTGGACATACGGAAGTCCAGCGTGACCAACAGGTCCAGTTTGCCTTCCGGTGCGTTGTCATGCCAGACGGCTTCTTTCGCCCGCTGGCGGCCTTCCTCTCCCAGATCCTTGCCCAGCACACCATGCTCAGTGCCGAGCAGATGACGGAGGAAGTATTCGTGACCTTTACCGGAAGAACCGAGCAGATTGGAGCGCCAGACAAACAAGTTACGTGGCCAGTTGGCCTCGTTGTCGGGGTCTTCACAGGACAATTTGAGACTGCCTGATTTTAGCTCCTGAGCAATATAGTCTTTTGCTTCTTTGCCGCTCTCTTCTATCGCTTTAGCAACCTGAAGTGAGTTGGCCTCAAGTTGTGGAGCTGACGGCAACCACCCCATACGCTCTGCACGGATGTTGTAATCGATCAGCGACGCATCCCAATCCCCATCTGGGGCTGTTGGCGATAAGATCTCATCCACCTTGAGCGTTTCATAGCGCCATTGATCTGTATGCGCATAGAAGAAGGATGTTGAGTTCATATGCCGTGGTGGGCGTGTCCAATCCAATGCAAAGGCGAGTGCTGTCCACCCGGTTTGCGGGCGAAGTTTTTCCTGCCCCACATAGTGGCTCCAGCCACCACCAGATTGACCAACGCAGCCGCACATCACCAGCAGATTGATAATACCGCGGTAGTTCATATCCATGTGGTACCAGTGGTTTAGACCAGCACCGAGGATGACCATGGAACGTCCGTTGGTCTTCTCAGCGTTTGTCGCGAACTCGCGAGCCGTTGTGATGATATGATCTTTGGGAACGCCTGTGATTTTCTCTGCCCATGTAGGCGTGTAAGGCAGTTCCTCATCATAGGACTTGGCAGAGTTTGGATCATCCAATCCGCGATCCAGACCGTAGTTGGCAATGAAGAGGTCGAAAACGGACGCTACAAGCGCTTCACCTTCCGCCAGCTTCACTTTCTTTGCGGGGACTTTGCGCACCATCACGCTTTCATGGTTGGTTCCCGCAAAGTGGTCATGCTCGCGATTGCCGAAGTATGGGAAAGCCACGTCAGCGACTTCATCATGATCAGCTTTGTCAATGAAAGACATGGCGAGGTCCGTGTCTTTGCCAGCGCCGTCTCTTTCTTCAAGATTCCATTTGCCTTTCTCCCCCCAGCGAAAGCCGATGGAGCCATGCGGAACCACTATCTTCTTCGATTTGCGGTCCAGGGCAACGGTTTTCCATTCCGGATTGTTTTCTTCCCCCAGCTTGTCCGCAAATTCGGAAGCACGCAGGAGGCGTTCCGGGATGTATTTGCCGTCTTTTTTGACGAGGCGAACCAGCAGCGGCATGTCGGAGTACTTACGGCAGTAGTCCTCGAAGTATTTTGCCTGCCTGTCTAAATGATATTCACGAAGGATGACATGACCCATGGCCATCGCCAGAGCTGCATCAGTGCCTTGCTTTGGATGGAGCCAGAGATCTGAGAACTTGGCCGCTTCCGAGTAATCTGGGCAGACCACAACTGACTTGGTGCCTTTGTAGCGAACCTCGGTGTAGAAGTGCGCATCCGGTGTGCGCGTTTGTGGAACGTTAGAGCCCCACAACATCAGGAAGCCCGCATTGTACCAATCAGCGGATTCAGGCACATCGGTTTGCTCACCCCATGTTTGTGGTGAGGCAGGAGGCAAATCGCAGTACCAGTCGTAGAACGACATGCATGTGCCACCGAGCAAAGACAGATAGCGGGTACCTGCTGCGTAAGAAATCATGGACATAGCCGGAATTGGAGAGAAGCCAACGACGCGGTCAGGTCCCCATTTCTTCGCGGTGTAAGCATTTGCTGCTGCGATGATTTCGTTGACCTCTTCCCAAGTGGCTCGCACAAAACCGCCGTGTCCGCGCACTTTCAGGTAATCTGCGCGCTTTGCAGGATCATCCTGAATGGCTGCCCACGCAGCGACCGGTGATTTCACTGTTCGCTCGTTGCGCCATAACTTGAGGAGGCGGGAGCGAATGAGTGGATGCTTCACCCGGTTTGCGGAATACATGTACCAACTATAGCTGGCACCACGAGAACAACCCCGTGGCTCATGGTTTGGCAGGTCCGGGCGGGTACGCGGATAATCCGTCTGCTGGGTTTCCCAGGTGACAATCCCGCCTTTGACGTAGATCTTCCAGGAACAGGAACCGGTGCAATTCACACCATGGGTCGAGCGTACGATTTTGTCGTATTGCCATCGCTTTCGATAGCTGTCTTCCCAATTTCGGTTCTCATTGGTTGTAACACCGTGCCCGTTTGCAAAGGTACCAGTGTCCTGTTTTGCGAAGAAGTTCAGTTTATCGAGTAGTAGAGACATCTGAAATGCCCTTCACGTTATTTGCTTAGCACGGAACGGAGGCACCCTTGCGGGTGTAGAAGAACCACGTAATCACCAGACAGATCACGTAGAAGATGCCAAAGGCCCAAAGCGCGGCATCCGGACCACCTGTGTAGGCGATGGATGTTCCGTAGGCTTTGGGGATGAAGAAGGCACCGTAGGCTGCAATTGCAGAGGTAAAGGCGATGATGGCTGCACTTTCACGTTCTGACTGGCGCAGGTGAGCTGTTGCATCCAGCTCTGGCATCAAGAGGCCGACCTGTTGGCGCATGATGGTTGGGATCATCTGGAAGGTGGAGGCGTTGCCTACGCCTGTCAGGAAAAACAGTGCCATGAAGCAGGCAAAGAAGCCCCAGAAAGCTCCCGGCTCTGTTTTGATGGACAGGAAGAACAGCACGCCACCAACAGCAACCGCCATGAACAGGAAGGTCCAGAAGGTTACACGGCCACCGCCGTACTTATCAGAGACCCAACCTGTACCGGCTCGGGAGAGCGCACCAACGAGAGGGCCAAGGAATGCGAAGGTGAGTGCGTTCACCTCTGGGAACTGTGTCTTCATGAGCAGCGGGAAGCCTGCGGAATAGCCGATAAAGCTGCCGAAGGTTCCCGTGTAGAGAATGCACATGATCCAGTTGTGCGCTCTTGAGAAGATGATGGATTGCTCTTTAAAGCTCGCTTTGGCATCGGCGATATCATTCATGCCAAACCATGCAGCCAGCGTCGCGATGATGAGGAATGGAACCCAGATAAAGCCAGCATTCTGGATCCAGAGTTGGGATCCATCCTCAAGGATTTGAGGAGCGCCACCGATCGCACCGAAGACACCAGCTGTGATGACAAGCGGCACCACAAACTGCATGACGGAAACGCCAAGGTTTCCGAGGCCTGCATTGAGCGCAAGCGCGTTTCCTTTTTCCTTCTTTGGATAGAAGAACGCGATATTTGCCATTGAAGAGGCGAAGTTACCACCCCCGAAACCGCAAAGCAGGGCTAACAGAAGGAAGATGCTATAAGGCGTGGTGGGGTCCTGAACTGCGTACCCGATACCCAGAGCCGGAAGAAGCAGCGATGCTGTGGTTAGCGTTGTCCAAAGGCGACCACCAAAGATAGGGACCATAAAGGAATAAAAGATCCTGAGTGTCGCGCCAGAAAGGCCTGGCAGAGCAGCCAGCAGGAAGAGCTGGTCTGTCGTATAATCAAAACCGATGGCGGGTAGCCTTGCGACAACAACACTCCAAACGAGCCACACTGAGAAGGCAAGCAAAAGTGCCGGAATAGAGATCCAAAGGTTTCGAGAGGCAATCACCTTCCCTTTGGTTTCCCAGAACTCCGGATCATCCGGCCGCCATTCAATTAGTGTGTGCCCTTGTTGAGTGTTGTTATCAGACATACATTCATTCCTTTTGGCTACATGCCCTCCCCAGACCGAATGTCCAGAAAGGGTTTCGCTGGTTACGGATACTTTTCTACGCCTGCAGGTCCGTCCGGACCTTCAACCGGCTCGTCCGGAAGATCAGACAGATCTGTTTCGTCTTGCAATTCGGGATAACGCTTGCGCTCCATCCTGCGGATGGCGACGTGCATCCACACAGTTGAGACCGCAACAATGATGAAGAGAAGCATGAAGGGTGCCGTCCAAACGCCAGTCCAGTCGAGCAGAACTCCAAAGGCGATTGGCAAGAAGAAGCCACCAAGGCCGCCGATCATGCCTACGAGGCCTCCGACAGCACCAACATGGTAGGGGTAGTAAACCGGTATGTGCTTGTAGACCGCTGCTTTACCAAGGCTCATGACAAAACCAAGAACGACGGTCACAGAGACGAAGGCACCAACACCGAGACCGAAGTTAAACTCAATGGGACCGTCAATACCGCTGACAACATATGAGGTTTCTGGATAGCTCAGCAGGAAGAGGCAAAAGAGGGAGACGATAAATGTGAGGTACATGACAAAACGTGCACCCCACTTATCTGACATCCATCCGCCAAGCGCTCGAAATACTGACCCAGGTAATGAATAGAGACCAGCGAAAATGCCAGCCGTCGTCAGCTCCAATCCGTAAGCCCCGGTGTAGTACCGCGGGAGGAATGACGCGAGCGCGACAAAGGCACCAAACACGAAGAAATAATAGGTTGCAAAACGCCAGACCTGCAGGTTCTTTAAAGGTGCAAGCTGCTCTGCTGCCGAAACCGCCCGCTTGCCTTCTTTCTTGCGCTCCTGCTGAGACGGATCATCTTTACTGAACAGATAAAACAGAACGGCTGTGACTGCCAAAACAATTGCGTAAACACGGGCTGTACCTTCCCAGCCAACTGCAACGACCAGAAATGGTGCTACGAAGTTGGTAACTGCTGCGCCGACATTACCGGCACCAAAAATGCCAAGTGCAGTGCCTTGTTTCTCTTTTTCAAACCACTGGGAGACATAGGCTACGCCGATAATAAAAGAGCCGCCGGCCAATCCAAGGCCCAAGGCGGCTAACAGAAACACTTCATAGGTTTGTACTGAGGTGAGCAACCAGACACAGACTGCTGTAATGAGCATCTGCAGTGGGAACATAATCCGTCCACCGAACTGCTCTGTCCATACTCCAAGGAAAATGCGGCTCACAGAACCGGTGAGCACTGGTGTGGCAACCAATAAGCCGAACTGAGTATCGGACAACCCCAATTCGCCTTTAATGCGCACGCCAATGATGGAAAAAATGGTCCAAACTGCAAAACAGATAGTAAAAGCAAAGGTACTGAGACCCAATGCCCTATATTGATCGGAGCGAGTAACACCCTCAAGTGAATGCATAGTATTTGTTCCTGAATTCTAGCAGGTAAAACAATCCACATAGAATCTCAGGAGCTTTAGCACCCAAAAGTAGAGCAACTCATAGAAAGAACAGGATTAAACGAGTAAAATTGAAATACAACTTGGAGTAAAACTATGTTTTATTTCCAACTCACGGCACAATGAAAAACACCTATCCAGTCTACACTGATGCTGGTATGTTTCGTTTAGAAGCGGGGATTTCAAAGTTAAAGCAATGTCTTACATCAACAATGTCAGGATGTTTGTGCGCGTGTTTGAGCTTGGCAGCATGTCTGCTGCGGCAAGGGACATGCATGTTTCTCCTGCAGTTGCGTCCTCCCGTATTGGAGAGCTTGAGAAGCACCTGGGCATTCGCTTGTTTAACCGCACCACCCGCACCATCCAACCCACTGAGCAAGGTAGCATTTTTTATCCTGGCGCCCGTAAAATGCTGGAAGCAATGGAAGAGGCTGAAGCGGCTGTTCAGGAGGTGACACACACTCCACGCGGCTCAATCTTTGTTTCTGCTCCACTCGGCATAGGGCGGCGTTTGATCGCACCGCTTATTCCTGAATTCCACGATGCTTATCCTGAAATTCATGTTCGCCTCAGGCTCTCGGACCGTCCTCTTAACATTACTGGAGAAGGTTTGGATCTGGCATTCATTCTGGGACAGTTACCAAACTCTGAAATGCGGCTGAAAAACCTGTTGGACTGTCCTCGGGTACTGTGCGCCTCCCCTACCTATCTTGATCAGCGTGGTGAGCCACTGCAAGGGGCAGATCTCCAAAACGGAAAGCATGATTGCCTACTGCTCCAGTTTCCCGGTTCCTCTGAAAGCCGATGGACGCTTCAAACTCCTGAGGGCTTACAGAGCTTCACAGTTGGCGGCCCGTTCACCTCTGATGACGGCGATGTGTTGGTGAACTGGGCACTCGGCCATCACGGCCTCATCAATGCCCCCTTGTTTGATGTTGTCGATCATTTGCTCAGCGGAGACCTTATCGCCGTCTGCACTGCTACCCCTCCTGCTGATGTGCATTTGGCATGTCTATTTCCGCACAAGCGCTATCAAGATCCTAAAATCCGGCTCTTTCTTAATTTCATCAGTGAGCGATTGAAGACGTATCTAAAAGACAAGAGTTATCAGTACTCTACTCATCTTCTGAATAAGTAATTCTTGATTGAAAAGTCGTTTATGTATCTATTTCTTTTTCCGGCTATCCGCGAAATACTTTCAAAATAATTTTGATAATCCAACTCATTTATTAGGCTAAACTGATAGATGGGAGGAGTTTGGTGGCCCTGCCAGCTGACGAGCTTAATGGACACGGTTGATACCAGCACATTTGCCCAGTGCTTCGAACAGTGCCTCGTCGATCCCTAATTCGACGAGTGCACCTCCCCGGCAAGGAATTCAACTTAATTCGGGTTGCTGCACTTACGCGGACTGCCATAGCGTGAGTGTCGTACAAGGAAGTAAACTTACATATGAGTACCCAAACACTGCCACCCCGCACCTTTGATGCCTCTTCTGAGGGCATATCACCTTCTTCTTTCTACGCACCTTCGGGAGGCTTGCCTCCGCAAACACAAGTCATGACAGACCGGGCAGTGTTTACTAATGCGTATGCCGTTATTCCCAAAGGCGTGATGAGGGACATCGTGACCTCAAATCTGCCTTTCTGGGAAAAGACGCGTGCCTGGATTATTGCCCGACCACTCTCTGGGTTTGCTGAGACGTTTTCGCAGTACATCATGGAAGTTCAGCCAGATGGTGGCTCCCTTAAACCTGAACCAGACCCTGAAGCGCAGGGCGTGATGTTCGTTGTTCAAGGTGAGATTACGATCACAATGAGCAATGAGGCTTTCACGCTTACCGAAGGTGGCTACGCCTATCTGCCTGCTGGAGCCCAATATGAAGTGCGCAACGATAGCTCTCTAGCTGCCACTTTCCATTGGGTTCGAAAGCGCTATGAGGCTGTCGAAGGCATTGCGAGACCCGACGCGCTGTTTACCCATGAAAAGAATGCTGTTGTTGCTCCCATGCCAGATACCAATGGAGCCTGGTCGACGACGCGCTTTGTAGACCCCGGTGATATGCGCCACGACATGCACGTCAACATCGTGAACTTTGAGCCCGGTGGCTGCATTCCGTTTGCTGAGACCCACGTGATGGAACATGGCTTGTATGTTTTGGAAGGGAAAGCAGTCTATCGGCTGAATAACGATTGGGTTGAAGTGGAAGCCGGTGACTTTATGTGGCTGCGCGCTTTTTGTCCGCAAGCTTGCTACGCTGGCGGTCCAGGCCGTTTCCGGTACTTGCTTTACAAAGACGTCAATCGACATGCCCAGCTCTGCTCGTTTCAAAGGTGATCAGATATGGGTAATCAGGTCACAACAGAGCGCACCATACGGATTGAGAAGCTCACCTCTGCGGTATTTATGCCGTTTGGTGAACTGATTGAGACCGGCGGGACATCACCTATCCTAATCAACGAAGGCCGATGTGAGCGTTTTTCTGATCTGGCTGGTGTTGAGTTTATTGGTGGCCGCGCTGGTGTCAGCCTGTTTCAGGCAGAGCTTCGCAACCTGCCGCACACGCTGACGATGTTGGAGCGCCATCCATTGGGCTCGCAATGCTTCATTCCGATGAACCAGTCAGAATATCTTGTCATAGTCGCCGAAGATGAAGGTGGACGGCCTTCATCACCTCGTGCGTTTATGGCGAGTTCAACCCAGTCCATCAATATCAAACGGAACACATGGCACGGCGTTCTGACTCCCATCAACGGGTCAGGACTGTTCGCTGTTGTCGACCGGATTGGGGACGGAAACAACCTAGAAGAACACTGGCTGAAGGAGGCCTACTTAATAACGGAATAACACTGTGCGTCATTAGTAGGAGGGGACTAAATGACCAGCAATTCCATCGGGACACCAGAACAACTGCGTGATCCGAACTACACACCTGCCTTACATAAGGCGGTTCCACTTGGCATTCAGCATGTGCTTGCCATGTTCGTCTCAAACGTTACTCCGGCGATCATTATTGCCGGAGCTGCCGGATTTGGGTTTGGCTCTGATGCAGGGGCGCAGGGCTTCCCGGACATGACATACATGATCCAGATGTCCATGCTGTTTGCCGGAATAGCGACGCTTTTTCAAACAATTGGAATGGGAGCAGTTGGAGCCCGCTTACCGATTGTGCAAGGTACCAGCTTTGCTTTCATCCCCATCATGATCCCACTCGTTGCAGGTAAAGGTGTTGAAGCTTTGCCTGCTCTGTTTGGAGGCGTGCTTATTGGTGGTTTGTTCCATGCCATTCTAGGGATGTTCATTGGCCGCATTCGCTTTGCCTTACCACCGCTGGTGACTGGTCTTGTCGTAACCATGATCGGTCTGGCGCTGGTGAAAGTGGGCATTCAGTATGCTGCTGGTGGTGTGCCTGCTATTAGCAAGCCTGAGTATGGAAGTATGCTCAACTGGTCTGCTGCGCTCATTGTTATTCTCGTCACGCTTGGCTTGAAGTTCTATGCCCGCGGAATCCTAGCAGTATCTGCCGTGGTGATTGGCATCCTTGCAGGATATCTTTACGCGATGATGGTCGGCATGGTGACTGTGGATGGGATTGCTACAAGCATTGGTCGCTCTGCATCTTTCGCCCTGCCGATGCCATTCGCCTATGGTTTTGATTTCAGCCTTGCTGCTGTGGTTGGCTTTTGTCTCATGGCGTTTGTGAGTGCTGTTGAAACTGTTGGCGATGTCTCTGGCATCACCAAAGGCGGTGCAGGACGTGAGGCGACCGACAAGGAGATCCAGGGGGCAACCTACGCTGATGGTTTTGGCACAGCCATAGCCGGTGTTTTTGGTGGTTTGCCGAACACATCCTTCAGCCAGAATGTGGGGCTGATTGCCATGACAGGTGTGATGAGCCGCCACGTGGTGACGATAGGCGCCTTGTTCCTCATCGTGTGCGGACTGATACCCAAGGTTGGAGCGATCATTCGCACAATTCCCATCGAAGTGCTCGGCGGAGGTGTGATCGTTATGTTTGGAATGGTGGTTGCCGCTGGCGTCTCCATGCTCTCCGACGTCAACTGGAACCGCCGAAACATGGTGATCTTCGCGATTGCGTTATCAATCGGCCTTGGTTTGCAGCTTGATCCAAAAGCTGTTCAGTATCTGCCTGACACGCTGCGCATATTGATGACAAGTGGCTTGCTTCCTGCAGCTCTGATCGCGATTGTGCTCAATCTTGTATTGCCAGAAGAGCTTACTGCCGAAGCAACGGAAGAAGTTTCAGGCGGCATGGCCTCACAAGAGGATGCACCACTAAAACCAGCAGGCTCCCAAGCCTAAAGAAACTCCCCTCGCCGTTTTGCTATGGCGAGGGGAGCTTCTCTTATAGTTTCTGCCATGCACCGCCGTTCTGAGAGCTTTTCACGGCTGTTTCAATGAAGTTCAGCCCATCCAACCCATCAGATACAGTCGGAAGCAGTTTGCTGCACTCGGGTTCTGACTGACCTAAAATGCGCGCAGCCAAAACATCAGCAAACTCGTTATAGATTGTTGCGAAGGCTTCCAGATACCCTTCCGGATGACCACCTGGAATGCGAGAGACTGCATTTGCGGCCTCTATTGCATCGGGGCCGCCACGTGTAATGCGGTAGCTTGACTTCCCATAGGGTGAGTAAACCAGATGGTTCGGGTCAGCTTGCACCCACTCAATACCGCCTTTGTCTCCATAAACGCGCAGTCTCAGCCCATTTTCGTTGCCCGGAGCAACCTGAGACGCCCACAGCATTCCTTTGGCACCATTTTCGTAGCGCAGCAGCATCTGCACATCATCATCCAGCACTCTGCCCTCTACGAAGCTTGTCAGCTCCGCCAAAACTTCCGTTGCTTTCATGCCGGATACGAAGGTGGCAAGATTGTAGGCGTGCGTGCCGATATCTCCGATACAGCCGCCTGCTCCGGATCGTTTTGGATCCGTACGCCAGCTGGCTTGCTTTTGGCCTGATTGCTCAATCGGCTCAGTCAGCCAATCTTGCGGGTACTCTACTTGAATCAGACGAATTCTCCCGAGTTCGCCTGCCTCAATCATAGCTTTTGCCTGCCGGATCATTGGGTAGCCGGTGTAATTATGCGTCAACAGGAACAGTTTGCCAGTTTCCTCAACCAGTTGAACAAGCTTTTCGCTTTCTTCACTCGTCGTTGTCATCGGCTTATCGCAGATGACATGGATACCAGCCTCGAGCATCGCGCGAGCTGCCGGATAGTGCATATGGTTAGGCGTCACAATGGCAACTACATCAACCGGATCATCCCGAAGCGGTTCTTTTTCTGCCATTTCTTCGAAGGAGGTATAGGCACGATCAGATGAGATATAGAGTTCTTCAGCTGAAGCTTTTGCCCGCGTTGGATCAGAAGAAAGGGCACCAGCAACAAGTTCATAGCGATCATCCAAACGCGATGCGATGCGGTGAACTGCGCCGATGAATGCACCCTGACCACCGCCGACCATTCCCAGACGCAGCCTACGTCCCAATTTTTTCGGAATATTCAACACTTGTTGTGGCTCAGCAGCTTCGACGGTCATTATGCATTCTCCATATTTCTCAGGTGCAGATATCGGTTAGCGCAACAGCACCACCTGAACCTGTAGGATCATCAAGTCTGAGATCGGTAATTGCAAATGCTCTTTTGCAAAAGTGTTGGTCATTTCAGAGAAACTGTTTCAAAATCCAGACTGAACTATTGCTGACTTAAGGGAGAGCAGAAGGTCTTATGCCGAACTCATCAGAGACCACCCGAGCCTATTACGAGAAGAATGCAGAGAGCTTTATCGAGCGCACACTGCATCTGGACATGGAGGAGCACTACCAACGGTTCCTCATGAGAGTACCGCCAGGTGGGCGAGTTCTCGATGCGGGATGCGGGTCCGGGCGTGATGCCTATGCTTTCAAGCAGCTTGGCTTTGAAGTTGACGCCTTCGATGCATCTGCTGAAATGGTGAAATCGGCTAGTAAACTGATCGGTATAGATGTCCAGCAAAACACATTTCAGGAATTTAACAGCGAGCAGGTTTACGATGCTATCTGGGCCTATGCCTCATTGCTTCACGTTCCTTATTCTGAACTTCCTCTCGCACTCACCAATCTCTGCAATGCCCTCAAGAATGGCGGGACCTTGTTTGCTTCTTTCAAATTGGGAGAAGGAGAAGTAAACCGCGATGACGGGCGTCGCTTTTCCATGATGACCGAAGCCCGCTTCAGCAACATCCTGCAGCAGGTCCCGAACCTACAGCTTCAAGATGCCCGCATTACGCTGAGTAATAAGCCCTACAGCCCTCACGAGAAGTGGCTTACGATGATCATTGAAAAAGTAGGTTAAAGAACAAATGGCGGAGAGTGAGGGATTCGAACCCTCGGAACACTTGCGTGCTCAACGGTTTTCGAGACCGCCCCGTTCGACCACTCCGGCAACTCTCCTAATTGATCCTCGTGGTGAGGATTGCGGGACAATATAAAGAAGCTTTCCCTTCGGCAAGCCCTGCGACCGCTATGCCGCAGATAACTCACAGCTCACGCGTCACCTCCCAATAAAAAACGCAGTGAGCGAACCCACTGCGTTGAAATGACTGTCCATTTCTGGAGAGTTATGCGGCTTGAACGTTTTCAAGGAAGGCTTTGATCGAGCGGTTAAACTGATCAGCTTCTTCAGAGATGCTGTCGGCCTGGTTGTTGATGTCTTCTGCCGTTTTGGTGGAGTTTTCAATAGTGCTGGCAACTTCCCCCATTTCGGACTCACCAATACGAGACTGATCAGAAGCATCGGTCACAGAACGCGCGATTTCGCCAACAGTTACAGACTGCTGTTCTACAGCTGCTGCCACTGCTGAAGAGCTGGTGGATAGCTTCTCCATCATGCTCGTCACTTTTTCGATGGAGCCAACGGCATCAGTAGACACCTGCTGGATCGCATGGATCTGCTGCGAGATTTCTTCCGTCGCCGTGGTGGTCTGGTTTGCAAGATGTTTCACCTCGGAGGCCACAACCGCAAAGCCTTTGCCCATCTCGCCAGCACGTGCGGCCTCAATGGTGGCATTGAGAGCAAGAAGGTTGGTCTGGTCTGCAATATCCTTAATTAGACTAACAACTTTTCCAATACGGGATGCAGTTTCAGCCAGCTCCTGAATTGTCTTGGACGTGTTGATAACAAGCCCACCAACTTCATCGGCAACGTCTTTGGAATTTACCGCTTCAGACGCGACTTCCTTAATGGAAAGAGACATTTCCTCACTGGCAGATGCAACAGTTGCCACTGATGTAGATGCGTGGCTTACCGCATCACCTGCTTTACCAGCTTTGTCAGAGACGCTTTCGACAGTGACGTTCAGAGCGAAGGAGGCTTCATGCAATGACTGGATTGCGGAGTTGAAACCGTCACCTGCAGCCGTTGCTGCTTTCTCGAACTCACGCACAAGAAGCGCAACTTTTTGCTCACGCTCCTGGCGGCGCTTGTTGTCTTCATCACGTTCATCGTTCAGCTGATTTCGCTCAATGGCGTTGGCACGAAACACTTCGAGGATCTTCGCCATTTTCGCGAATTCATCCCGGCCTTTGGTGCCTTCAATGTTGATTGAGACATCCCCGTTTGCCAACACGCCCATGGCTGTATGCAGGTTTGCGAGAGGGCGGGAGATACGCCACGCGATGTAGCCAGCAATCATCAGGCCGACAATCCCCATCGCAGCAGCCTGCAACAAGAAGCGCTGCATACTTGCAGCTGATGCATCGTTGTGAAGTGCCCTTGCTTCGGTCTCACCCGCTACACCAATATCATTAAGCTGTTTCGCAGCTGGGATCATTTCGTCCAACTGCTCCAGAGCGAAGACCATTTCCTCCTGAATGTCAGCATTCAGAGTTTCAATCTGCTCCAGCGTCTCTGTGTAGGTTGCCCAGAGTTCGCTTACTACCTGGGACGTTTCTTCTGGCATTTTCGCTGTTTGAATGACCATGCCAAACTGCTCAATGCGACTTTTGAAGGTGCTCTTTTCAATTTCATATCCGTCAACGCCAATGGTCCATTCCATGGCCTGAAGATCTTTTAGCAAACCAGCAACACGATGCGTGTCTTTGCTGACGTTCAGTTGCCGACGAGCCTTGTTGATTTCGAGCTGCATTGTGGAACTAGCACCCTGGAGGACTGAAATGAGACCTCCATCTGAGCTAGTTCCACGCTCTAGTGTCGCTTCAACCACAGCGCCAAATGTCTCAGAAAATCCGTAGGCATAGCCTTCCAGATTATCATAGAGCTCGTCTTCAATGCCCGGAACGCTTAGTGCGCGTGTTTCTTCAACCAGTACAACAACGCGTTCGCGTGCGTTTGCTGCAATGTCAGATGCCTCTACTTTCGGGTGAAGTAGAAACTCTCCACCAATTGCGCGCATACGATCAACTGCAGCACTGATCGCCTGTGCATTTTGCATCAGCTGGTTATAGGTCTGCGTATTTCTTTGAAATTCAGCATTCTGGCTGTTCATTTGGGAGAGGGAAATCAACGCCCCACCCAGCACAAGTATCGGCAACAACCCAAGAGCTGTAACTCTAGTTACGACGGAGTATATCCAGGCAAACTTTGGAATGCGCATTTTATGCCCCCCGCACGTATGCGGTTTAATTCATTGGATGATAATGATCGCGAGATTGTCACATACATTCCATATTCGGCGCTCATTTCTCCCCTAAGCACTTGTATGGAACATGCACAAATCTCTTTGCGCTATTGTTGGCTGGCGAAGGTTTATCGATCCTTAAAACAATCATAGAATGAACCTTAAAACGCAGCGTAATAGGTATTTGGACGTAACAATTAGATCGTAGGTATAAATCTGACAGCGCAACCATAGCGCGAATCACTCCAATACAGGAGCGTTCTTTGACAGTTGAGTATTCGTGACATAAATCTCACCTCTCGTATTTCTAATATAATTGGCGAGATTCTGCGTTGACATTCCAGAATGCCTGCGTATATTCCAGCAGCTCATAAATTGCGGGGAAACCCGTGTTTTCGCGCTGTCCGAGGCAAGACATCGAAACCGCCTTCTGGTTTTTTCCAGAGTTTGCGGTCGATCTCCCCAAAACGGGACGTTCCTAGAGCATAAAGGAAACGGTCGACAAAGTTCGCAGTTTGCTGCGACGCCAAAGGGTGCGCTTAGATAAGAAGGACATGCGCATGTTCGCAGTCATCAAAACAGGCGGTAAACAGTACACTGTTGCTGCTGACGATCTTCTGAAGATCGAAAAAGTTTCTGCCGAAGCTGGTGAAACAGTAACTTTTGACGAAGTTCTCATGGTTGGTTCAGATGCTGAAACCACCATTGGTGCACCAACCGTTGAAGGCGCTTCTGTTGTAGCTGAGGTTGTTGAGCAGGGTCGTGATCGTAAGATCATCATCTTCAAAAAACGTCGTCGTCAGAACTCCCGTCGTCGTAATGGTCACCGTCAGGCTTTCACTACTGTGAAAATCACCGACATCCTGACCAGTGGCGCTAAGCCAGCTAAAAAAGCCGCTGCTCCTAAGAAAGCTGCCGCTGCACCAGCTGCTGAAGGCTCCGACGATCTGAAAAAATTGCAGGGTCTTGGCCCAGCAATTGAGAAAAAGCTGAATGCTGCAGGTATCTCTACCTACGCACAGATCGCAGCTCTTTCTGCTGAAGACATCGCCCGCGTTGAAGAAGAAACTGGCACTAAAGGCCGCTTCGAACGTGATAACTGGGTTGCACAGGCTAAGGAACTCGCAGCGAAGTAATTCGCGCAAGTTTCTGTCCTAGAGATTAAACGAGGAGTACTTCGTTATGGCTCATAAAAAAGCTGGCGGTTCATCCCGCAACGGCCGCGACTCAGCTGGTCGTCGCCTTGGTATCAAGAAGTTCGGTGGCGAAGCCGTGATTCCTGGCAACATCATTGCACGTCAGCGTGGCACTAAGTGGCACCCAGGCGCAGGTGTTGGCATTGGTAAAGATCACACCATCTTTGCGACCGTCGAAGGCAAAGTTGCATTCGAAGAAAAACGCAATGGCCGAACATTTATTAATGTGATGCCGGTGGCACTCGCCGCCGAGTAACGCTGACGTGATAATCCAAATCGTCGGCGTCTCATCAGACCCCGACGGATTTGGAAAAATCCGGTTCAGATCGAAAGATCAGAAAAAGGGGAGATGGGATGCCATCTTCCCTTTTTCTTTGTCCAGTGAGATGGGCAGTAGACCGGAGTTAAAACCATGGTAGTTGAATACGAAGAAATCCCAGAAGAAAGCAGTTGCGTTGCGGCCGGGTCGCCGCAGGACACCGCGCGTCTTGTCATCGACCGAGCGCGCAAGGATGATTTGGCTGACATCCTGTTTTTAGCCAACAACCGTCGGATCGCTGAGAAGCTGACGAACATGCCGCATCCCTTCACGTATGAAGACGCTAAAGCGCTCGTGAAACGGTGTGATGTGCAGTTGCCATCTCAGGCAACGTTCGCGATCCGCATGAAGAACACTGGCCGTATTATTGGCGCTATCGGTTTCAACCCGCTTGCCGAAGACTTTGGTGCTGTGCACCTGGGTTATTGGGTGGGCGAGCCATTCTGGAACCAGGGATATGCGACAGAAGCTGTTCAGTCTGTTATCGAATTCGCGTTTGCTAACGGCGTTAAGGAGCTCTCCGCTTCTTGTCGCGTGAGCAATCCTGCCTCGCACCGCGTGCTGACCAAGTGCGGCTTTAAGCAGGACGGAACGACAAAGCTGCATTCTCTCGGCGCTATGGCCGTGGTGGATGCCACACGCTTTACACTGACCCGCAGCCAATGGATCGCGAATACGCGATGGGGCTCTGCTGGTTAAGTGATGCCAGATCAGCAGGTTGCAATGACAGCAACCTGCTTTCGGCAGCGTGATTGTTGTTTGGCTGTAACGGCTTACTCTCAACCACACAAAACCAGCAGGCTTTTACCTGATCCTGATGCAGTCGCTCTGTCTGCAATCCGGGTCATTAAGGCCATGCTGCGTTTTACCCTCACTTACCTACTTCAACGAACGATTAGAGAAACATGAGTTTGATTTACAAGGCCTTTTACAATGCTCACCACAACTATAGATACCCAAAGGCTGCAGCTGCGCCCGTTCCAATCTGACGATCTCCCTCGCTTTTGGGAGATCGGACCTTCTAACTATGAAATAGCACGCTGGCTCACCGGGTTAACGTGGCCTCCAACCATGATGGAAGCCGAAGCCTTTGTGGAACAGGCGTGCCTTGCAAATGCTAAAACGGACTCATTTCCGTTTGCCATCGACTGTAACGGACAGCTTATAGGCGGCGTTGAAGTCCAAAAATCCGGTGATCTCAAAGAGTTCCCGGAGCTACCAACCATTGGCTATTGGCTTTCCGAAGCCGCACATGGCCAAGGGTATATCACTGAAGCATGTGTTGCTGCGCTGCATTGGGGCTTTGCGCGCGCTGCATGTGACACCTTCGCCGCTCGTGTGTTTGCGACGAACTATCCTTCACAGAAGGTATTGAAAAAGCTAGGCTTTGAGCCTGCTGGTGTTTGCCTTCGGTACTCTAAACCTTTGCAACAAGACGTTGAGAATATCATCATGCATCTGCCGCGGGATCGGTTTGAGGCGTTGCATGGTGATGCGCATGTGATGATGGGAGCAGCACTATGACCACTTTTCCTCGCTTAAGAACGACCAGTCTGACACTTCGGGAGTGGAGAGAAACGGATGCACCTCGCGCGCTAAAACTCTTTCAAAATCAGAATATTACACGCATGCTAACCTCCAAGCCACATCCCTTTACAAAGGCAAATGCCGAAGCCTTTTTGCATAAAGTTATGCCTCACAATCTGAATGAAGTTTTGAATTGGGCAGTCGAGCTTAAAGGAGAAGTGGTTGGTGGTATTGGTGCCGGGCCGCTTGATAAAACACCAGACATGGGTTGGTGGCTTGCTGAAGAACATTGGCAAAAAGGCATTATGTTTGAGGCCGCTAGCGAAGCCTTGCGCTACCTTCTTCTTGAACGCGAACTCCCCAAAATCATTGCGGATGCATTCAGCGATAACAAGGGATCGCAAGCGCTGATGCGCAAGCTTGGTTTTGTTAATACCGGGCAAGGAATGGGGAGCAGTCTAGCTCGTCTGGCTGGCACTTATCCTACAGAAGAGTTCGCCATATCCCCGCTTGATTTCATCGCAGCACAACAGCTCAGAGTGCAGGAGGCAGCACAATGACCACTTTTCCTCGTTTGAGAACGACCAGCTTGGCACTGCGGGAGTGGAGAGAGACGGATGCGCCTCGCATTCTTAAATTGCTGCAAAATCAGAATGTTACGCGTATGCTGGCGAGTGCTCCGTATCCTTATACCAAAGCGGATGCTGAGGTCTTTCTGCAAAGGTTTATGCCCAGAGACCTTGGCCATGGAGTGAACTGGGCCGTTGAGCTGCAGGGGGAAGTGGTTGGTGGCGTTGGTGCTGGCCACCTTTCCAGAAAACCTGAACTCGCCTTTTGGCTTGCAGAAGAGCATTGGAAAAAAGGCATTATGTATGAGGCAGTTAGTGAGGTTCTCCGTTACTTGCTGCTGGAACGTGAGCTGCCTTCCATCTTTGCCGATGCCTTTAGCGACAATGCGGGATCTCAGGCACTGATCCGAAAACTTGGGTTTGTTCATACCGGACAGAATGAGGGACGAAGTCGTGCACGCCTCGCGGGCAATTATCCGACAGAAGAGTTCCTCATATCCCCGCTTGATTTCATCAGTGCACAGCAGTCCAGAGCGCAGGAGGCAGCGCAATGATTTTTCCGGAATTACAAACCAACCGTTTGATTTTAAGAGCACTTCAGCCGGATGATTATCCTCGGCTGCGGTTCCTGTTTTCTGATTTTGATGTGGCGCGGATGACTGCCAGCTTTCCGCATCCGATCACTAATGAGTGGGCGCATGAGTTTATCACTCGTAGTCATTCTAATGATCTGAATTCGGATGTGGTTTGGGCGATTGATAATGGTACCGGCTTCATCGGGTCCATTGGTGCACACCGGATCGGCAAATCTGCTTCTTTGGGCTATGCACTTGGAAAATACTACTGGCGGCGGGGTTATATGAGTGAAGCCGTGCAAGCCGTTGTAAACTATCTACAAAATGAGCGTTGCGTTGAGAACGTTGATGCGTGCGTTTTTTTGGAGAATCCTGCGTCATTCCGCGTTCTTATGAAGAACGGCTTCGTTCCAACCTCTGTCTGCACGCATTCCTGCGCTTCCAGAGAGTCCGACGAAATTGAGACCCAAAATTTCGAACTCAAGCTGGCACAGTCTGCTGAGCAACCACAGCTTGCCGTGGCGGGGATAAGATAGGATGGCTTTTCCAGAGCTGAAAACAGACCGTCTTCGATTGCGCATGCTTGAAGACGGTGATCTGGATCGCCTTGTCCAGCTGGCGAACTCTTATGCGATTGCGAGCATGCTCTCTGGCATGCCGCATCCGTTTACAGAAGAGACTGGCAGGTTCTACATCCATCGCGGCAAAACCAATGATCCTGCCAGTGTTGTGTTATGGGCCATTGATGATGGAACTGGCCTTGTCGGTTGCATCTGGTCAAAGTTTGAGGATGTAACTAGCTGGACCGGTTATTGGATGGGTGAGCCTTATTGGGGGCGTGGCTACATGAGCGAAGCGCTGCGCACAGTTCTGCGTTTCGGATTTGAGCGGCGCTTTGTGACGAGCTTTGAGGCTGGTGTGTTTGCCGACAATCCCGCCTCCTCTCACTTGTTGGATAAGATGGGCTTCAGCAAAGTGGGCGAAGAAACTATCCCCTCTAAAGGACGCGGTGATATCATGGTTCCACATCTCCGGCTTGCATTGCCCAAAGCCGATTTTGTGGACCTAGCAGAAGCGGAAGGTTGAGCGCCATGACAACCCAAAGCACCTTTCCTATTCTACGCAGCGAGCGACTTGTTCTGCGAGAGATGCAATCTGAGGACTTGGAGCGGCTTTGTGCGTATCTGGGGGATTTTGAGGTCTCCAAGTCGCTGAGCAGTCAACCGCATCCGTTTTTGGAAGCGGATGGGCGGGATTATATTGAGCAGGCGCTTGCCAACAACACAGCTGAGAATGTGACCTGGGCAATTGAGCTTGATGGGCAGTTTTGTGGTGGTTTTAAAGCGAAGGAATTGCGTGGAGCTGCGAGCGTTGGTTACTGGCTTGGGCGCGAGCATTGGGGCAAAGGACTAATGAGTGAGGCTTTGCGTGTTGTTCTTGGTTATCTGTTTGAAGCGCGGGCGCTGCATGTGGTGCGGACCGGAGTGTTCAAGGAGAACCCGGCCTCCATGCGGGTGCTGACCAAGATGGGTTTCAAGATTACTGGTGAGGCTAAACACGCCTGCCGCGCGCGGGGCAATGTGGAGTTTGATGAAATCCAGCTTCAGATAACCCGAAATGACTTTCTTCGGCTGACTAATTCAGACGTGAATTCGTGAGTATTCAAAATGTTTCCTGACCTAAAAACAGACAGGCTGATACTGCGCCAGTTCAGGCATTCTGATCTGGAGCCACTTTGCAAGTTCACCGACAATTTCGCAGTTAGTAAAACACTCTCTGAAGTGCTTTACCCTTATTCCAAGGCAGACGGAGAATGGTGGATCAACTACTGCCTGACCACTCCACTCTCAGAGAAAATCGCCAGGGTGATTGAGGGGCCAGCTGGCTTTTCCGGCGCGATCACTCTGATGAAGCTTCAAAGCGGCAAGCCAATTCTTGGGTATTGGCTTGCTGAGCATCTGTGGGGCAAAGGCTATATGAGTGAGGCTGCTCAGGCCGTTACTGCATATGGTTTTGAGACACTTGGCCTGCCCACGATTTATACCTCTGCGCTTGAAGAGAACCCCGGAAGCCTGCGCGTTCTGACCAAACTGGGTTTTCAGGAGGTTGGAAGAGGCTTTTCAACACCGCGCTCCCGGCCAGAAGAGAAGCTGCCGAATATTTCTCTCAGTTTAACGCGGGAACAGTGGGCAGCACGACATATCCCTGCCTAACGACCATCATGGAATTACAGAGTGCTTGCGGCACAGCGACCAAGCACTCCAAAACGCAACAAGTTGGATTAATGATGTTTCCTGAACTCAAAACAAACCGCCTGACACTCCGCCAGTTTCAGCAGGGTGATCTGGAGCCAATCTGCGAGTACATCAGCAATTTTGAAGTCAGCAAGATGCTGACTGTGGTGCCTCACCCTTACACAAAAGCGGATGGGGAATGGTGGTTGAACCACATCAAGGAGACACCGCTAAGCGAAGAAACGAACTGGGTTATTGAATCCGAACATGGGTTCTCAGGCGTCATTGGAATACGCATTCCAGAAGATGGCTTCCCGCGCATTGGTTATTGGCTGGGTCAACCGTTCTGGGGCAAAGGCTATATGAGCGAGGCAACTGAGGCGGTGGTCAATTACTGCTTTGAGGAACTGGGTGTGAGCAAAGTGACTTCCGGCGCCTTTGAAGAAAATGACGGGTCTCTGAATGTGCTGGCGAAGAACGGCTTCCAGACAATCGGCTCGGAGCCAGAAAAAAGTCGCGCTCGCGGAGAAGAAGAAGTCACTCTTATCAACGTGGAGCTCACCCGGCATTTATGGGAAGCCATGCGGGCGGTGACGGTTTGAAGATGAATTGCTTGTCGCGTGCCGATGGGTGCGCGCGACAAGTTTTGGGATCAGTCGAATAGCAGCGGTATCATGATGTGCATGGTGCTGTGCATGAAGATGAGAAAACCCGGACCGGCCAGAAAAAACAGGCTCCCCATTATGATGCCGGGAACGAGAATGCGTGTGGCGATCAAGTTCCACAATAAGATGCTATCCAGTTCTCCAAGCTCATGAAGGAAGACAAAAGCTAGTGCTGCGATGAGGATTGCAGTGCCAGCAGACCAGAACACGCGATATCTGTGCTCAACGCCTGCCAGCAGTTTAAACATTCCGAAGAAGACCAGCGCACTCAATAACATGCGGAAGACGAGTTCTTCGCCGTAACCTGCAACCATGCCAAAGAGATAGCCTGGACGAGAGCTTTCTTCTGCCGGGACGAAGTCAGGCAGTTCACTCCCAAAAAATGCCCAGATAATGCATGTGATGATGATTGCTGTGCTTACACCGCTCACGATCTGCAAACCGGGCGTGTGCTTTATCAAGCCTGCCCAGCCGAGTTTGTTAAAGCAAAACCAGCCCAAGAGCAGTGAGGTGAAAATGATGAGCCAGGTAGAGACGTAAATTGGCACGATCTTGATGAACGGATCTGCCCAGAAAATCTGACTTGTGTCCTGTTCGGTGAAAACCAACAGGCCAATGCAATAGAGAACAAAGACCTGAGCCCAGACGATTGTTGCCATGAGCTGGTTGCGAAAGGTGGTGGGGAAGTAGTTGTGTTGGGAAGAGGATGTCATTGTATTTCCTCCGCCTTCTCGGAGACATTGTTGAGAAGGTGAAATGGAGAGGAGGGCAACGTTTCAAACGATTTTGCTTGAGAGGCTGCCCTACACATCAATTCTGGCTCAGAGTTTCTGGCCGTTGTTGATGATGGTGGTCGATGCCGGGACTGCATTTACGACGGTTTGAAGCGCCATGCAGGCTTTCTCACTCGCCTCCACCAAAGAGGCAATCAGAGATGGGTCTTCTTGCGATTCGATGATGATGACTGTCTCGACGCCTTTTGAAACACCAAGCATGTCCGAGCCTTCTTCAGCGGTCATTCCCGGAATTCTGGACTGGAACTTCATTTTCTGCTCCAGCTTGATGGAGGAGATGTTCAGCTTCCGGGACTGAGCCAACCCATGCACATGCGTGAGCAGGCAGAAGCCGATACCCGCGGCCAAGTAAGACAATGGTGCGGGAGCTGTATCCGTGCCGCCAATGGATGAGCCTTCGTCGCAGAGAACTTCAAAAGCGCCAAAGCCGGGGACATTGGGCT
This sequence comes from Pseudovibrio sp. W64, assembly GCF_001623145.1. Taxonomy (NCBI): domain Bacteria; kingdom Pseudomonadati; phylum Pseudomonadota; class Alphaproteobacteria; order Hyphomicrobiales; family Stappiaceae; genus Pseudovibrio; species Pseudovibrio sp. W64. The sequence goes on along the minus strand of NZ_LMCI01000038.1, from coordinate 68,634 downwards.
GGACCACGCCGGTCTTGACTAAGCCGTCGCCTGTGAGCTCTGCGAGGAAATCGACCTCAAGCTCCATGCCGTCTTTCGACTTCTTGATTTTGTTTAAGCTGATGTGCTGGGGCGTTGGCATGGCTGCTGCCCGGGTCACGATGGGATGTGTCACAGTGTTCTTATCAAGCATCTCTACCTCCTTAAGTGTACGATACTGTACCGTACACTTAGCAGATAAAAATCACTTTCGTCAAGCATGGCTGTTTTCAGCTGGTCGGCGCTGGCTGAGATCAGGCGCCATATGCTTTCATGAAATCATGCACACATTGGCGAACATGATCCGAGATTTCCTGTAGAGTCGGTGCGGATTGAACGCCCAGCAGAAGAGCGAGGTGAGTGTCCTCGCGCAACATACCCATGAAGATGGCCGCTGCGTTTTCAGGATGTTCGATGGCGACGATGCCCAGACTGCTCGCCAGTTGGAGCTGCTGTGCAATGCTGGAGGTTGCCCGTTTAGGACCAAGCTGGAAGAATGATTTGGTAATATGAGGAGCGCGACTGCCCTCACCTATCAACATGCGCCAAAGGCCCAGAGTTCTGTCATCATAGATGAGGGTCAAGACAGCCTTGCCAAAAACAAAGAGAATCTCTTCAAGCTCCTGACGGGAGCCGCCATCTTCGTTTGAGTCGAGGGGTTTAATGGAGAGGGCAGGCCCTTCAGACAAGTTGCTGACAATCTCTGCCAACATTGCTTCTTTGTTTTTGAAGTGTCTGTAGACTGTGGTTTTGGAGGCGCGGGCGCGTCTGACGATCTCATCCATCGAGGTGTTGGCATAGCCAAGTTCGATGATCGCATCAGCTGCAATTTCTAAAAGCTCATTTTTCCGCTTTTCGCCGCGCGATACCTTTTTCTCTGATTCCATGCAGGTTTTCCGTCTCTCACGTGGGTACGATACCGTATCTTACACTAAGCTCTAGTGAGTTTGGTGAGGAGAAACAAGATTGCAAGGGACTGGAATGTGGAGGCGTTCAGCTGACATCACGGCGAAGCATGATGTTGGGAGCCGGATTTAAGGAGGACGGTATACTGTAAGAGAGGCGTTTTGGCTGAATGGAAGCCTGATGGCTATCTCATTGTAGGTTTATTGATGTCTGGGCCAAAATCCAGACAAAAAAAAGAGCGCATTGCTGCGCTCTTTTTCACTGAACAGCTCGAATTATACGGTTTCGAGGTTTACAGCGCTCTGACGGCCATCACGACCAGCTTCCAGTTCGTAAGTTACGTCCTGGCCATCAGCCAGAGTAGACAGACCGGAGCGCTCTACTGCAGAGATGTGAACAAATACGTCTTTGCTTCCATCTTCAGGTGCAATAAAACCGAAACCTTTAGTGCTGTTGAACCATTTCACGGTGCCTTTAGCCATCGTGATATCTCCTAGTTAGTGTGCCGCTGCGACATGCAGATGGCTTTGGTTGCGTCAGGGCGAAATCGAGTGCACTGACGCCTAAAAAGGAGACAGGGTGTCGATAGTCTTAACGTAGAGACGGCATTCCACATATTGACTGATAAGTAAAGATCCAGCTTTCCATTTGATGCCTGTAGAACCAATTTTTTTAAATTCTCTGTGTTTTTACTGAGTCAAATCCTAACTTATTCCCTGATGTTTTCACAAAACGCATAAAAGTTGAGGGAAAACCCGATGTTAGGTCACCTTGTGGTTGCATTGCGGGTTTTGCCGATATTCGCGCAAATATTCCTCACTATGTGAAAAAAATTCCATGAACATGCTCTAAGCGCTTGCAATAGGGAGTGGTCCGAGATAGTGACCGCCCCCAAGCTTTTAAGTTCCTCTCGGATTTTGAAACCTCCAAGATGCTGTTGTCTGCTTACTTTGTTCCCCTGTGAATAAAGATGCAGGCGTCGATCACCTTTGATTCTCCGATCTGTGTGTGTTTATCGGACAATTGAAGATGGGTCCTGCTCCTCTGATCTGGCTGGCGCGCCTGTTTATGCGTTTCGCGACTTTCAGCAGATGGCAGGATAGGGTCTTTGAGCAAGGTTGCGGCAACAGCCTTTTGCTCCCTCGTCCCTTTGTGATCGTACCCAGCACTCGTGGCAGGGGTTCACTTGAGATCTCAGGAACCAAAAGCAAGGGTTGGATAGCACCGGCGCGTTGCGAGCACATGGCTCGACGGGTTTGACGCTATCTTCGTGTACTTAAGAGAAAGAGCGCCAGCGACAACAAGCCAAGCGCTCCAAGAAGAATAAGAAGAGATTGTCATGTTCCCGGAGTTACAATCCGAGCGCTTGATCCTACGCGATTTTCGCGAGAGTGATTTTGATATTCATAATGCGTCTTTGAATGATTTCGATGTGAGCAAGATGCTGACTGTCGTTCCGCATCCTTATACAAAGGATGATGGTGACTGGTGGTTTGACCATTGCCGCACGACATCTCACAGCGAAGAGATCAACTGGGTGATCGACAATGGCGAAGGCCTTGTCGGCGTCATCGGCATCCGCAATGTCTCAACAACACCGCACCTCGGTTACTGGCTGGCTAAATCTCAATGGGGTAAAGGTTATGCCAGTGAAGCAACCAACCTGGTATGCGATTATGTGTTCAACCGGCTGAATGCGGCTGCGATGAACACCGGCCTGTTCACCATCAATCCGAAGTCTCTGAATGTGCTTCAGAAGAACGGGTTTGAGGTAACTGGTGAGACTAAAGAGAAGAACCGCGCACGTGGTGATCTCGAAATGGATTACACTACAGTTACGCTGACCCGGGACAGATGGACATCGATGCAGGCGATTGCCGCCTGACGGTCCAGTCTCTAAAGCAACTTGTCTTTAGAGATTTGTTCTTGCGTATCTGAATTTTAAAAGGCTTGCGAATTGATGTTCGTGAGCCTTTTGGCTGTTCAGGGCAGTAAACCATAAATCAGGTTGCTTATTCTTTTCCGGAAAGCGCTAGACACTTTTCGGGAACACGCTTAAGCAATAAAATTAGCCAGATTTGCCGTTCCGCCCTTGGCGGGAGCGCAATAGGGCTTTATGACGTCCTCCAAAGAACGTCACAGGTGGACGAAAGAGAATAAAATGAAATTCCTCGATCAGGCAAAGATCTTTGTAAAGTCTGGTGATGGTGGCGCGGGCAGCGTCAGCTTCCGCCGTGAGAAATATGTTGCCGAAGGTGGACCCGACGGCGGTGATGGTGGCCGTGGTGGCGATGTATGGGTTGAGTGCGTTGATGGCCTCAACACACTGATCGACTATCGCTACGCACAGCACTACAAAGCAAAAATCGGCATGCATGGCATGGGCCGCAACAGAACCGGCGCCAAGGGCGACGATGTTGTGCTTCGTGTTCCTGTAGGCACTCAGATTCTTGAAGAAGACAACGAGACCGTTCAGGCGGACATGACTGAGATTGGTCAGCGCTTGTTGCTTCTGAAAGGTGGTAATGGCGGTTTCGGTAACGCACACTTCAAATCCTCAACCAACCAGGCACCGCGCCATGCGAACCCTGGTCTTGAAGGTGAAGAAAAGTGGATTTGGCTGCGGCTGAAGCTGATTGCGGATGCTGGACTTGTGGGCCTGCCAAACGCTGGCAAATCCACCTTCCTCTCCGCTGTATCAGCAGCACGCCCGAAAATTGCGGATTATCCGTTCACCACGCTGCACCCGAACCTGGGTGTGTGTGAACTCGACAATCGCGGCTTTGTGCTCGCTGACATTCCGGGACTCATTCGTGGTGCACACGAAGGTCATGGTCTTGGCGACCGTTTCCTTGGCCACGTGGAGCGGACTCGCGTTCTGTTGCATCTGGTGGATGGCTCTGGAGAAGAAGACCCGGCAGATTCTTACCGCACCATTCGCGGTGAGCTGGAAGCTTATGGCCATGGTTTGGATGAGAAGGCTGAGATTGTTTGTCTTTCCAAAGCAGATGCACTGACAGACGAGTTGCGCGAAGAGCGCTTTAAGTCTCTTGAAGAAGCCTGCGGTCAGAAGCCTTTGATCATTTCGTCTGCCAGTGGTGAAAACATCGACACTGCTCAGCGCATGATCATTCGTGCAATTGACAAGGATAAGCAAGACGAGGCCAATGCCATTCCTTCTGATGGAATTGAGGAGTGGCGCCCGTAATGGCTCGAAGTCTGAGCGACTATAAGCGCATCACCGTTAAAATCGGCTCTGCCCTTCTGGTAGAAAAGGGCCGATTGAAACGTGAGTGGCTGGAATCGCTGGCAGATGACCTTCAGGCTCTTTCCGAAGCTCGGAAAGAAGTGCTGGTGGTCTCTTCCGGTTCCATTGCTCTTGGTCGTGGTGTGCTTGGTCTGCCAGCTGGTCCGCTCAAACTGGAGCAGGCGCAAGCCGCCGCTTCTGTGGGCCAGATTGCACTTGCTCAGGCGTATTCTGAAATTCTCGGTGCGCGTGGTTTAACGGCAGGTCAGATTCTGCTGACGCTCGGCGACACGGAAGAGCGTCGCCGTTACCTGAATGCACGCGAGACGATTGGCACATTGCTGAAGATGGGCGCTGTGCCGATCATCAACGAGAATGACAGCGTTGCGACCTCTGAGATCCGCTATGGCGATAACGACCGTCTGGGCGCCCGTGTGGCGACTATGGCGAGTGCGGATCTTCTTGTGCTGCTGTCTGATGTGGACGGGCTTTACACCGCCGCTCCGCAGACAGATCCTGATGCTATCTTCCTGCCTGAGGTTCCTCAGGTGACACAGGAGATTGAGGCTATGGCCGGTGCGCCGGGAACGGCCTTCTCCTCCGGTGGCATGAAGACCAAGATTGATGCGGCTAAGATTGCGCAGAGCGCTGGTACGTCTATGATCATTGCCAGTGGCAAGACCATGAACCCGCTTAACGCAATTGAAAATGGCGCACGGGCAACATGGTTCCCTGCTCCATCCTCACCCGCTCGTGCCCGCAAAACGTGGATCAGCGGTCACCTGAAGCCGCATGGCACCATTCAGCTGGATGCAGGTGCGCTGAAAGCTGTGAAGGCGGGCAAGAGCCTGCTGCCAGCAGGGGTGACCAAAGTGGATGGCACATTCACACGTGGTGATGCTGTGCGTATTATAGATGCGGACGGGCATGATGTGGGTCGCGGTCTTGTGGCCTATGATTACGGTGAGGCCTCTCTCATCATCGGGCGCAACAGCAAAGAAATTGAAGCCATTGTTGGCTATCCGGGACGGGCAGAAATGGTCCATACGGACGACCTTGTGCTCTCTAAATCTGATTTGGACAATTCATAGAAACTGTTTAGGTTGACCAAGTTCAACCAGTGATGACTTAAGGGTTTTGCAGATGCTGAATACTTCTGAAGTGGCAAATGCGGACAACACCGATGTTCGCGACCTGATGGCAACTCTTGGCAAAAAGGCACGCGCTGCTGCACGTACTCTAGCCATTGCCCCCACAAGCCAGAAGAACAAAGGCCTGGAAGCGATGGCAGCTGCCGTTCGCTCTGCAACCCCTGAGATCCTCAAAGCGAATGCGATTGATCTGGAGAGCATGCAGGCCAATGGTCAGCTGGCATCCTTTATTGATCGCGGCACATTGAACGAAGAGCGCATTGAGGCCATTGCCTGCGCACTGGAAGACATTGCCAAGCTGGAAGACCCTGTCGGTTCTACGATAGCAGACTGGAAACGTCCGAACGGGCTGGATATCTCGCGCGTCCGCACGCCTCTTGGTGTAATTGGCGTAATCTACGAGAGCCGTCCGAACGTGACTGCGGATGCCGGAGCATTGTGCCTGAAGGCTGGTAATGCTGTTGTGCTGCGCGGCGGTTCAGACACCATCAACTCCAACCTTGCTATCTATAAAGCTTTGCAGGCTGGCCTTGCAGACGCCGGACTGCCAGTAGATGCCATTCAGATTGTACCGGTGAAAGACCGTGCTGCTGTAGGCGAAATGCTGAAGGGTCTGGATGGTAATCTTGATGTGATCATTCCACGTGGTGGCAAGAGCCTTGTTGCCCGTGTTCAGGATGAGGCCCGTGTGCCTGTGTTTGCGCATCTGGAAGGTCTGGTTCATATCTTCATCGACAAAAAGGCCGATCTGGATAAGGCGATTGAAATCACCGTCAATTCCAAGATGCGCCGGACGGGCATTTGTGGTGCTACTGAGACGCTGCTGGTTGATGAAGCTGTGGCAGCAACCATTTTGCCGCCAATTCTTGCTGCTCTTCAACAGAAGGGCTGCCAGATACGCGGTGATGAAGACGTTATGATGCTTTGCCCAACCGCTTCTGAGGCGACTGACGACGACTGGTCGACTGAATATCTGGATGCGATCATCTCTGTGAAGATTGTTGGCGGTCTGGAAGATGCGATTGAGCATATTGGGATCTACGGTTCCAATCACACAGACTGCATCATCACAGAAGACCAGATTGCGGCCCGCAAATTCCTTGCAGAAGTGGACTCGGCTATCGTTCTTCACAATGCATCCACACAGTTTGCGGATGGTGGTGAGTTTGGCATGGGCGCCGAAATAGGCATCGCAACTGGCCGCATGCATGCACGCGGACCTGTTGGTGTGGAACAGCTGACCAGCTTCAAATACGTGGTTCGCGGGAACGGCCAAACGCGTCCATGACGAACTCCGACCCCACAATGGGCGATAGCCACGGCAAGCTTGGGATTGTGCAACCAGACTGGATGCGCCTTCCCTATGCCGCACCGGGCAATCGCATTGGTTTGTTTGGCGGGTCGTTTAATCCCCCACATCCCGGCCATCTTATGGTGGCGGAGACGGCGTTGCGGCGCTTGAACCTGCATCAGATCTGGTGGCTGGTCACGCCCGGAAACCCGCTGAAGTCTCACCGAAACCTCGCGCCCCTGGAAGAACGTGTTGCCGCCGCGCAGGCTTTGGCACGACATCCACGCATGAAGGTGACGGCCTATGAGAAGGTGCTTGGCACCTCTTACACGGCAAGTACGGTGGAGCAATTAAAGCTGCGCAGACCGCATCTGAATTTTGTCTGGGTTATGGGTGCAGACAATCTCTCCAATTTTCACCATTGGCAAAACTGGCAGAGCATTATAGAAGGGGTGCCTGTGGCAATTGTTGACCGGCCCAAAGCGACCCTTTCGTCTCTTTCCGCTCAAGTTTGCCAAAGGTATGCCTTTGCTCAATTAAAAGAAAAAAGTGCAGACCACCTGCCTGAGTGCAAAGCCCCGTGCTGGACCATTTTACGTGGTCCGCTGGATGAAACCTCTTCCACCCTCCTGAGGAATAGAGGACACACCCCAGGGTAACTTTACGCTTTTTACGGCAAGTAGTGTCTTGAAAATGCCATAGGGACCTGAGTATTCTTCTTGACGGAAGGCTTGAGTTTGTGCATTTCAGGCTTTTCGACCGGCAGAGTACTGCTTTCTCTAACCATGGCGAGGGCTCTTAAGCTGACCATGACAACTCAACATGAAGGGACGGACACCATCGCTCCTCTTCAACCGCATGATCCCACCAATGAGGGGGACGTGCTTGCACTGATCCTCAACAGCCTGGAGAATTCCAAGGCTGAGGATATCGTATCTCTAGATCTTACAGGCAAATCTGCTCTGGCTGATCACATGGTTGTGGCTTCTGGCCGCTCTCATCGCCATGTGGGTGCTGTTGCCGACTACCTGCTCCGTGATCTGAAAGATGCTGGCTACGGTAACGCTCGCGTTGAGGGCATGCCGCATTGTGACTGGGTGCTCATCGATATCGGTGATGCAATCATTCACATTTTCCGCCCAGAAGTCCGCAGTTTCTACAATGTAGAAAAAATGTGGTCTGCGGATAGCTCTGCACCGACGCAGTTCATCGGATAGTATCAGTGCTTCTTTGAAGCACTGACTATTACGCCAGTCAATTCTCTACCCCTTTGGGGGAATGAGGGAGTCTGGGCAAATGCCGCTGATGCAGGTGCTGCTCCATCTGCATGAGATCTTTTTGCGGGTCACTACGATCTAATCCCGGAGACTTTATGAAAGTCACGATTGCCTGCGTCGGCAAAATGAAAGCTGGCGCGGAAAAGGACATGCTTGAACGCTATCTGGACCGAGCCCGCAAAGCTGGCCGTTCCGTTGGCATTGCTTCTGTGTCCGTGGTGGAATTTTCAGAGAGTCGGGCTGCCCGTACGAGTGATCGAAAAGACGAAGAAGCGCAACTGCTGCTCAATGCGCTTCCTTCCGGTGCGATCCTGATTGCACTGGATGAGCACGGCAAGGCACTTTCCAGCGAAGCCTTTGCCAAAAAGGTTGGCGGTTGGGCCGATCAGGGTATTTCGGATATGGTGCTCGCCATTGGCGGTGCCGACGGCCATGGCCAAGCGCTGTTGCAACGCGCAGACCTGAAGCTCGCTTTGGGCTCCATGACATGGCCTCACCAACTCGTCCGCATCCTGTGCGGCGAGCAAATCTACCGCGCAATCACCATACTGACAGGGCATCCGTATCATCGGGCGTGAATGGTGCGGAGGTTGCCGCTCTTATTCCAAAACCTTCCACTAAGACTGTTTTGTATTTGCCCATTCCGGTTTCACCTGCCCGAATGGCTACTGTAGATATTGATGTTTTTACTGGAAGTCGCTAAGCCTTCAACGTGGTTGACACTTCCTTAACGCTGTCTGGAGCATTATCCTCGGCGTTAACTTTGGGGCTGCGTGCCTGTTGTTTTGCAGGGTTGGTCTACGTCGATATTTTAGTATTAAGGTCAGCGTTTTGCTCTGCGCTGCACTTTGGGAGTTCAATTGTTGCGTCTTAGGGGAAACCTGATCCTCCGATTGGTGACAAGCTTTGCCTTGTTTTTTGCGGTAGCGCTTGTTCTGCCGCTGCAAAGTACTGCGCAAAAACTGACGAACGTTTCCTTTAAAATTGAAGATGGCGAGATTGATCCAGAGGATCCGGCAGCGATTGCCCTGCTCCAAAAAAAGGAACGGGAAAAAGAGCTTCGCAGCCTGAATGAGAACATCTCTCTATCCAAAGAGAAGCGTGAAGAAATTCAACGCTCCATTCGTGCGCTGGAGCGTGATGGTGAGAGCCTGAGCGGAGAGTTGATCCGTACCGGTGAGCGTATGAAAAAACTGGAAAACCAGTTGGAAGCCACTGAAGCGCGTTTGGGCCGGCATAGAAAAAATGAGCAATCTGTCCGGGCGTCATTGAATGAACGTAAAGATGTTTTAGCTGAAGTTTTAAGCGCTTTGCAACGGATCGGTCATCGCCCGCCGCCAGCAATGGTCGTGCGTCCTCAGGATGCTCTTGGTGCGGTACGCAGTGCGATCCTGCTCAACTCAATCATGCCAGAAGTGCGGATTGAGGCGGAAGCACTGGCGAGTGATCTTGCTGAATTGTCTCGGCTTCGAGCAAAAATTGAAGCAGAGCGCAACCGGGTTCGAAGTGGTGCAATACAGATGGCTGAAGAGCGTCATCGTGTTGAATTGCTTTTAGAAAAGAAGAAGGCAGCACGGCAGGAGAGCCTTGCAGCGCTGGAAGCCGAGAAGGCTCGCGCCAGGGAACTAGCCGAAAAGGCAACCTCTTTGAAAGAGTTGCTTGCTAACCTTGAAAGAGAAGTGGATAGCAGCCGTCGTGCGGCAGAAGCAGCGCGACTTGCGGACATTGAGCGGCAAAACCGGATCGCCTCCGGTGATCCGTTTGCTGATCCGAGCCGATTGAAACCGGTTGTTGCTTTTTCGGATACCCTTGGGCTTTTGCCTGATCCGGTGTCTGGAACGCTCCTGCAAGACTTTGGGGTTGCAGATGGTTTTGGCAACGTAACAACTGGCCAATCCATTGCGACACGCCCGAATGCCCAGGTCACCTCCCCCACTGATGGTTGGGTGGTGTATGCAGGGGATTTCCGCTCTTACGGGCAGATGGTAATTGTTAATGCAGGCGGCGGATACCATGTCCTTATGTCCGGGCTGGACGATGTCATGGTGGAGTTAGGGCAGTTTATTCTAGCTGGAGAGCCAATCGCTAAAATGGGAGAAACGCGCCTCGCAAGCGCTAATAACCTTAATTTTAGTTTGGACCAGCCGGTTTTATATGTAGAATTCAGGAAAGACGGCACTGCAATCGACCCCAACCCATGGTGGTCACGCGCCGAAAACGAAAAGGTTCGCGGATGATACGGAAAGCATCGCTTTTGTTGGTTGGCGTAGTCATGGGGGCTACGGCGGTCGTAACATATTCTCAGGCACCATTCAGATTTGCTGAACCAGCTTCTGCTGCGTCTCCTGATACCTACAATCAGCTTAATCTGTTTGGCGACGTGTTTGAACGTGTGCGCTCTGATTATGTAGAGGAGCCAGCTGACTCCAAGCTGATCGAGACCGCTATCAACGGCATGCTCACCAGCCTTGATCCGCACTCCAGCTATCTGCCTCCAAAGAGCTTCCGCGATATGCAGGTGCAGACCCGCGGCGAGTTTGGTGGCCTTGGTATTGAAGTGACCATGGAAGACGGCCTTGTGAAGGTTGTTGCTCCTATCGACGACACTCCGGCTTACAAAGCAGGCGTACAGGCAGGTGACCTGATTACCCATCTTGATGGGGAACAGGTTATGGGCCTTACCTTGAATGAGGCTGTCGAAAAAATGCGCGGTCTGGTGAACACAGACATCGTCATTACAGTGCGTCGTGAAGGTATCAACGAACCAACCGATATCACCATCACCCGTGATGTGATCCGCATTCGCTCTGTTCGCTGGAACAAAGAAGACGACATCGGTTACATCCGCATCACGCAGTTTAACGAACAGACCTTTGATGGCCTGGAAAACGCTGTTGATGAGCTGACTGCTGAAATCGGCGAAGATAACCTGAAGGGCTTTGTGCTGGATCTGCGCAACAACCCAGGCGGTTTGCTGGATCAGGCGATTGCTGTTTCTGATGCGTTCCTGAACCGTGGTGAAATTGTTTCTACCCGTGGCCGTAATGCTGAAGAGACCCAGCGCTATAACGCTCGCAATGGTGACCTGACTGAAGGCGCGCCTGTGATCGTTCTGGTAAATGGCGGTTCTGCGTCAGCTTCCGAGATTGTAGCTGGTGCTCTGCAGGATCATCGCCGCGCAACTATTCTGGGCACACGTTCCTTCGGTAAAGGTTCTGTACAGACCATCATTCCACTTGGTGCGAATGGTGCGATCCGTCTGACAACTGCTCGTTATTACACACCGTCTGGCAACTCCATTCAGGCTAAGGGTATCCGCCCTGACATCATTTCCTTGCAGGAACTGCCTGATGAGCTGAAAGGCCGTGCTGAAACCAAAGGCGAAGCAGGTCTGCGTGGTCACCTTCAGGCTGAAGAAGGCGACGAGGGTTCTGGCAGTCAGGCTTATGTGCCACAGGACAAAGACAAAGATGTGCAGCTGAACCTGGCAAAATCCCTGCTCCGCGGCGAGAAGACTGATGCAGCCTTCCCACCAAGTGCAGACAGTGCAGCAAACGAATCCAAATAATTCAGAGTATCGAGCGCTTCATCCGGAGCGCTCGATTTCTATCTATTTGTTTTCAGGCATATACCTCTCCGAAAACCGGTAGCCACATTTCGGGGATATGCTATAAAGTGATTAAGGACGCCGCGCTAAACCTTCGTTTGGCGCGGCGGAATTTTATGACAGGGTGGGGGCACCAATGGTTAGGAGCGATTTGACAGCTCCGCTTGGAATGAACAAGCGTCGGAGCATCGGGCGATTGCCGCTCGGCCTGATTGGTGTCGCCATCATGACTGTTATTTTCACCACCGGCTTTATCTGGATCGGCATTGTTGATGACCCCAACGGTGGCGAGCCGATGGCGACTATCGAGCTTTCCAGCGCTCTTGATGGTGTTGCTCCCAGTGATATCGAGATTGTTGATCTACCGGATGGTTCTCAACTGGCCCAGATTGGGTCTGACCAGTTTAATGCCAATGGTTTTGGACAGGATGGCAGCTATCGTCCCTCTCGTCCGGCAGGCGCAAACGCGCAGGATCAGGCCAGTGGACCTACATCACTCGTCGACTTGGCCCGGCGTGTTGATTATGAGGGGCTGGATGGTGGCTTCTCAAGCGAGTCGCTTTCTACCGACCCAATTGATCAGCTACTCGAGCCCAACAAGTTCGGCTCCCTTCCCAAGATCTCTGCTGAGGGTATTCGACCGCTTGATGCCTATGCACGGCGGCCTAACCCTGCAGCGCTGACACAGGCGCGGATTGCTATTTTAATCAATGGTATCGGGCTTAACTCCGATATGACGCTCAAGGCCATTGAGGATCTCCCGGCTGACATCTCTTTGGGGCTTTCTCCATATGGTGATGACATCAACAGCTGGATGAAATCCGCACGCCTTTCCGGGCATGAAGTGCTTCTTCAAGCTCCAATGGAGCCGTTTGATTATCCTGACAACGACGCTGGCCCGCAAAGCCTGTTGACCAATCTGGACAGGAAGCAGAACGAGGAGCGCCTCTCCTGGGTTCTTGGGCAGACCAGCAATTATGTAGGGCTTGTCAATTTCATGGGCGACCGTTTCACCTCTAACGAGACCCGTATGAGTGAGTTCCTCAGCAAGGTTCGTGATCGTGGCCTGATGTATGTTGATGACGGTTCGTCTCCCCGCTCAAGAGCAAGCGAGGTTGCCGGGACGCAGAAAGTGCCATTTGTGCAGGCTGATCTGGTTCTGGACCAGAACCTGAGCGCCGAAGCCATTGGTACACAGTTGCTGGAATTGGAAACAATTGCTCGTCAACGCGGCATTGCCGTCGCAACTGCGACTGCTTTCCCTGTTACGTTAAATGCTTTGGAGGCGTGGTCACAGCGGCTGGAGGAGCGCGGTCTTTCTCTCGTTCCAATCAGCTCTGCTATCAATTCCACACGCTAGAGCCTGTTGCGTTCATATGAACTCACGCATCATGCTCCAATCTTTCTTCTGCGCGTAGTCCCGAAAGATAGCTCCGGTTTTCGGGACTACGTACTCAACTCTCTTTATTGGACCAGACATGACCGATTACAGCGCTCTTCCTTTTCGCCCTTGTGTTGGCATCATGCTTATCAATAGGGATGGGCTTGTCTGGGCCGGCAAACGCTATGGTGACAAACAGCCTATTCCTGAAGAGTTTGCCTGGCAGATGCCACAGGGTGGCCTGGACAAAGGGGAAGACCCGCTGGAAGCTGCGAGACGTGAGCTTTATGAAGAGACCTCTGTGAAGTCCATCACACTGCTGGCTGAAGCGCCTGACTGGTTCTCCTACGATTTTCCTGAGGAGATTCAACGCCAAGTGCGCAAGGCTAAGTATCGCGGCCAAACACAACGCTGGTTTGCATTCGGCTTTGATGGTGATGACAGCGAAATCAACATCCTGACTCCACCTGACGGGCATGCGCAGGAGTTTTGTGAGTGGCGCTGGGAAAAAGCCGAGAACCTTGCCGGCCTTGTGATCCCGTTCAAGCACCAAGTCTATCTGGATGTGGTTGAAGCGTTCTCTGAGTTCACAAGCTGATACGGCTTGGAGATGTTGTACCATCTCGCCAGTGTGGTTTTCTAATACGTAGAATATCGGCAACCATCAGGTTTTGCTTAGCGCATACATTTGGAATGCGCTAAGCAGCTCACGTGAAGAACTTTTTTCGGGCTTCCTGTTCGATCGCATGCCGGAGTTGCAGGTCTGCTAGTTTTGCCATTTCGGATTTCCAGTCTGGCGTGCCTTCAGCTTTTTGAACAACAAGCCGCTGAGCATCTATCTCTTTCTTCAATTCAATCTCGCGCGGTACAGCCCCGGCATCAGCCATGATCCTCATGCCTGCAGCTGTATCAAGAGAACCAGGTGCACGCGCTGGCAGCGGCTTACCCTCTCCTTCAAGATTATTCAGCTGCCCTTCTGCTTGTGCTTTCAGGATTTGCCGCTCTGCAAGATTTTTAAAACCCATGATCTGTACTCATTTTCCTTTGAGATTACCTGAAAATCTGTAGGGTAGACGTAAGTCAGAACGCGATATTTGTCAATTTTATTGACAATAAAACGAATTAAAACATGTAAATCAAATGCTTAAAAAACCAGAATCCAAACCCGAAATGCTTTATGCTGGCATTCAGATGACCCGACCGTTGCTCCGTACCATCAGCAATCGGGTTGAGGCGGATCTTGAAGGAACCGACCTTACTGTCGGTCAGCGTGCTATGCTGGAAGCTACGCTTGCTTTGGAGCAGGCAACAGCGCCGCAACTCACTGATTTTCTGCAGCTGAAGCGCCAATTTGTGGCCAAGGTCCTCAAAGAATTGCTGGACAAGGAGCAAGTGGCACAGGTGAGCAATCCGCGGCACAAGCGCTCCGTGTTTTATTGTTTGACACCATCAGGCAAAGCGCTGATTAAAAAAGTTCGCAAGGCCGAGATGAAACGGATAGAAGAGTTCGCGAAGGTATTTTCCGAGGAAGAGGTGGAAACCTATTATCGCATGCAGTGCGTTTTGAATGACGCATTGTCCAAGCGCTCTTAGGATCCACGAGTTTAAAGATGCGCGATTGATTGCGGTATGCTGAGATTGGATTGAGATATGAGCAGGTTCTGGAGCCCGATTGTCCAAAAACTGGAGCCCTACATCCCAGGGGAACAACCGAAGCAACAGACCTTTATCAAACTGAATACCAATGAGAACCCATGGGGGCCCTCTCCGCGTGCTTTGGAAGCAATTGCTGCGGCCACAGGCGATGCCTTACGGTTGTATCCTGACCCGTCTGCTTCTGACCTGAGAGCAAGTATTGCATCCTCTCTTCAGCTGACCTCTGACCATATCTTTGCAGGTAATGGCAGTGACGAGGTGTTGGCACATGCGTTTCATGCCTTCTTCAGCGGGAAAGAGCCAATTCTCTTTCCGGAGATCACCTACGCGTTCTACCCAACCTATTGTAAGCTTTACTCGATTGAACATCAGCTGATGCCTCTCGGCAGTGACTTCCGTATCAATCCCAGCGACTTTGCCGGGACTTGTGGTGGTGTCGTCATCGCAAATCCGAATGCGCCAACCGGTCTTGCCATGCCATTGGAGGATATCGAAGCAATCCTCAAAGCAAACCCGGATGTGGTGGTTCTTGTTGATGAGGCTTACATCGATTTTGGAGGGCAAAGCGCGGTTCAGCTTGTGCCAGATTATGACAACTTGCTGGTGGTGCAGACTTTCTCAAAGTCTCGCAGCCTTGCAGGAATGCGTGTTGGGTTTGCCGTGGGGCAACCGCATTTGATTGAGGGATTGCACAGGGTCAAGGACAGCTTCAACTCCTATCCCCTCGACAGGCTTTCACTTGCAGGCGCGCTTGCTGCCTGGGAGGACACGGAGTGGTTTGAAAAGACACGCGACCAGATTGTTGTAGATAGAGAGAAGCTCACCGAGAACCTTCAGGCGCTCAACTTTACGGTGTTGCCATCTTCGACAAACTTCATTTTCGCCTCTCACGCGCATGTTCCCGCGGAGCGGTTACATGCCGATTTGAGAGATCACGGCATTCTGGTTCGATACTTCAAGAAAGAGCGGATCAACGACTGGCTGCGTATTTCTATCGGAACCTCTGAAGAATGTACCACACTGGTGAAAGTGCTTCGGACGATGCTCTGAATATATTTTGTTATTTTACAGGGTGTTAGGTTTGAATGTCCTGCTCCTGTCGTGGTCATGTCGGCTGTTTGTCGTGGTGTTTTATTTAAGAAGCTTCCAGATTGCTCCTAGTTGAAGAACAGGAATTTTTCCGTGATTGTCAGAAAATTACGCATCGAAAAAGGGCTCTCTCAGGAACAGCTCGCACACATGGCAGGTATCAGCACGCGGACACTGCAGCGTATTGAGCGCGGCGCGAATGCGAGCCCCGAAACCCTGAAATGCATTGCTTCTGCTCTGGACACGGATTTTGGTGATCTCAGGAAGGAACAGGACATGCCCTCAGCATCCAATGGAATTTTGCCCGAGCTTTCCGGCAGAGAACAAGAAGCTATGGAGTATGTGCGGGACATACGAAGCTTTTACATGAACCTGATCCAGTACGCCGTTGTGATCACAGCTTTGGCAGTGCTGAACCTGCTCACATCGCCAGGTTACCTCTGGTTCCTGTGGGTTGCTTTTGGGTTTGGCATCGGCCTTGTTGCTCATGGTTTGAGTGTGTTCGAGGTCATCAATCCCTTTGGTGGCGATTGGGAAAAGCGTCAGATAAAGAAACGGTTGAGGCAGCGGCAGTAGCCGCTGTTATTCCAACACCGGCTCCCAGTTCTGCTCTTTCGCCAGAATACCGAGCAGGCACAGCTCGATAGCACTGGCCAGCGTATCCTCAAAGTTCATCTTCAAATGAGCCAGTTCAGGATGCTCCAGCGCTGCCAGCGAATTTTTGCGGTCTGCTTTCATCGGCCAAAGCCCTGCAACAATTGTGAAAACGTACTGGACTGCTGCAAGAGCTCCTGCCTCACTCATGTGTGGAAGGGCAGCGGTCAGTATCTCTGCCATCTGTCGGTGGCGATGCAGGAACTGCAGCTTCGCTTCTATAATGCGCTCTGTTGAGAGATTGTGCTCCAGAATTGGCGAAAGCTGGCTGACCAATAAACACAGGCGTGGATGGGTGAAGCACACCTTGGCCCAGAGCTTTGCAATACCTTTGAGATCTCGTTGGCTTTTAGGCTCACTCAGGGACTTTTCGAAGTCGGCAATCATGAGATCTGCCTCTTCCTGAAGCAGCGCGACAAGAATTTGCTCCCGGTTTTCATAGTATCGATAGAGACTGGATTTTGCGAGGCCAACCTCCCGCGCAACAGCGGAAAGGCTCGTGTTTTCAATACCTTCTCTATCCATCAGGATGCGTGTTGATGTGAGGATCATCTTCTCTCGTTCAGCAAAATGTTCCGCTGTCCGCGCACGCTTATAAGCCTTTGATTTTTCGCTCATATTCTCAATCACTCTTCGGCACATCATATAAACGACCAATGGTCGGTTATTGACTCTCACAAACTCTCCAAATAAACTACCGATGTTCTGTTATTTTGACAGTCTCAGGAGAGATACTTTGCAACAACAGCCAAATAATAAAAACAGTCAAGACCTTACAGGCAAAACGGCTGTGGTTACGGGCGGTAATGTGGGCCTCGGTTTTCAATCTGCTTTGGAATTAGCTGAGAGCGGTGCACATGTGGTGATTGCTTGCCGGTCCGTTGAAAAAGGCAAGACAGCAATGGCAAGGATTCACCAAAAGGTGAGCTCTGCTTCGCTAGAGGTGATACCGCTTGATCTGACCGACCGGGACAGCATTCACCAGTTTGCTCAGGTTTTCAGCAGCAAGCATGACCGACTGGATATTCTGCTCAGCAATGCAGGTGTCGTGAACCTGAAAGAGCTGGCACGCACCAAAGAAGGTTGGGAAATGCACTTCGCAACCAACCATCTAGGGCACTTTCTTTTGACTGGTTTATTGTTTGAAACGCTCGTTGCAACACCTGATGCACGCGTGGTGACCGTTTCCAGTGGTGCATACAAAGCTGCAAAAATGAACTTTGATGACCTGCATTGGGAGAACCGCCCATATGCACGGATTGGCAGCTACGCAGAGAGTAAGCTTGCCAATCTCCTGTTCATGTCTGCTTTGCAACGCCGATTTGATGCGGCTGGCTCATCCGCTAAATCTATGTCTGCCCATCCCGGTCTTGCGGCGACAGAGCGGCAACAATCTATTGGCATTGGCGGATGGTTGTCCCGTGTGATGGCACGACCAGTCTCATTTGGTGCTCGCCCTCAGATGATGGCGGCCACAAACCCTGACCTTCCCGCCTGCTCCTTCCTCGGTCCGCGCTTTGGCATGTGGGGTGCCCCAAGCCCAATCAAGCTTTCCGGCCTAGCTATTGACGAAAAGGTGCAAGAGAAGCTCTGGGCAGTTTCTGAGGAACTCACCGAGTTTCAGTATCCCAAAGTCACCGAAAATGCCTGAGGGTGTGGCACACTAGGAAGAGGTGCCCTGATCCCATTCAGCTTTAACCGTTTCGCTCTGCTCATTAGAGAGCGCTGCTGACTTGTGCTTATTGTACTCGTCAGCAGAGACAAGTTGGGCCAAAGCCCAGACGGCTGTCACGCAGACGGTTTCATCTTCGTCTTGCAAGTGGTTTAGCACGTGGGGGATGAGTTTTTCTTCTGCGCTGTTGCCTGCTGCGATGAGGCAGTTGCGGATGAAGCGGTTACGGCCAATGCGCTTAACCGGAGAACCAGAGAAGAACTTGCGGAAGGTTGGATCGTCCATTTGCAGCAGCTCTGCAAGGGCTGGTTCCATCAGGTCTTCGCGGGCCTGTAATTTGGCCTCACTGGCGGACTGGGCAAACTTGTTCCATGGGCAGACGGAAAGGCAATCATCGCAACCATAGATGCGGTTGCCAATTGGTTTGCGGAATTCCAGCGGAATTGGGCCGTGGTGCTCAATGGTCAGATAGGAGATGCAGCGGTTAGCATCTACTTGATACGGCGCTGGGAAAGCCTTCGTCGGGCAAACTGTGAGGCAGCGTTTGCAGTTGCCACAATGGTCGACTTCCGGCTCATCCAATGGCAAGTCCAGTGTTGAGAAAATCGCCCCGAGGAAGAACCAGGAGCCAAGCTCTCTGGACACGAGGTTTGAGTGCTTGCCTTGCCAGCCGAGCCCAGCGGAATGAGCCAGAGGTTTTTCCATTACCGGGGCCGTGTCCACAAACACCTTAACATCCCCACCGCCTTTGGAAACCAACAGGCTGGCCAGCTCTTTCATTTTGCCTTTGACGATGTCGTGATAATCGCGGTTGCGAGCATAGACTGAAATGTGCGCTTTATCTGGCTTGTCGCGCATTTCCATCGGGTCGATGTCAGGCCCATAATTCATCGCCAGCATGACAACAGAGCGGGCTTCCGGCCACAACTCTAACGGGCTTGAACGCCGGACTTCGGTTTCCGGCATCCATTCCATTGTGGCGTGATAACCCTGCTCAATGAAGTGATGTAGGCGCTCTGGCGCAAGTGGGATTGCATCCGCTGTGGTGATGCGGATGTCATCGAACCCGACTGCACGTGCGCGTTTGATCAGATCCGCCTTGACGCGTGCAGCTTGCTTCTCCGTCAACGGAGTGTCTGAATGAGGTTTTAGAAGTCCAGATCCGCGTAGGTCTTTGCCGCTGGCATGCCGAGCATCTTGTCCGCCAGAATTGGGCGGAAGCTCGGACGAGATTTCATTCGTGCGTACCAGCTCTTCACGTTTTCGTCCTCGGACCATGGAACTTCACCAAGATAGTCTGCACAGGAAAGAAGACTTGCTGCAGCCAGATCAGCGAATGTGAGCCGATCACCAGCCAGCCACTTTCGTGTCGCAGCAAGGTATCCGATGTAGCGCAAGTGGTTCAGCATATTGACCCGTGCAATCCGAAGAATGCTTGAGTCTGGCTGTCCGCCACCCTGGCTATCCGGCATCTCCTGTTTGTAAATGCGTTCTTGCACGATGTAGCCAATAACCTCACCGAGGAATTTTTGCAAAAACCAAGAGACGAGACGACGCGTTTCTGCACGTGCTTCAGGATGATCCGGCAACAAGCGGCTGTTAGGAATCGCATAGCCGCGAGTTTCGTCCAAGTATTCCATGATAACCATGGGCCCGCACACAGCAGGGCCATCATTTTCCTTCAGAACGGGAAGCGTTCCTGCTGGGTTCATCATGAGGAAGTCGTGACGACGTGCCCAAGGGTACTCCGTCTGACATTCAAACGGAGTTCCATATTCTCCGAGCGCTAAGCGTGCGAAGCGCGATTCAGGAGAGAAAGGATGATGATAGAGCTTGAGCATTGTTCTGATTTATGAGCAAACCTGTAACTAAAAGGTTGCTATAGAAACGTAATTTGTCTCAAAAGAGTCTTGAGACGGTAAACCATACGAAAACACGGGGACAACCTCACCAATGTCATCTGGGGAAAATTCGTGGAGACCATCGTTTAATGACAACTGAAAGTATCGTCGGCGCATTGCTGCTCGGCATCATTGAAGGCCTGACTGAATTCATCCCAGTTTCCTCCACAGGGCATCTGCTGCTGATCGGGCATTTTATCGGGTTTAAAAGTGAAGGTCGCGCCTTTGAGGTGATGATCCAGCTTGGAGCTATTGCAGCTATCCTGACTGTCTACTTCACACGGCTCACAAGAATTGCAGTTGCACTGCCAACAAGTGCAAAAGCTCGGCATTTCACACTGGGCGTACTCCTTGCTTTTTTGCCTGCTGCAGCGATTGGCGCGCTGGCCTACGATTTCATCAAAGCGGTTTTGTTTGAAACTCCCGCTCTGGTCTGCGTGACGCTGATTTTCGGTGGCATCATCATGCTGCTGGTTGATAAAATGCCTTTGCAAGCGCGCTATACCAACGTGGAAGACTACCCACTTTCGCTTTACATCAAGATCGGCTTTGCTCAGTGCATGGCTATGATCCCCGGCGTATCTCGTAGTGGCGCTACGATTGTCGCTTCCTTGCTGATGGGCACGGACAAGCGGTCTGCGGCGGAATTTTCATTCTTCCTTGCAATGCCGACCATGGTTGGTGCGTTTGTTTTTGATTTTCTGAAGAACAAGGACGCCTTGGGGCAGGATGACTGGACCCTGATTATCATCGGGCTCGTCTCTTCCTTCATTGCCGGTTTCTTCGTTGTACGCAGCTTGTTGGATTATGTTTCCAGGCACGGCTTCGCTCTGTTCGGCTGGTGGCGCATCATTGTAGGCGGGCTTGGACTGTTGGGGCTCATCCTCACTCAGAGCTAACCGCAGCTACAAATCACCTTCAAAGCGTCGCAAACATGCGGCGCTTTTTTATTTCAGATCAGAAGCCGGGGTATGTTTGAAGCTGTACCCTTTGTTCAACCATTCCTGAAACCTGTTCTGTGTGTCGGGATCGCTGAGCTCGTAATGAGTAACCAGTCCAGATTTTGGAATATCCTGATCTTTACGCAGCAAGGCCATGTCCAGTGTTTGACAGTTGGTGTGATAAAGCTCGACGGATCCTTTGTCCGTCTTTTGAAGATAGGCGGTATGAGAGATGTGGCCCGTTTTATCATCAACAAAATTGAGAACGCCGGACTCTTCAACTTTGGTGTGGTCGAACTCTTTTTCGACTGTTTCGGGAGATACGCCCATCAACTCAGGATATCCTTCCGGGTAGCCATTTACCTTGTTCTCCCCCATCAGGCTCGATCGCAAAAACTCTGGCAGGTTGCCCTCTATGACACCGACTTTCATTGCCGCGTTGTAGCAAACCTGCGGGCGCCAGCTCTCTTTCTTTTTATCATAGTCAGCAGTAAGGCTACCCTGAAGCTTTTCATCGCCCATACGTTTGCTTTCAGGCTTGCTTGCTTCCGCTGAATCCAGCCAATCCATCTCTTTACGGAGCTTTTGAAGAGCTTTGTTGCCTGACTTCAGTGCCTTGTTGACATCATCAATATTGCGGGCCTGAACGCATGCTTCTGCGTGGGCGAGCTCCTTGTTTACATCCTCACAAGCTGATGTGAATTTGTTAAGCTTTTTAGCATTGGCCTTACTAAAATAAGCACGCTTCACAAACTCGCCCTTACGGTCTGCATGTTCATTGTATTCTTCTCGCAGACCGCCCACTTCATCGGACAGTTCAGAGAGCGTTCTTTCTGCATCATTGATCAGTTCTGAGTGTTCCGAAACGCACTTTTGCAAGAGAGAGACGGAAGAGATAACAGCATTCTCATTCTTGTCATGGATCGCAGCCAGAGCCGCCTTGAGAGCGGATTGAGTCGCTTTATCGCATTTTTTGAAAGATGAATTCAGTGCCTTATAATTTCTCAGAATGTCACTTTTAGCATTTAGTTCAGAAATAGAATGCTCTAGCTGAGAAAAGTCCGCAGGTAAGGCAGCTTCAGCTGATGCTTCTCCTGTCTCTGCACCTTCTGCACCGCCTGCATTGATACGCAGGAGTTTAAACATATCCTCTGTCCATCGATGCTCTTCTGGGGTCAAGTCGGTCAGCGGCATGGTCTCATTCCAGTTTTGAAAGCTCTACTGCTAAGGAAACTACTTAGTATCGAACAATATGCGCTAGTATGATGAAGGCAGGACGGCTTTTAGAACTAGTGGTGAACATATGCTTATGCAGCACCTGTGAGCTTAGGTTAAAATTGAATGAGCCGCTCCATTGAGGTTGCGACTACGCAAATCACAGTCATTTCAGGCACGAAAAAACCCCGCCAGAGGCGGGGCTTTGTGGCTTAAAATCTACAAAATCACTATGACTTAGCAGGTCTTTTTGCATCGTACTGCCCATGTGGGCGGAATTTATCGAGATACGTTGGTAGAATTGCTTCCATGGAATGCGGCTCAATGCCAAGCCCTTCAAAAGTACGCTTTTCTGACTGAGCTTCCTTGCTTACAACGTTATCGCTCTTCAGCAGATTGACCTGATCAACAGTCAACATTGGCTTTGGCAGCATCTGCATGAACTTTGCCTGAATACGGGCGATCAGGAACGGCAACGTAACCAGCATGCGTTTGCGATGAATGACCTGCATCAGCAGCTGCAAGCATTCCTTAAAGGTCGCGACCTGAGGGCCGCCTAGCTCGTAAATTTTGCCAGCTTCAGCCTTGCCCTCGATGGCATTCGCAATAGCGAGTGCAACATCACCCACATAAACAGGCTGGAATTTGGTGTGACCACCGCCGATCAGAGGCAATACCGGGAAGAGCTGCGCCATACTGCCGAAACGGTTGAAAAAATCATCTTCTGGACCGAATACGATGGAAGGACGGAAGATGACGGCATCTGGCATTGCATCCAGAACGGCCTTTTCGCCTGCAGCTTTTGTTCTTGCATAAACAGCTGGGCTATTTTCATCCGCGCCAATTGCAGAAACGTGCACCAGATTATCAATGCCCTGCTCTTTGCAGACCTCAGCCACTGTTGCAGGGCCTTTTGCCTGAACACTGTCAAACTTCTGAGCACCACTCTCATAGAGAATACCCACAAGGTTGATGACTGCGCAGGCGCCTTCAACAGCGCGCTCGACAGATTTTTTGTTACGCACGCTCGCAGCGACAGGCATGATTTGCCCAACAGCCCCCAGCGGCTGCAAATGCTCTGCAAGATCAGGATGACGAACAGCGGCGCGGACGCTGTATCCGCGCTCTGCTAAGATCCTGATAACGTGACGACCAATAAATCCTGACCCGCCAAAAACGGTTATAAGTTTCCCGTTAAGCGCTTGCGCCATTTTCATCCACCTTTGCCAAAGTTTTGCAGGTACGCGTATTAGCGCGCATAACCCTCAAAAAAGCTATAATTCATGGGATGTTAATACGCTCAAGGTTTTGGGATGTGAAGGCACTCTGTGGAGAAATTAAAACTCTTTGCAAATGTGTGATTGACAATCTCAGCCCAGATCACTAGAACCCAGCCTCACAGAGCGGCGCTGCCAAGCAGCAACCCTCTGAAAGAAAAAGATGATATGCCCAGATGGCGGAATTGGTAGACGCGCTAGCTTCAGGTGCTAGTGCCCGCAAGGGCGTGGAGGTTCGAGTCCTCTTCTGGGCACCATCTTTTCTTCACAAAGCTCTCCCTAAAAATTACAGAGTAACTTGACCGTTTGGTGTAGAAGAGACAAAACACGTCTCATGTACCAAATCGCGCTTATTCTTCGAGAGCAACAATGACAATCAGATATCACAAGAACGATCTTCCAGACCTTTCCAACTACGCTTCAGCTGAGGCCGTTGCAGTAGACTCTGAAACTCTAGGTCTGAATCCGCACCGGGATCGGTTGTGCGTTGTGCAGCTTTCTTCTGGCGACGGCACTGCTGACGTGGTGCAGATTGAGCGCGGCCAGCTGGTTGCTCCTAATTTGCAAGCGCTGTTTGAAGATGAAAGCAAGCCAAAGATTTTTCACTTTGCCCGCTTTGATGTTGCCATATTGAAAGAGTATCTGGACATTTCCGTTTCTCCGGTCTGGTGCACAAAAATCGCTTCCAAGCTCGTGCGCACCTACACAGACCGTCACGGACTGAAAGATCTCTGCCGCGAGTTGATTGGTGTTGACCTTTCCAAACAGCAGCAGAGCTCTGATTGGGCAGCTGAAAAGCTGACAGATGCACAGCTGGCCTATGCTGCATCAGATGTTCTGCACCTTCATAAGCTTAAAGAACGCCTTGAATTTATGCTGGAACGTGAAGAGCGTACCGAAATTGCACAGAAGTGCTTCGAATTTCTGCCAACACGCGCGCAGCTTGACCTTGCAGGATGGCCTGAGAACGATATTTTCGCACATTCTTAAGTGAAACTCGAGTTTTCTACCAATATTTGCGGTTTAATGGGCTTCAGCATTTGTAATTTGTTGAAGCCCCCCCATTTAGGCAGCTAGTGTGTACTTACCGCTTCCTTTCGGGTTTTTACCTGAAATTTGCGTATCAACGGAAGCGGCTTGTGCCTGTAAGATACTGGTTACTCACTGTACGAGAGACCGGAAAATGGCAACCGGACAGCGATCCCAGTCTGTATCGCGCCCAGAATGTTCCAGGACTATGAATGACAACAATGGAAAACATGCCCAAAGAGTTTGCGAATGAAGCGCAAACACGGCTTGAAAAAGCGCGCAAATCTGCGCGTCGACATTCCATTCTCGTTCGCATTCTCCGATTTGCTCTTCCTGCTGGCGGATTACTGATCGCCGCTGGTGTGATTGGCATGATCGTTTTCCAAAACATTCTTGCCGGCCTGAGCATTGGAGATATCAGCCTGACAACCGAAGGACTGGTCATGTCCAACCCGCATCTGTCGGGAAATGATGGTGATCGTTCATACAACGTTCAGGCGGATCGGGCTATTCAGCGTATCACAAACCCGCAAGTGATTGATTTGGAGAATATTGTGGCCGAAATCACAATAGCTCCCGGGGAAACTGTTAGTATCACCTCTCGAAACGGGACGTTTGATACAGAGATGGAAACCCTGAATCTCACCAATGGGATTACGGTCGCGTACAGTAAAGGCTATTCCGCAGAATTTGAGTATCTCGATATCGATATGAAGACAGGTACAATCCAGACCAACGATACAGTTGATGTCATGTCTGATGGTGGCTATATCGATGCTGGATCTATGGAATTTGATCAGAAAAACAATGTTTTGAATTTTCGCCGGGGCGTCAAGATGAAGCTTCTGCCCTGGGCACTGGAGAACGGTCAATGATTAACCGGATGAGAATATTCTCTCTATCTTGTCTTATGGCATTCGGGCTGGCTGGAATGGCCCACGCACAAACGTTCTCCGATTCATTTGCCGGATTTGGTTCTAACAATAAAGAACCTATTGAGATTGAAGCGACTAACCTTCAGGTTCGTGACAAAGACAAAAGCGCTATCTTCAGTGGAAATGTTGTTGTTACCCAAGGTGAAACCAAGCTGGAAACCCAGCGCTTGATTGTATTTTATGCTGGCTCCATGGCCAATGGCACAGCGGATGGTCAGGCCGTTCAGCAGTCCATTTCCCGTCTTGAAGCAAAAGGTAAGGTTCTGATTTCCTCCAAGGATCAGGTCGCAACCGGTGACGATGCCAGCTTTGATATGGACAAACAAGTTGTTGTGATGACCGGTAAGCGCGTTGTTCTCAGTCAGGGACCTAACGTAATTGTTGGCAAGCGCCTTGTGATCAACCTGGAGACAGGCAAAGCAAATCTGGATTCCAGCGAAACTGGCGGCAACACCGGTCGTGTGCGGATGCTTTTGCAGCCGAACAGCCTTGAAAATAAGAACTAAAGCAAAATAGGCCACGCTCTTGAGTGCACACCCAATTGATCCTCAGATCCCAACGCACCAGCCAGAAGGCATCAAGTACGCCGACCCATCAGAGGCGGTGCTTGAAGTTGATGGCATAGGCAAGAGTTACGGACGTCGTCAGGTTGTCAAACATGTCAGCTTGAATGTGCGGCGTGGCGAAGCTGTGGGACTGCTGGGTCCAAACGGAGCTGGTAAGACAACCTGCTTTTATATGATCACCGGTCTTATTCGTCCGGATCATGGTTCAATTCGCCTCGACAACTTCGACATGACACAGTTGCCAATGTATCGCCGTGCGCGTCTGGGAGTTGGTTATCTGCCTCAGGAAGCCTCGATTTTCCGTGGTCTCTCTGTTGAAGACAACATTCGTGCTGTTCTGGAAGTGGTTGAGCCGAACAAGAAGCGCCGTGAAGAAGATCTCGACTCGCTTCTAACCGAATTTGGTGTCACGCACCTGCGTAAATCGCCAAGTATCGCACTCAGTGGTGGTGAGCGCCGCCGCGTTGAGATTGCACGCGCTTTGGCAACTCGCCCGTCCTTTATGCTGCTTGATGAGCCGTTTGCGGGTATTGACCCGATCGCGGTGGGTGACATTCAGCAGCTCGTACGTCATTTGACCCAACGCGGTATTGGCGTGCTGATTACAGACCACAACGTTCGTGAAACGCTTGGGCTGATTGACCGCGCTTATATTATCGCGGCAGGTGAAGTTCTGACAGAAGGCAAGCCACATCAGATCGTTGCAGATCCGGATGTAAGGCGTTTGTATCTCGGGGAACAGTTCACTCTTTGATTTCCAACCTATGCCGAATTGCGTAGAAGAGTGTTGCAGGCTAGCTTGCAGCACTTGGAGGACGAAATAACTCTATGGCAATCGGTCCAAAATTAGAATTCAGACAAAGCCAACAGCTTGTCATGACGCCGCAACTGATGCAGGCGATCAAGCTGTTGCAGCTGTCGAATGTGGACCTGATTGCACACGTTAATAGTGAGTTGGAAAGTAATCCCTTTCTGGAACGAGATGACAGCCCGGATGGCGCTGGTCCCGCTGGAGAGACCTCCAATTCAGAAAGTACTCCAGAAGCTGACAATAGCCCTGCAGAGATGCAGGAGGGGGATTGGCTCAATAACGAGCTGGAAACAACTCCGGAAGCAATCTCAAGCAATCTGGATTCTGAACTCTCTAACGTCTTCCCTGATGATAATGGCGAGCACCAGGCCCTTGATCCGGTTCAGCAGAAGGCGGATAACTGGCAGGCACCGAGCCACAGCACTTCCTCAGGAGCCTCTGACTACAATCTTGAAGCGTTTGTCGCCGCAGAAATCTCCCTGAGTGAGCATCTTCAAGAACAGCTCGGTTTTGTGCTCACGAACCCTGCCGATGTTCTGGTCGCTCATCAACTCGTCGATTGCATTGATGAAAATGGCTATCTGCGCATTGATGGTGCTGAGATGTCTGAGCGCCTCGGGGTTTCAGAGCGAGATCTGGAGCGGGTTATTCTTGTTTTGCAGGCGCTTGATCCGGTTGGTGTGTTTGCACGTGATTTGTCTGAGTGCCTAAAACTGCAACTCAAAGAAAAAGACCGCTACGACCCTGCCATGCAGGCGCTGGTCGAGAACATTGAGTTGCTGGCTTTGCATGACCTCGTAAAGCTCAAACGTATTTGCAAAGTGGATGATGAAGACCTCAAGGACATGATCCTTGAGATCAAGGAGCTCAATCCGAAGCCTGGCGCTGCATTCAATACGGAAATTACCCAGCCGATTGTGCCAGATGCATTTGTTCGGCCTGCTTCAGATGGAGGCTGGACCGTTGAGCTCAACACAGAGAGCCTGCCTAAGGTTCTGGTGAGCCAGAGTTACTACTCCGAGATCTCTCAGGGCTCCAGAAACGATAAGGAACTGGCATACTTCACCGATAGCCTGCAGACCGCAAACTGGCTGGTCAAAAGCCTTGATCAGCGGGCGCGGACAATTCTGAAGGTGTCCTCTGAGATTGTTCGTCAACAGGACGGTTTTCTTACTTATGGTGTACAGCATCTTCGACCGATGAATCTGCGCGTTGTGGCAGACGCCATTGGCATGCATGAATCCACCGTCAGCCGCGTCACATCCAACAAATACATTGCTACGCCGCGTGGCATTTTCGAGCTGAAATACTTTTTTTCTGCCGCAATTGCCTCTTCTGAGGGCGGTGAATCGCACTCAGCGGAATCAGTACGCTATCGAGTTAAGCAACTTATTGACGCCGAAGATCCGAAGAAGATTCTTTCAGATGACGCTCTTGTGAAAATTTTGAAAGACGACGGTGTGGATATAGCGCGACGAACTGTAGCTAAGTATCGGGAAGCATTAAAGATTCCGAGCTCAGTTCAGCGTCGGAGAGAAAAGAAAAGCCTGACCTAACCCACTGATATTTCTCATGGTTTCAATGAGACATAATAGGGTCCCGATCAGTTAATAACCTCTATAGGATGTTTCTCTGTTCTCATAGATTTTTCTAAGAACTCGAAAACAGTAGCACTTTAAACTTAGCTGGTCCAAACTACATGTGTTGAAGGGTTCTTTGCTCTTTGGCTGAAGAACCTGTCAGCGAATAAGTCGACACAACATAAGAGGTTCCCATGACAATTAGAATTTCGGGGAGGAACGTGGACATTGGTGACGCAACCAGGACACACGTTGAAGACCGGATTTCCGATGCACTGGATAAATATTTCCCAGGAGCATACACGGGTCATGTGACAATCGCTCGCGAAGGCTCAGGCTTCCGATCCGACTGCACAGTCCACCTCAGCACGGGAGTTGTGCTTCAGGTTTCGGGTGACAGTCAGGATCCGCGACAAAGTTTCGACAAAGCAGCCGAACGCATTGAGAAAAGGCTAAGGCGCTACAACAGAAAGTTAAACGACCACCACACAAATGGCCTCCCTGCAGAGTGGGAAACATACGGCGCAACATCGTATGTTCTTGCTGATCCTGAGCAGGAAGAAGAGGTACCCGCCGACTACAGCCCACTTGTGGTTGCAGAAACTGAAGCGAAAGTGAAAACACTGACTGTCGGAATGGCAGTTATGGAGCTAGATTTAAGTGAAGCTCCCGTTGTAGTGTTCCGCAACGCTGGTAATGGTGAGGTAAATGTCGTATTCCGTCGTCACGATGGAAACGTTGGCTGGATTGATCCAAATCTCGCTAACGGGGCTGCTCCTAACTGATAATCATGGTCATCACGACCCTGTACAAAGCCGGTTTTCACCGGCTTTGTATTTTGCATGGACACGGATCAAGGAATGGATCTGAACGAACTTCTTCGTCCTGAGGCTGTCATTGCCAACCTCAAGGCAAACAGCAAGAAACAAGCCCTGCAGGAACTTGCAGAACGGGCCTCTGAGATTTGCGGAGAAACTGAGCGCGATATCTTTGATACGCTGCTGCAACGCGAACGTCTCGGCTCTACAGGTGTCGGAAACGGCATTGCAATTCCGCATGGAAAAATCGTGGACCTTGACGGGTTACACGGCCTGTTTGCGCGACTGGACAAACCGATCGAGTTCGACAGCTTGGATGACCAGCCTGTTGATTTGATCTTTGTTTTGCTTGCGCCAGAAGGCGCTGGAGCGGACCACTTGAAAGCTCTGGCACGTGTTGCACGACTTTTGAGGGATTCTGATGTTGCAAGCAAGCTGCGCGCAACAACAGATGCTGCTGCAATTTATTCTATTCTGACCCACCCACAGGCTTCGCCTAACGCAGCCTGAGGCACGTCAGCTCAAAAACAAAAAAGCCTGGATCGGACGTATTCCAATCCAGGCTTTTTCTTTGCCTAATCCACTGGGTTTGAAGAGTTTTTCTACGCTTTGAAACGCTGCCCTTCGCTATTACTCCCTCTGAGAGCTCCCAGTAGTTGGTTTAGTGGACGCTCAAAGCTTCCAGATCATTCTCAATTGCGTTTGCAATTGCTGCGTTACGTGTATCAGTCAGAACCAGTGGTGTTCCGTCAGCAGCCAAAAGAGCCCAAGCAGGAAGGTCTGCATCCTGCAGCTCTGCATCAGGGAACATCTTCTTCAGATCATTTGGAGAAACGCGCCTAACATAGGCGACTTCACCAGCTCCGAGTTCTTCAAAATTTTCGTACGGGTCGTCGGCCAGCACAGAAGGGGCGCGTGTCATCGCCTTCTCCTTGAGAGTTACTAGAGCAGGCTGCGCATGTTTTCGCTTCAAGCTCTAAGTCTTTATTGTCGCGCGCATCTTTGCCCAAAAATCGGTTTTCCGCTTTCCGGAGATACGCTTCAATATTCAGATCAGCGCGAAGAAAGGATTGCTCCTTTAA
Source organism: Pseudovibrio sp. W64 (assembly GCF_001623145.1). Classification (NCBI taxonomy): domain Bacteria; kingdom Pseudomonadati; phylum Pseudomonadota; class Alphaproteobacteria; order Hyphomicrobiales; family Stappiaceae; genus Pseudovibrio; species Pseudovibrio sp. W64. The sequence continues at coordinate 38,530 of NZ_LMCI01000038.1, read as the reverse complement.
TTCAGTCCCCCGCCGAGATTTCAATCCGGCGAACGATACGCTCTGGCTCAGGACGAGCAAGATCAATAGACAACAGACCATCTCGCAGGTCTGCCCCTAAAATCTCAATGCCTTCGGCCAACACAAATGCGCGTTGGAACTGTCGTGCAGCTATACCCCTGTGTAGGTATTGGCGAGTTTTGTCTTCTTGTTGGCGACCACGGATTACCAATTGGCTTTCCTCAACAGAAACATCCAGTTGGTCACGTGTGAAGCCAGCAACCGCAAGCGTGATGCGGATGACTTCACCTTTCTCTTCAGTGGCAACGAGGCGTTCAATATTGTAGGGCGGGTAGCCATCATTGGCTGCTTTGCTCACCCTGTCCAATACGCGCTCAATATCATCGAACCCCAACATAAATGGGCTCGAAAACGCAGATACTCGCGTCATAATCCAAGTCCTTCTTCAAGCGACCCAGCTCCAGACCCTCATTAGGCATCCGGTGTGAGAGCATCTCGCCCTCGGTCTTTCCTCTGGAATATGGCGGTTAGCGGCGAAGGTTTCAAGTTAACTTAATGATACTCAATTAATTCTCCCGGATCGCAACGGCATTCTCAGGCCCCACGACAAGCTTGGGTGGTAAACTTGCAGAACTTTAAACAGTGCGACCTTGAGCCTTTGGTCTGTTTGGTCCTTCGGTTCGCTTCCTCTGTTGCATGCCGGGAATGACAGGTTTACGTCCTCCTTAAGAAATCGTAGCGTCTGCTTTTGGAGAAAGTTGCTTCAAGGGGAGTGATAGGAATGGATATTGCTGAGGTAGATAACTCACGTGCCACTTTGATGGTGAAGGCTTATCCGTTTGCGTTGATCGCTATCAGCCTTCTCATCAACCTGTTCGTCTTCGGCATTAAACCGCTCGTCATCACTCTTCCCTCTCCAGAAGCAATCGAAGCCTTGATCATCGCTGCGGTCCTGCTTCTTGGCAATCATACCTGGCTGATGACTGTCACTGAGCTCACGCGCGCTAAGTATGATCTGGCGACAACACCAGAAGAGTGGGAGCAGAAAGGCGGGCGTCCGTCTTCAATTGCTCAAGATGCTCGTGACGCGCTGGAACGTCGTCACAATGCTCATCGCAACACCACCGAGAACATGGTCTACTTTCTGCTGTTGGCAACTGTTGTGGCTATCGTTTCGCCTGTCACTCTTATGGTGCAGGTTTGGATAGTTGGATTTGCCGTTGCCCGGCTTGGCTACACTTACAGCTATCTGTCAGCCCAAACCGGCCTACGAGGCTTGTTTATGAGCCTGAGCTTGCTCAGCCTTTATGGGATGGCCAGTTATCTCGTAATGGCGATGTTTGTTTGATCCTCACCGTCCAAACAGAAAAGCCGGGGCAATGCCCCGACTTCTGCTTTTCACAGATCACCGTGAGCGAAATCGGTGGTCTATGATTTTCGATGTCTCACAGCCTCACCAGCTCGCGAGTTCATCAAACTTTTCAATCTGATCCGGCTTGATCTGACCTTCCTCATCACGGCCAAGGAAGATTTTCAGATAACAGTTCCCATCTGCATTCAGGAAATTGATGGACACCGCCAGCTTGGAGAAGAATGGGCGCTTCAAGAACATGATAGAGTGGCACGCATCTGCCTTGATATGGCCGGAGAAGCCGCCTTCTGTCTGCTTAAGATTATAGAACCCGCGCGCATAGCTGCCTTCCGGGAACGGACCTTTCACTTCAAAGATCATGTCTCCAGTGTTTGCAATGCTTGTGACATTGCCCCAAGCAGGGATCGCCTTGATCACTTCGTCAAAACGTTCGCCTGAATGTTCACGCCACATTTCTTCTGGCAGGCAGCGGATTGTGTCAGCCATTGAGAGGCCGTGCTCCTTGGCAATGCTCTCCAAAATGCCTGCGGGGTTTTCTGCAAGTTTCTCTTTCAACTCTGTGATTTGTGCGTTCATGCTGCCTCTTCCTGATAGTTTTTTGTTTCTGACTGCAAGCTTGCGGAGTGCAACTTAAAGGCAGCCTTGAGATAGGTGAGAAGGGTTTGATGCCAGAAGCGCCCTGCAGTGGTGAGGGAGATAATCTCCTCACCCGCGATCAGGCCAGAGCGCTGCCAGTTACTCAACAATGAGTCTATGGATTTGCGAAAACCACGGGCGCTGACTTCTGTGCGCTCCAGATGCCCGAGGTCGAGGCGCATCTCTTCTATTCCAGCAGCCAGGAAATTGAGGGGAGAAGACATTGGGTCGGTCCTGTGCAAACGCGACAATGGCTTCTCCCCCTCCTCCAGACACCGCATGTAGTCCACGATTCCTCCATGGATGCCGTAGGAATATCCGTTGATGTTGCCGCCTGCCCCGGAACCGAAGGCTAGGCAGTCCGCACCGGACTTGATCAATGTGTTGTAAAGATTGCGCTCGCGGGTCTGTCGGCCCCAATGACTGGAAGAGATCTGTTTCCAACCTTGGCGGTGCATGTACTCTAAACCCTCGCCGTACATGGCTCCCTGCTGCGGTAAGGTCGCTGCAGGATCACAAGCCCCCTTCTCAATCGCTTTTGAAAGGGGACTGCCGGGAAAGACTGCGAGTGTGTATAGATCGACACCATCCAAGCCCAGATCCACAACAGTTCTTAAATCATCACGCCAGATTTCTGCGGTTTGATAGGGCAGACCTAATATCAGGTCACAGACGATTGCAGCACGGTTACGGTCTCTCAGGCCTTCAAAAAAGCGGATTGCTTCTGATCCGCTCGCCTTACGACCCTGCCGCTTGCGGACTTTGGTGTTGAAGGATTGAACTCCAGTTGAAAAGCGGTTGGCACCTGCATCCAGACAGGCATCAATCTTGTCATCATCAAAGTGAAAGATGCGTCCCTCAACTGTGATCTCACAATCGGCTGAGAGAGGATAAAGTTCTCGGATACGACGTATCACTCTTGCAAGGTCATTGGCATGCAAAGCTGTCGGAGTGCCGCCGCCAAAATAAACGGCGTTGATTGGTGAGCTTTGAGAAGCGGTGGAAGATGCCTCCAGCTCAAGTTCTTTGATTAATGCATCAGCATATGGGGCTGAGTGTTCTTCATGCCATTTGTTGCGGTAGAACCCGCAGAACAAGCAATGGTTGGCGCAAAATGGGACATGCAAATACATGACGGCCATGCCTGACCGTTTGGGCTTTTGAATTTCCTGCCAAACAAGCTGGTGCTCCTCTTCCGATACAGCCTCACCAGCAGAGCCGAGCATATGGGCACCACGGCGCTCAAATGCATAGCGGAGAGGATCGTCTGTTTCCTGAGCGAAGAATTTTTCCAGCGCAGCTTTCATCGGTCAACCTAGCTTTGTTAATTTGGTTGGCTCGCAATGCGCTGGCTAAATATGAGTATTTACATCAAGTTTTGTTTTTGAGAAGAGAAGTTCGCTCATGTGCGATAAAATGGCACAGGTTTTCGACTGCATCTATGTGTACCACACAAAAAAGGCCCAGCAGATGCCGGGCCTTTTGAAAGTTCTATCTGAGCAGCGTTTAAGCTGTTTCGAGTGCGCCTTCCAGCTCGATACGTTTGCCGGATTTGGTGTCAAACGTGTGCAGCTTTTCTGGCTTTGCTGTCACTTTCAGGATCTGGCCTGGCTCGAAGTGCAGCTTACCAGGAGCACGAACAACAACATCAACGCTGCCTTCACCAATGGTGCCGTGAACGTAGCTCTCAGCGCCCACAGGCTCAACAACATGCACGGTCAGTGCAGTGTGCAGTCCGGAGTCGAACTTCTCGCTCAGCTCTTCAATGACCAAATCTTCCGGACGAACGCCGAGGATCAGGTCAGACAGATCTGTGTTCAGTTTCACGTCAACGGTTGCGCCATTGTCGAGTTTCCACTCATTGCCGCTCTTTGCCAGAGGCAGCAGGTTCATCGCAGGAGAGCCGATGAAGGTCGCAACGAATGTAGACGCTGGCTTTTCGTAGACATCAATCGGAGACCCGATCTGCTCTACAACACCGCCGCTGAGAACAACGAGGCGATCTGCCAGTGTCATTGCTTCAAGCTGATCGTGGGTCACGTACAGGCTTGTGGTGCCTAGTTCTTTCTGAAGCTTCTTGATCTCCATGCGCATCTGCACACGCAGCTTTGCATCAAGGTTAGACAGAGGCTCATCGAACAGGAACGCGGCAGGTTCGCGAACAATCGCGCGACCCATTGCAACACGCTGGCGCTGACCACCGGAAAGTTGACGTGGCCGACGATCAAGGAAATCTCCGATTTCCAGAATTTCAGCCGCTTTGCGAACGCGCTTTTCGATCTCATCCTTAGGGATGCTGCGGTTTTTCAGGCCATACGCGAGGTTGCCGTAAACGGTCATGTGCGGATAGAGCGCGTAGTTCTGGAACACCATTGCGATGTCACGATCAGCGGGCTCTACATTGTTGACCAGGCGGTCCCCGATAAACAGCTCACCATCCGTGATGGTTTCCAGACCTGCCACCATGCGCAGCAGAGTGGACTTACCGCAACCGGAAGGGCCGACGAGAACAATGAACTCACCATCCTTAATGTCGATGGAGATGCCTTTTACCGCTTCTACGTTGCCTGCGTAGATTTTGCGAAGGGTATTAAGTTGAATGCCTGCCATTTTTATTTCTCGCTTTCCACGAGCCCTTTAACAAACCAAGACTGGAAGATCACCACGATGAGAACAGGTGGAAGCATTGCAAGTACTGCAAGTGCCATTGCCTGGTTCGTATCCGGGATCTGCGCACCAATCCACACCTGAAGAATCTGCTTCATACCACGCACCAGCGTGAATAGGCTTTCATCTGTGGTGATAAGTGTTGGCCAGAGGTATTGGTTCCAACCAAACACGAACATGATGATGAAGATTGCAGCAATCATGGTCTTGGAGAGTGGAACAAGAATGTCGATGAAGAACTTCAACGGTCCCGCACCATCGATACGCGCTGCTTCAACCAGCTCATCCGGAACGGATTTAAAGAACTGGCGGAAGTAGAAAGTGCCTGTTGCAGACGCAATCAATGGGATGATCAGGCCTGAATAGGTGTTCGCCATACCGAGGCCCTGCACAATCTCGTAGGAAGGCAGAATGCGCACTTCCAGAGGCAGCAGGAGGGTGGAGAAAATGATCCAGAAGAAGAACGTTCCAAGCGGGAAGCGGAAGTACACAATCGCATATGCCGCAAGCATGGAAATGATGATTTTACCGATGGCAAAGCCAAGGCCAAGCACCAATGAGTTCCAGAGCATGGTCAGACCAGTCACAGACTTGGTAAAACCACCGGCTTCGGTCAATACCTGCTTGTAGGTATCAACAAAATGACCGCCTGGAGAGAGCTGAAGACCCTCTTTATAAATGGACACAGCATCATGACTGGACGTCATGAGTGCGTAGACAACAGGCACCAGCATAAAGAGAGCGCCGAGAACGAGGATTACGTGATCCCAAAACTGTGAGCGTTTCATCGATTCCTCCTTAACTGTAGTGCACGCGGCGTTCAATCATACGGAACTGGAACACCGTAAGAGCGAACACGAGAACCATAAGAATCACAGATTGTGCTGAGGACCCACCAAGGTCGTTTCCGCGGAAGCCATCAAGGAACACCTTATAAACGAGCGTTACAGGGTTGTTGCCTGGCTCACCCTTAAGCACCAGATCGATAATACCGAATGTATCAAAGAGCGCGTAAGTGATGTTGATGATCAGCAGGAAGAAGCTGGTTGGAGCCAGCAGTGGGAAGGTCACGGTCCAGAAGCGACGTGAAGAAGACCTACAATCAACGGCAGCTGCTTCCTGAACGGATTTTGGAACACTCTGGAGACCAGAGAGGAAGAAGATGAAGTTGATCGGAATTTGCTTCCAAACCGCAATCACGGTCATAGCAAATGCAGTATCAAAATAGTTCACACCGATCTGCATGTTCCAGCCAAGGGCGTGGGCAAGATCGTTGAGTGGACCAATGTGCTGGTCAAACAGCATCACACCTACAAGGCCTGCGACGGGAGGGGCGATCGCATAAACCCACATGAGCAAAGTGCGGTATGTGGAGGCGCCTTTGATAACGTTGTCTGCTTTTACTGCCAGCAAAAGAGCAATGCTGAGAGAAAAGAATGTCACCGCAGCTGAGAAGATCAGCGTGAACCATGCTGTTCTGCTGTACTCGCTCGCGGAAACAACGTCTTTAAAGTTATCTAGGCCAACAAAGGTGGAGCCGAAGCCAAACGGGTCTTCAAGATAGAAAGACGCCCTGATTGCTTCTGCGGCTGGCCACAGAAAGAAGACGCCAACAATGGCCAACTGCGGAAGCAGCAGCATGTATGGCATCAATGGATGTGAGAATTGAACTCGTTTCATGGACTGGCCTGGTCGCTGTTTTCGTTGTGGTGGCCGGTTGCTTAGCAAGCCTGACCGCTTGTTCAGAAAAGCTCACTGCGCTCTTTGACGCATGGGAACATTCTATTTCCAAAACAACCTGAGACCGAAGACACTCAAAAGCGTCTCCGGTCTTAGCGAAAGTCTCAATGCTAAGTCTTAGTTAGACGTCTTAGCAAAGCGAGCCAGAAGCTTATTAGCTTCGTCTTCGATGGTCTGGAATGCGTCGTCTACGGATTTATCACCGGAGAAGATTTTACCGTATTCACGGTTCATCACGTCACGCACCTGAACGTAGAAGCCCATGCGGTAACCTTTGGTGTTGTCGCCACCTGGCAGTGTCAGCTGCTTGATGCCAACTTCAGCAGCTGGTACGCGGTCATAGTAACCATCCTTAGTTGCCAGCTCATATGCAGCGTTGGTGATTGGCACATAACCAGTTTCCTGGTGCCAGTAGTACTGCATGTCTGCGGAAGTCAGGAAGGAGTAGAAGTTCGCAACACAGTCGTTTTCTGCTTTTGGCTTACCGGACATTGCGAAGAGTGCAGCGCCACCGATGAAGGTGTTGGTGCCTGTTTCGCTAACAGAAGCCCAATGAGGCAGGTAGGTTGCGGAGAATTTGAAGTCTGTGGATTTGGTCAGGCCACCGAAGGAACCTGAAGAACCGAGCCACATTGCAGCGGAACCGTCCTGGAATACCTTCTGGTTGTCACCCCAGCCAGTGCCGTAATAACCGAACAGCTCAGCGTCGAGCCAACCTTTAACCTTGGTGAAGTGCATTTTGATCGCATCGTTGTTCACGAGGATCTTAGTGCCTTTCGCGCCGTCGTAACCATTGTTGTTGGTTGCAAATGGCAGGTTGTGGCGGGACATGAAGTTTTCGGTGAAGATCCATGGCAGGTGTGACTGTGCCAAAGGAATATAACCAGCAGCTTTCAGCTTTGGAGCGATCGCTTCGAACTCTTCCCAAGTCTTAGGAGCTTCAACGCCTGCTTTCGCCAGTGCTTCTACGTTATAGTAGAGGATTGGAGTAGAGGAGTTGAACGGCATGCCGATCATTTTGCCAGCTGCGTCAGCGTAGAAGTAACGAACACCAGCAATGTAATCTTCGATGTTGAATTCAACACCAGCGTCTTTCAAAAGGTCTTCAGCTGGAACAACTGCGCCTTTTGCACCGATGATGGTAGCGGAACCTGCATCAAATACCTGAAGAATGTTTGGCTGTTCGCCAGCACGGAATGCCGCAATACCAGCAGTCAAGGTTTCTTCGTAGTTACCTTTATAGACTGGGGTCAGCTGACACGCGTCCTGAGACGCATTGTATTTGGTGGAGATTTCGTTGACAACTTCACCCAGACGGCCGCCCATTGCGTGCCACCAGTTGATTTCTGTCGCAGCGAAAGATGCTGTTGAAGACATTGCGAGTGCTGCAAAGGTTGCGACACCAGTTGCTTTACGAAGAGTCATTTTTGTTGCCCCCCAGTGGGAAAGTTGAAAAAATCTAACATGCGAAGCGGAGTTAACACCTGATTCATCGCAGTGACGATCCATCCCCTACGCCTCATCTGCAATATCACTTAGGTGTTTCACACTAGGATGACAGTTTCTTGAAGTTTCGATGAATTGCAATTGGATCTTCGTTTTTTTTCATAATTATCATGAGATTGTCATGTTTCGAAAAAGCGAAACCGATCTAAGGCAACTGTTTTTTATGCAATATTTTCTGCCATTCAGCATGGATGAAGTGTCTAAAATTGGAAGTTTTGTTTCGAAAAAATTCGATACGAAAGATTCCGAATGTTGAGCACTATGCAAAGATTTGTCGGCTAATCACTTGATATAAAGGATAAATACCTAGACGGCGAATGAATTCTAATTTTGCACTTTGCACGTTTATGCGGATGAGCTGTCTTAATGCTTTAAGGCGCAGGTTTTCGAATGCGAAAGGTGCTCTAACTTATCCACAGGCGCACTGTGTGCAACTCACCGAATGCAACTTCTAATGCAAAAGTTTGCATACTCGAAAAGATGAAATGTATTCGTTTCAATCAAATAGAGTCATCTAATCGCATTTTGTGACAGCGCTGAGGGCGCGAAACTTACGCTCCACACCCTCAAGCTGAACTCCTACAGATTTTAGCTATGCCTCAGACTAGTTGGAGGGTAGCAATACCGCATCGACCACATGGATAATTCCGTTATCCGCAGGAATATCGGCGCTGATCACGTTCGCCTTATCGACTGTCACACCTGACGATGTTTTTGAGACGGACAGTGTCTTGTCTCCAGAGCCCTTGATTGTCTTTACATGGATTGTCCGGCCTGGCAGGTCAGTGGATGCGAGCTTTCGTGGCAGAACGTGGTAGCTCAGGACCGCAATCAATTGATCCTTGTTCTCGGGCTTCAGCAGCATTTCTACTGTTCCATCTGGAAGAGCAGCAAACGCTTCATCGGTTGGAGCAAAGACAGTCAGGTTTTCACCGTCTGCTAACGCGCCGTCCAAACCAGCGGCCTGAGCTGCAGCAATAAGGGTGTTAAACTGCCCTGCCCCTTGAGCTACCTCTACAATAGTTCCAGCATTAGCACTTACTGATCCAGCAAGAACAAGCGAGCTTACAAAAGATATCATAGATAAACGCATAGAACCCTCCACTTCCCAGAGATGTAAATCAGGGAATTACATAAGTTTCGGCTGCGACATTCTGCCGCGCACAAGTTCTTATACTGACCGGGATTGAAGGCAGATCACTCTGACCTGAATTTTATTTTGTTTCCTCGAATGCACGCAATGCTTCATCTCGTGATTTTTTGAGATCAACGATTGGCAGCGGATACGTTTCTCCCAGCAAAACGCCTGCATCCTGCAGGATATCTTTAGGAGCTTCCCATGGTTTGTAGAGATATTTGTCCGGTAACTCTTTTAACTCCGGGAGGAAGTGGCGGGTGTAATCGCCATGCCCATCAAACTTCTCTCCCTGTAGCACGGGGTTGAAAATGCGGAAGTATGGAGCAGCATCGGCACCACAGCCAGCAATCCATTGCCAACTTGCACTGTTGTTGGCGAGATCTGCATCTACGAGGCAGTCCCAAAACCACGCCTCGCCTAAGCGCCAATCCAATAGCAAATTCTTTACGAGGAACGAGCCAACGACCATCCGCAGGCGGTTATGCATATAACCAGTTTGCCACAGCTCGCGCATGCCTGCATCCACAATCGGGATACCCGTTTGCCCCTTTTGCCAAGCCAGCAAGCGCTGGTCGTCAGAAACCCACGGAAAGCTATCGAATTTGGCATTGAGATTGATTTGAGGAAGTGTTGGGTTATGGAACAGCAGGGAATAGGAGAACTCACGCCAGCCTAACTCACTCCGGAAATGGTCAATGTCATGTGTCTCTTCGTGCATATTGAGCGCCCACCAGACTTGATTGGGCGAAATCTCTCCAAAATGCAAGTGCGGAGAAAGTCGCGAAGTGTGCGTGAGGGCGGGAAAGTTTCGCCCCTCCTTATAGTTGGAGATGCCGTTTTCGAGGAATGAGTAAAACCTGCTTTGCGCCGCTTGTTCTCCATGCTTCCAACAGCTACTTACTTGCGCTGACCATGGACGGTTGTCGATCAGTTTCAGCTCATCAACAGACAGAGCTCCATTCGCAGTCACTTTATGCAGTTGCATTGGCTTAGGAACAGGTAAGGGCTTACGTGGCTCGGAAGCCTGCAGACAGCCTTTGCGATAAAACGGGGTGAAGACCTTATAAGGGTCGCCATCTGGCTTCGACACCTGCCATGGTTCCCAAAGGAGCGAACCGTTGAAGCTCTTTGCAGTTATTCCGGCGTCTTCCAGCTCTGACTTCAAATGGGCATCATGCTCAATGCGCCATGGTTCATAGCATCTGTTCCAGAAAACACCCGTCCCTCCTGTCTCCTGAAGAAGGTTTTTGATGACCACAGCCGGGTCACCCCGCATTATCAACAGGTGCCCCTTCAAGCTTTCATTGAGAGCTTTTAAAGAATGGTGCAGCCAGTTCTGCGCTGCTCCGCCATGTTCGCGCGCACCTTTCTCACTATCGTTCAGGATATAGAGCGGAATAACTGAGCCCGCCTCGCAAGCTGCAGTCAGGGCGGGATTGTCGCTCAAGCGAAGATCCTGACGGAACCAATGGATCACAACGGGTGCACTCATCGATAGCCTCTGCTCAAAAGAACCAGTTGCCGCAGATGTATAGCAATTTCCTTGCGTATCAATGGCAATAGAGCTTCAATTCTCATAGTGCGCAAAACGTCACTGCCGCGAGACTGGCTTTGTTTGTCAAACACGTTCCAAAGCCACGTAAAGACAGCACAAAAACACTGAGAGGACGATCAGGTCTAATCTAAAAACATTGTTGGGATTTTTTGGGAAAGAGCCAGACACTCTTAACAGAGTGTCTTTGGTGGAGCCTAGGAGGATCGAACTCCTGACCTCTTCGCTGCCAGCGAAGCGCTCTCCCAGCTGAGCTAAGGCCCCATACCATGCAGCTTATGAGTTGGACTTGGGTTGTCCTGCTGCGTATCTTTAAGAAAGACAGACATTCTTAACAGAATGTCTTTGGTGGAGCCTAGGAGGATCGAACTCCTGACCTCTTCGCTGCCAGCGAAGCGCTCTCCCAGCTGAGCTAAGGCCCCATACTTCTTCCTTAAGCACTGAAACTTCTATGAAGTTTGGGTGCCGATGGAGGCGGAACATAGATGGCCCGCCCCCACTTTTCAAGAGAATACTCTCTTAACAGCCAGCTGTTTCACAAGCTGTGGAAATTTTAGACTTCGTCGTTGTCGCGGTTCACAACGATGCCTGGTACAGAAGAGTCTTCGTCGTCTTCATCGTCCAGAAATACATCGGAGTCATCACTACTGATATCATCGCTGATATTTTCATCTTCCAGCTCAGGAATGTCTTCACCAGATGCCTCTGCGTCTGCTTCTTCCAGAGAAACCAGCTCCGCATCGTCTTTGACCAATGTTTCCTTAGCTTCTTCTTTCTGAACAGCTTTTATAGCTTTCGCCGTTTTTGCTGTCATGCCCAGATCAAACATGTCGCCGCACTTAGGACAGATGATCGGGTTACGTTTCAAATCATAGTATTTAGCGCCACACGCCGCGCACAGGCGCTTGGTTCCGAGTTCCGGTCTTGCCACGGTTCTCACCTTTGTTTGTATCTCGTTGACGGCCCCCTTAGCCTCAGGTTGGCCATCATGTCAAAGATAAATCTTAGAAATCTACCCGAAGTCGTACATTCACTGCCGAAATTTCGCAATAGTTCAATGCGCCCTAGGGTGACTGTCTTTTTCTTCCGTGCTAGGAGGAACTAGTTTTTTAAGTCTCGCAACCCCGGAAATGAACATGTCCCATAATTCGTCACCGCAAATTGTGACCGCTCATAGCGGCTCTCCGCTAAACGGTCAGATCAAAGTTCCAGGTGACAAGTCTATCTCCCATCGTTCTCTGATGTTCGGCGCATTGGCGCTTGGCAAAACCACCATCTCTGGCCTTCTCGAATCAGAAGATGTGATTGGCACAGCAAATGCTATGAATGCGGTTGGTGCCAAGTGTGTTCGTCAGGAAGATGACACATGGACGGTTGAGGGTGTTGGACTGGGTAGCTTGCTTGAGCCGGAAGCTCCAATTGACTTTGGAAACGCGGGTACAGGCGTACGTCTGGCAATGGGTATTTTTGCGAGCCACCCGATTGCCGTCACCATGACTGGCGATGCCTCGCTGTCTGGACGCCCAATGGGCCGCGTCCTTAACCCGTTGCGTGAGATGGGTGTTCAGGTTGTTGCGCGTAACGGCGACCGTCTGCCAGCCTCTATCCGCGGCAGTGACACACCAATTCCAATCACTTACCGCGTGCCAATGGCATCTGCGCAGGTGAAATCCGCTGTGTTGCTGGCTGGTTTGAATACCGCTGGTACAACAACTGTTATCGAACCTGTTGCGACACGTGACCATACAGAGAAAATGCTGGTTGGTTTTGGCGCAGACCTGAAGGTTGAAGTGAACGAGAGCGGTGAGCGTATCATCACGCTGCAAGGCCAACCGAAGCTGCAGCCTCAGGATATTACGGTTCCTGGTGACCCGTCTTCAGCTGCCTTCCCGATTGTTGCTGCCCTGATCACACCGGGTTCTGATCTCACCGTTGAAGGTGTGCTTTTGAATGAGCTTCGCATTGGACTTATTACTAGTCTGCTTGAAATGGGCGCAGACATTACCATCTCGAATGAACGGGAAAGCGGCGGAGAAAAGATTGGCGATATTCACGCCAAGTATTCGCGATTAAAGGGTATTACGGTTCCAGCGGACCGAGCACCTTCCATGATTGATGAATATCCAATTCTTTCTGTTGCTGCTGCTTTTGCTCAAGGTGACACTGTTATGCTTGGTCTTGAAGAACTGCGTGTCAAAGAGTCAGACCGCCTGGCTGCTGTTGCACGTGGTTTGGAAGCAAACGGTATTCCGTGCGTTGAAAAACAGGACAGTCTGACTGTTACTGGTGGGGCAAACAATATTGGCGGTGGCACTGTTACAACACATCTGGATCACCGGATCGCAATGAGCTTCCTTATTCTGGGGCTCGCTGCACACAAGCCGGTTCAGGTCGATGATGCAGCGCCAATCGCGACAAGCTTCCCAACCTTCCTCTCCATGTTTGGTGAGCTGGGTGGCAAGCTTGAAAATAAAAATGAGGAAGCTGCATGATTATTGCTCTGGATGGACCAGCGGCATCTGGCAAGGGAACGCTCGCACGCCAGCTTGCTGCGCATTTTGGACTCCGCCATCTGGATACTGGTTTGACGTATCGTGCTGTCGCCGCTGCGCTGCTTGCGCGCGGCCTGCCACTTGGTGATGAAAACGTTGCAATCTCTGTCGCCCAGAACCTTGATCTGGGTAATTTGGATCGCAATCAGCTCTCGTCCCATGAAATTGGTGAGGCGGCCTCTCGCATTGCGGTTCTTTCTGGCTTGCGCGAGGAACTGGTGAGCCTTCAGCGTGCGTTTGCTGAGCAAGAGCCGGGCGCAGTCTTGGATGGCCGTGATATCGGGACTGTTGTATGCCCGGACGCGACCGCGAAACTGTTCATTACCGCCTCTCCGGCAGCCCGTGCAAAGCGCCGAACAGACGAGTTGAACGGCAAGGGAATTCCAGCAGATTTTAATGAAATCCTAGTGGATCTGGAGCGTCGCGACGAGCGCGATAGCACCAGAAAAGACTCTCCATTAAAACCCGCTGAAAATGCACACTTGCTTGATACGACAGAAATGGATATAGACTCCGCATTTCGTGCGGCTGTGGATATCGTCGAACGCGCCCGGAATTCAGCTGTTTCATAACAGCCTTCGGAGTTCGCGTTTGTTATATCAAGCGACTGTTACGATACCGAATTTGGACAAGTGTGACCGCTTTCGCCGGCCCACTTACTTGTAAGTGGTTGTTTTTCAACGCGAGTTGAAAACCGGGAGCCCTTGTCCTTTAGTGTTAACACAAACCCGCCGGCGAGCGCCATTCTTATGGCATCAGGAGATTTTATGGAAAATCAAAACTTTGCTGCTGAAGATTTTGCAGCTCTGTTGGAAGAATCCTTTGCGACTTCCGACCTTTTTGAAGGCACCGTTGTAAAAGGCATCGTTGTTGCTATCGAAAAAGACCTCGCAGTCATCGACGTAGGTCTTAAGGTTGAAGGTCGCGTTCCTATGAAGGAATTCGGCGCTAAAGGCCGTGACGGCGAAATGGCCGTTGGCGATGAAGTAGAAGTTTACCTTGAGCGCGTTGAAAACGCGATGGGTGAAGCTGTTCTGTCCCGCGACAAAGCACGCCGCGAAGAAAGCTGGGTTCGCCTTGAAGTTGCTTTCGAAGCTGGTGAAAAAGTTACTGGTCAGATCTTCAACCAGGTTAAAGGTGGCTTCACCGTTGATCTGGACGGCGCAGTAGCATTCCTGCCACGCTCTCAGGTCGACATCCGTCCAGTACGCGACGTAACTCCTCTGATGCACACTCCACAGCCTTTCCAGATCCTGAAAATGGACAAGCGCCGTGGTAACATCGTTGTATCCCGTCGTACCGTTCTGGAAGAAACACGCGCTGAACAGCGTTCTGAACTCGTTCAGAGCCTGGAAGAAGGTCAGACCGTTGAGGGTGTTGTTAAGAACATCACCGATTACGGTGCATTCGTTGACCTTGGTGGCATCGATGGCCTCCTGCACGTTACCGACATTGCATGGCGTCGTATCAACCACCCAAGCGAAGTTCTGACAATCGGTCAGACCGTGAAGGTGCAGATCGTTCGTGTGAACCAGGAAACACACCGCATCAGCCTTGGCATGAAGCAGCTGGAAACCGATCCATGGGATGGCATCGAAGCCAAATACCCACTGGATTCCAAGTTCTCCGGTCGTGTTACCAACATCACCGACTACGGTGCATTCGTAGAATTGGAGCCAGGCATCGAAGGCCTGATCCACGTCTCCGAAATGTCCTGGACCAAAAAGAACGTACACCCAGGCAAAATCGTTTCTACTTCCCAGGAAGTTGAAGTGGTTATCCTTGAAGTGGACGCTTCCAAACGCCGTATCTCCCTGGGCCTCAAGCAGACTCTGCAGAACCCATGGGATGCATTCGCACAGCAGTACCCACTTAACGCCACCGTAGAAGGTGAAGTTAAGAACAAGACCGAATTCGGTCTGTTCATCGGTCTTGAAGGCGATGTTGACGGCATGGTTCACCTGTCCGATCTGGACTGGAACCGTCCGGGCGAGCAGGTCATCGAAGAGTACAAGAAGGGCGATGTTGTTAAAGCAGTCGTTCTTGACGTTGACGTTGAGAAAGAGCGTATCTCTCTCGGCATCAAACAGCTCGACGCTGATCCGTTTGAATCCGCTGGCGATGTTGTTCGTAAGGGCGCAATCGTTAAGTGTGAAGTGACTGAAATCAAAGACGGTGGTCTCGACGTTAAACTCGTAGACGGCGACCTCTCTGCATTCATCCGTCGCGCTGACTTGTCCCGTGAACGTGGTGAGCAGGATCCTACCCGCTTCAACGTTGGCGATGTGATCGAAGCTCGTATCACTCAGTTCGACAAGAAGACCCGCCGCGTTGGTGTATCCATCAAGGCACTTGAAATCGCTGAAGAAAAAGAAGCGGTTGCACAGTACGGTTCTTCTGACGCTTCCTCTTCTCTCGGCGACATCCTCGCTGCAGCTATGAAGAAGCAGAACGACGACGAATAAGATCTAGCAATAGATTTTGCGAGAAAGCCCGCTCATTTGAGTGGGCTTTTTTGTTGCGTTGATGAGTGCGTTCATTTGCGTTGTTTCGCATTCTTTTGCGCGCTTATGTTTGAAAAGAGCTTTGGAGCGCCCTGTTTCAGGGAGTTCTGCCTCTCGGCAGAGTTAGCCCCTGATCTTCTTCAGGGAGCTCATCAGGAATGCTCTCGGACCTTTTGGCATTGCGAGTACGATGCGCTTTGCTAAGGGGCGCAGGTTCTTGAGCCAGAGGCTGGCATAGAGCTGTCCTTTGAAGGAGAGCGGGCTGACGGCATCAAAGACACTGGCGACCTGTGAGGTCCATGTCATCTTGTAGCGCGAGGCTGGTTTCAGGAAATCGACTTTATCGATCCCAAGCGCAAAACACGCCTCGATGACGTCCATCTGGTGAAGTTTACCGGGACTGGATTGTTCGTAGTCCGGGTTCCAATCGGCCATGTAAGCGGAATAGCAGCCTTCGAACAGGAAACCCCATTCGGTAGAGATTGGCAGATCACCATGCTTCAGCTCGAAAGCGATGAGTTCGCAGCCTTTGGCCGTGCCCTTGCTTAATGAGAGAAGGACATTCTGCAAGCCATCACCTTCCAGAGCGCGCGATGAGTAGCCCATGGCTTCGACCCAGTTCTCACGCCCGTTTAGAGTTCGTAGAAGCATGGTTTCGAGTTCCGGGTCTTCCTGCCGGATCACGCGGTGCGAAAGGCCTGCTGATTTGTGGAGACGATTGCGCTGGTTGCGGATGGTTTTGCGGGAACGGGCGGAGATGGACTTCAGATAGTCCTCAAAACTATCCCACTGGTTCAGATCCAGCCATGGAGCGCCATCTGCCTCTCCGACCTCGGTAAAATGAGTACTGGCGTACTCATAGAGTGCACCGCTCTCTCTGATCTGACGGAGGTGGATAACATCTGCGCCAGCCTTTTGAAGGTGTGGCTTCAGGTAATCCAATACGGCAGCAGGGTTATAGCCGGGAGTTAACAGCATCTCTGAGTACTGCTGAAAAGGCTCTCCTAAACCAGTCAGCGCTTTCAGGGACTTTTGCTTTTCAATGCGCAACGGCAGAACCGCGATCAGGCTTTGCTGGTCGTAGACAGCGAAGATTTTGGCTGATTGGACCGATGCAGGATTTTCAAGCATCGCCATGGTCCAGGCATAGCTTTGAAAGACCGGATTGCCTTTGGAGGCCTGCTCCAGCTGGTGCCATTGCTGCTGGAGTTCAGCTACTTCAACAGCAGACTGCAACACGCACACAGACGGGTTTTGAAGTGCTTTTGTTGCAGAGCTCTGCTGCACAGAGGCGAGCTCGTCTGATGTGATAACATCTGCCTGCAACAAACTTCTCCCTTATTGATGCATAAAATGACTTTAACTAAAGCAGTTTGCGTATCTTTATCCGAAAATCGGCGTCTACTTTTCGGCGATATGCTTGAAATGACTGAATCTCGTGGCTCTCGCCCTAGAGCACGTCGCGTTCATTCGCATTCACACACCGTGCTCTAAAATCTTTGTTAGAGCGAATTCTGGTCGTTTGATTGAATCCAATCAAACGGAACACGCTCTAACACCTGATTTTTATACATAGTTATTTTCAACCAGTTAAAAGTAGAAGTATTTTATAGAAATCTGAGCATTTGAATTTCTCACATTTCCGTTAGGGACCTCAGTTCTAGAAATATTGTCTCCTCAGCATGGTTTCTCTCAGGGTGATGACAAATCGTCACTTGATTTATTGCCCAGCAGAAAATGGAATAGTCCTGATTTAATTCAGGAGGGTTTCATGAGTGATTTGAAAGTTGCGCTGATTGTTGCTGGTGGCAGTGGTATGGGTGCTGCTGCTGCACGTAAGCTGGCAGGGGACGGTTATAAAGTCGCCATCCTCTCTTCCTCTGGCAAAGGCGAGAAGCTGGCTGAGGAACTTGGTGGTGTCGGCGTGACTGGCTCCAACCTTGAAACTGCGGACCTCCAGCGTCTTGTTGATGTTGCGATGGGCAAGTGGGGCCGTATTGATACGGTTGTCAGCAGTGCTGGCCATGGGCCTAAAGGGCCAGTCCTTGAGCTCACCGATGAAGATTGGGCGAGAGGGATGGACTTCTATCTCATGAACGTGGTGCGTATCACCCGCATCGTTACCCCAATCATGGAAGCTCAGGGCAAAGGCAGCTTCGTCAATATTTCCACCTATGCCTTATTTGAACCTGAGGAGCTTTTCCCGACTTCCGGCGTGTTCAGAGCTGGCCTTGCTGCTTTTACCAAGTTGTTCGCAGACAAGTACGCTCCCTCAAATATTCGCATGAACAACGTGCTGCCGGGCTTTATTGACAGCTTGCCAGAGAAGGAAGAGCGCCGGGGTCGTATTCCAATGGGACGTTATGGCACCTCACAGGAAGTGGCTGATCTGATTGCTTTCCTTGCCGGAGACACCTCCAGCTACATGACCGGACAAAATATCCGCATTGATGGCGGAATTACGCGCTCAATTTAGGCTAGACAATTTTGCGAAGGCATCTGTCGCAATTTGCGGGATGCCCTTCTCTCTCGATTAATCGGAGAGATCTTAAACCTGTACGATCAGAAAGGGGCGGAAACGCCCCTTTTTTAACGCCACAACTCCTCCTCACCAGAAAGAAACAAAGCAAATTGTGTGATATGGAGCATTTACATGTGCTCAATTTTAATTAATGTAAATATTAATTCACTTTAATCAAAATAAACATAATAGATAAGCAATAGTAAATTGATGATAAGTTTTGATAACAACTTTTAATTTGCTATACACCACCTAAGATAGAGTCGTTTTTTGAAATTTTCTATTTCTGATTTCTATTTATCTTCAAGTAACATCTGTATATTACTTTACATGGCGAGCAAGAGAGTATCCCATTCTCTCAAACTCCACTGTGCTGTTTGTCTTGAAACATCGTTGAGGCCAATAACAAAAATAAGGTCCGGCAGCTTCAAGACTTCGGAATGCCCTAGCGGTCCGCCCGAAACCGCAGGGCTAACTGGAAACCCGTTTTACGCCGTCCTTGCAGCAATCGGCTTTGGGTTTCCAACAGCGCGCGGTGAACTATGCCCCTAGTTCTCGCGTCAAGAATTAAGATCACTGAACCTATCGGTTTTCAGAGCAATCGATAAAACAGTGGCCCAAAAAAGACGAAAAGTCCAACTGGCCCCATGGCCATACAGATCCCGTTCCGTTCTCAGCTCCCCCCCACCTCCTGATGAACGGAACGGATTTTTTATGCGATAAACATATGCTAGTTGCGACCATGCATTTATTTCGGGTATGACATTTCAAAAGGTGGCACTCCCCAGCCACGTCATTCAATCCGATAGGCAGCAAAAAACTAATGAAGAACTCTGCTAGCGAATGTCACGATATGACTCAGATCCGCGCAGAAATTGATCGTCTGGATTCCGAACTGATTTCCCTGTTTGCAGAGCGCTGGACTTACATCACACGCGCCGCTGAAATCAAAAAACCAATTGGCCTGTCTGCCCGCATTGAAAGCCGGGTAGAGGAAGTTGCCAGCAACGTAAAAGACCATGCCCGTGCGCATGGCCTGAATGCGCAGACCTATGAGACCATGTGGCGCGCACTGATGGAAAGTGCGATTGCGCACGAAGAAGACCTTATGGAAGCAGAGGAAAACGCAAAATAACATAGTATCGCCATTTTCTCTGGCATCTTAGTCGACTAGCATTACAACCAGAAATTTTCGGAGAATTAAGAGCCTACTTCCCCAAATTAACCGTTTGGCAGGGACAAAGCTTAATTTATGGTCGTGTTTTTACCGTCTGCAGAGAAAGAACACTTGGCTTATTCAAAAGCTTAGGTATTGTTTCCCTATAGTCGCTTAAATGAGTTTGACCGGGAAGACCCCATGAGTCTAGACAGTGACGTTCTTATTGATCGCAGACGCCTGAGACGTAAAGTTTCGTTCTGGCGCGTCGTTAGTTTTTTAGCACTTGCAGCTTTGCTGTTGTGGGGAGGCGCTGAGGCAACTGGCCTTGGTGAGTTTGCCCGTTCTGAAAAGCATATTGCTCGCATCGAAATCAACGGACCGATCACCTATGATCGCCGCCAGTTGGAGATGCTTGAAGCAATCGCAAAGGATGACACCGTGCAAGGTGTCATCGTCTCCATTAATTCTCCCGGTGGCACCACTTCCGGTGGTGAAGCGCTTTACAATGCGCTGCGCAAGATTGCTGAGAAGAAGCCTTTGACAGCGTCCATCACGACGCTTGGCGCTTCGGCTGCTTATCTTTCCGCAATTGCCAGTGATCACCTTGTTGCTCAATACACCTCTTTGACCGGATCTATCGGTGTTCTCTTCCAGTATGGCAATGCTAAAGGGTTGCTTGAGAAGATTGGCGTTGAAATGGATGCGATTAAAAGCGCACCATTGAAAGCTGAGCCAAACTTTTATGAGCCAGCCACGCCTGAAGTGAAGGAAACTTTGCAGGAACTGATTGACGATACCTATATGTGGTTCGTTGGACTTGTTGCAGAACGCAGAGGCCTTTCTAAAGAGCGTGCACTTCAGCTGGCGAACGGTCAGGTTTATACCGGACACCAGGCAAAAGACCTTGAACTGATCGATGAGATTGGTGGCGAGCAGGCCGCGCATCAGTGGCTTATTGACGAAAAAGGACTTTCCAGTGATTTGGAAATAATCGACTGGAAACCAGAATCAGACGAGCGGTCACTCCCGTTCCCTGCAAATTTATTAGGCTTTTTGGGTAGTGAGAACCAGAATTTGGTCATCTCACTTCTCAAAACAGCAAAAAGTGTCGTAGATTCAAGCCTACCGCTTGACGGTCTCGTGTCTGTTTGGCAGGCTCCGGATGCGGCAACAGTCTCAGCACTTGGGGGGGCAAAGCATGATTAAATCGGAATTAGTACAGACTATTGCGGAGCGTAATCCGCATCTCTATCAACGCGATGTAGAGAATATCGTAAACGCCATTCTTGATGAAGTTACTGAAGCGCTGATGCGCGGTGACCGCGTCGAGCTGCGTGGCTTTGGTGCGTTCTCAGTGAAGAACCGCCCGGCACGCGTTGGACGCAATCCAAGAACTGGCCAAAAAGTTGAAGTTGGCGAAAAGTTCGTTCCGTTCTTCAAAACTGGCAAAGAAATGCGCGAACGACTGAACGACGGTACGGATCACGGCGAAGACGACTGATCCTGGAGTAATACATTGGCTCGTTTCCTTCGGAATTTGCTGCTTATACCTATAGCAGCTCTACTTGTTGTCCTTGCGGTTGCGAACCGGCATTCCACGCTGATTTCGCTTAACCCCTTTAACCCAGAGGACCCGATGTTGACGTTCAACATTCCGGTTTTCTGGTTGCTGTTTGGCGCTGTTGGACTGGGCGTGATGCTTGGCGGAGTGGCGACCTGGATGCGACAAGGACGGTTTCGTAAAGAGGCTCGTGTTCAACGACGCGAAGCGAACCAACTGAAACATGAAGCGGATTCACTGCGTAAGGTGGCACAGGGTGACATTGCACCCGGCCTGCCTGCACCAGACCATAAAAAAGCAGCCTAACCGCTTTATTACTCTGCCCTGACGTTTAACACGGGGATTGCGAATGCGGATCATCACAGCTCAGGACATTGAGGGGGTGATGAGCTTTCGCGATCTTCTTGAGACGCTGAGACGTGCATTTCGTGTTGGTGTGGTGGCCCCTTCCCCGCACACACAAAGAATTGCACGTCCAACCGGCCTTGATGACGGCTCTCTCACCATCTCCTCTGCATGGCATGACTTCGCCGCTCAAGACACTGTTGAGCGCGGTTTTATTGGCACGCGTCTGGAGAGTTGTCTTCCCACATCACTGGAGCATGACGCACCGGCTGTTGCTGGTGTGTATCTTTTGCAGTCTGGCAAAACGGGGACGCCGCTTGCGCTTCTGGATGGCAAAGCGCTCGTCAACTGGCGCACAGCTGCAACATCGGCGCTGGCCTCCTCGTATCTTTCGCGCGAAGACTCTTCCCGCTTGCTCATGGTGGGCGCTGGAAACCTTGCACCTTATCTGATTGATGCGCATGCTTCTGTTCGCCCCATCAAGGAGGTTCTGGTCTGGAACCGAAGCCCTGCTGCTGCTCAGCAATTGGTGGAGCATATGCAGGGGCAACCTTTTAAGGTTTCAGCGACAACGGATCTGGGTGGCGCTGTCAGAGGCGCAGATATTGTGTGCTGTGCGACGAGTGCGAACACGCCAATTATTCAAGGGGAATGGCTACAAGAAGGCACGCATCTGGATCTGGTTGGCTCCATGCATGCTGATCAGCGTGAATGCGATGATACGGTTATCTCGCAGGCGCGGCTGTTTCTGGACAGCTATGACAACACACCAACAACCACGGGGGACCTCAAAGAGCCCCTTGCGGATGGCGTTTTGAGCCTGCAGGACATTG
Source organism: Pseudovibrio sp. W64 (assembly GCF_001623145.1). Classification (NCBI taxonomy): domain Bacteria; kingdom Pseudomonadati; phylum Pseudomonadota; class Alphaproteobacteria; order Hyphomicrobiales; family Stappiaceae; genus Pseudovibrio; species Pseudovibrio sp. W64. Next base: position 16,444 of record NZ_LMCI01000038.1, on the reverse strand, counting down.
CTTCTGATCTGGCGGAGTTGTGTCAGGGGGATCGGGCAGGACGGCGCTTTTACGAGCAAATCACGCTGTTTAAGTCAACGGGCACTGCTCTGGCTGATCTTGCCGTTGCCGGACACGTTTATCTGCGTGTTTAAAGCGTGTCGCGTGCAGGCACGTTCGCACATGAAGCTCTAGTTCTTTATTGCGTGCGTGGTTTTATCCGCAAATCGGAGCCACTTTTCGGGAACACACTCCAGCTGAGGACCTTAGTCCAGCTCATCCATGTCTTTCTTCTTCGGTGGTGTGTAGCTGGGCAAATGCCAGTCTTTTGCGATTGCACCACCGCGCAGTACCATGGCCATAGCAAAGCCAAGGGCTGCTGCAAGGTTGCTTTGTCCGCTTGCCATGAGCGTGACGGAGTAAGTGATCGCCCCAGCAAACGCAGCTGCCAGATAGATCTCTCTTTGCAGCAAGGCGGAGGGTTGACCAGCAATGATATCGCGCAGGATTCCGCCAAATGTTGCCGATGCGACCCCCATCAGCACGGCTACCGCAGCGTTGTCACCAAGCGAGATCGCTTTCGCAGCGCCCATGACTGAGTAAGATGCGACCCCAACAGCATCCAGCCAGCGTAGCGGACGGCCCCATGCTTCAACCTTATGCGCGTAAAACCACATGATGACAGAGACGATGAGGCAGACATAGAGGTAGCTCTCGTTCTCAACCCAGAACACTGGCACATCAAGAAGAGTGTCACGCAGAGTCCCGCCACCAATTCCGGTCAGCGAGCAAAAGAACAAAAAAGCGATAAAATCCTGACGCAGACGTGCAGCCACCAAACCGCCAGTCACGGCGAAAACGGCCACTCCCAAAAAGTCCAGATACTGCCAGATCTCAGATTGCATCTACGTCATGCCCGCAAATTCGTTGGTTTCAAGTCTGGTGGTTTTAGCCAGCCATCTTAAAAAAGCAACCGGAGAACTACACTACTTCATTTGTGAGATTTAAATAGCCTTAGATCCTGTGAAGGGTTTGGGGACAGCGCCAAGAACTTCAAATCAGCCCTGCGTTTCTTGCAGAGCTTCTGGCATCCCCGCAACAAAAAACGGAGGCCGAATAGTGACCTCCGTTTTGAATTTATTTGAGAAACCCTCATTCAAGGATGATCCGGGCCAGGCCCTCCAGTTAAGCCAATCTAGACTGGCACAGCTCAAAAGCGGTTACCTCGGTGATGCTGGAACTTGAAAGCTATCAAGCAAATTTTCAACGGGAGTCATCAAGCTTGAAGGATCATCTGGAAACAGATCTTTATCACCAGTAGCACTGTACACGACCTCTCCACGCAACCACTGACACTGTAGCTTTCCAAAAAGAAGTTTACACAGTTTGGCGGGCCCAAGGGCATTTATACTAAACTGAAAATACAGAGCTCTTCCGATAGTGATTGTTTTTTGCCGGCTCTCATATAGAGGTGTCATATCAGGGAAAGAGACACGCACCTGAAAGAGATCACCTCCCGGACGGATACTTCCTCGGGATGGCGCGTATTGCCATGGGATTTCATATCTGGCTTTACCTATCCAATAAACCTGCTGAAAATCTGTTTCAACTCGAGGCAGAAATGGAGAAAGAGCTGCTAAGGCAAGTATCAAAAGCCCGCACTTATAGATGAAAGGTGCAAATGGCCGCCGCCATAACCAGATGGCGAACAATAAAACTGCAGCAAGAATTGGGATAAACACTGCATTTTGGCGCGGATAGAACAGTTTATCGCCGCGAGCCTGCATCGGAAAATAGGCTTCTATAACAACGTGATCTACAAATACCGGAGCTAGCCACAACACAGCAGCGATAACTGCTAACCAGAAAAAGACAGGCCATTTCCACATAGATCACCAAAGATAAATATACATTCAACTACAACTATTTACATGCATCTTCGAAGCCCGATCAGATTGCAAGCAAGCCTCGCTTCCTTTGAGAGCTAAGAGATTTCCAATTGATCGGAGCCCTAGAGTAAAGTGGTCTGTCAGTAAGGCCAAGCAATAGCGTATACTTGAACCTTTTTTCAACTTTAGATTGCTTCACCTCCTCTGAATGCATAAGACAAAGCGCAGCACAAGGCAGGTGTCGAAATCTCCAAAAGCCAACAGTTGTGCCTAGAAATAATATAGTTATGAGAATAGCGAGTTGTATTATGGTTGCTCGAGTTATTGTTCCAATTGCGATTGCTTTCGCATTAACCGCCTGTTCAAGCAGTGCCGGTATTTCCAAAAAGAATCCTGATTACTTTGGTGCAAAAGAACGCGAAGGATCGCTTAGCGGCGTATATAACCCTGCAGGTTTTAGCTCTGCACAAGTTCGGAGGCTACTCGGTACTTTATGTCAGGGTGGACAGCTTGAAGGTTTTTCGGAAGCGCGTAGTGACGGTCTGGTCTCATGGAAGACAAACTGCGCGAACGGCATTCGTAGCGGAGTTGGCTTTGTGGAGTTTCAGCGCATAGATGGCAGCAGCGAAATCATGGTGGAGACAACTGGCTCCAACGGTAGCGGTAATCTTGTGTATACCCGCCAAAAGGTAAAGCTATAAAGCGGATTCTGACATAAAAACGGAGGCCGAATAGCGACCTCCGTTTTGAAATTCTTTGAGAAGCCCTCGGTGTTTTGAGGGCTTTGGTGTTTAGGCTTCTTTGTCTACTGTGGAGCCTGGCTCTGCTGCTTTGTCGGCAACTGGAGCGATTTTTGGGCCGCCTTTGGAGACGCCGACCATTGCAGGGCGCAGGACGCGCTCGCCGATGACGTAGCCAGCCTGAACAACCTGAACCACAGTGTTGTTTGGAACTTCTGTGTTCGGCACTTCAAACATCGCCTGATGGAAGTGCGGGTTGAACTTATCGCCTTCTGGAGAAAGACGCTTCACACCGTGCTTTTCCAGGTGGTTGAGCATTTCGCGCTCTACCATTTCAACGCCTTCAACCAGCGCCTTCAGGTTTTCGTCGTTTTCACGTGCGTCATCTGGCAATGCATCGATTGCACGGCCAAGGTTATCATTGACCACCAGCATGTCACGCGCGAAACCTGCAACTGCGTAGGCTTTGGCGTCTTTAACTTCTTTTTCAGTCCGACGGCGCAAGTTTTCCATCTCTGCCATGGTGCGCAAAGCGCGGTCCTTCAGGGCAGCATTTTCTTCTCTCAGCGCCTCGATTGGATCTACTTCCGCAGCAACTTCTGCCTGCTCGGCTCCATTCGCAGTTTCGTCAACCACAGCTTCCGGATTTACCTGCTCTTCTGCCTGCGGAGTTTTATTTTGATCGCTCATCGTCATCCCGTCTCTTAAAACTTGCTCTTTTTACCATGGAGCAAAGCACTGCAAGGGCTGCCCAAAGGCGCCCGCGCAAAAATCTATCCGGTCTTTATTTAGTCGCTGTTTGACAAAAACAAAAGACCTCCGGCCACTTCCATGACCGGAGATCCTCAGAATGCCCGATTTTACTCAGCATTTCGTTGCAGATACCCTCAAAATTAAGAGTACTGCTTGATCCAATCAGCAATTTTGCCCTTAGGCTGTGCGCCTACGAGGGTTGCAGCTGGCTGACCATCCTTGAACAGGATCATGGTTGGGATAGAGCGAACGCCGTAATTCATTGCGCTCTGCTGGTTGCTGTCGATATCCAACTTAGCAACTTTGACCTGACCAGCCATTTCCTCAGAGATTTCTTCTAGGGACGGCGCAATCATTTTACAAGGACCACACCAGGTCGCCCAGAAGTCTACGAGAACAGGGGTCGAGCTCTGGAGTACTTCAGCTTCGAAGTTACCGTCTTCAACATTCACAGTGGCCATTTTTGCCTCTTTTCATAGTGCAGGTTGAGTCGCCCCAACTGAGCAAACTCTGTTGCCCTGAAAGTAAGAACGCAAGTGCCGAGCGTCAAGCGAACGAATTCTCAACATTCGACTAGAATTTAAAAGATTTCATCAGTTCCACTGGTATTTCTACCAAATGGGGACCTGACGTATAGAGGAGCAGCGCTCTTATTCTCCGATCAGGATAAAGCTCAGAAAGCAATTTTCTATAAACAGCCAGCTGCGCAACATACGTTTCGGAGACTTCGTGCACGCTCCTTGGGACGTAGGCATTTGTCTTGAAGTCGAGAATAATCACTTCTTCGTCATTGACCAGCAAACGGTCAATCAGACCGAAGATTTCAACCGGCTTGCCATCCTCTCCCGTGAGCATACCCTGAATTGGAACTTCGGCTCTGCCATTGGCGCTGAACAACTCTGCAAACTCTGGGTTGCCCAGCGTACCCAACACATCATCCAGCAGACGTTCTTTTTTGTCCTCGAACCGTTCTGGCAGGGAACTGGCAAGGAACCTTTCTGCAGATGCCACACGTTGTTCTTCTGGCAGATCGGGCAGGAACTCCAGCAGTCTGTGAACGATGCGGCCACGGACCAGCGGCCAGTCTTCTGGCTGGCGAGCTGCTTCCAGAGCATCTTTCGGATCTTGCTGCTCGATGTTCTCTTTTGCTTCCATCTCCTCAAAGGCGGCAGATGGTTTTACGCGGCGGATACGCTCAGGCGTGCTGACGTTTGTTGAGACCCAGTCCGGCATAACAGCCTGTTTCCGGCTCTCAATCTTCTCAGATTGCGGCAGGATCGGCTCTGGCTTTTCTATGCCATTCTTGGTCCAGATCCACGCTGACACTTCGCCGTTGGCATCTGTTTGCTCGCGTGCTTCCTCAATCAAACCGTTGCGGGTGAGTGTGTACCAGCATTCATCATGCGGGCCACGCTTGGGTGACCAGCCACACACGACAAGACGATCCTTGGCACGGGTGAGCGCTACATAGAGCAAGCGGCGATATTCTTCTTTCTGCTCTTCCGCCAGCAGTTCCAGCGCTTCTTCATGCCATTCGGTGCGCTGTGCTTTGTTGGGCAGCCAGACGAGAGCGGGGGCTGCCTGCGTATCCCCTGCCCGCTGTTTTTCAACCATCACCGGCGCATGCAGGCTGGAGACGGGCGCATTGCAGCCATCAGCGAGAATAACGTAGGGCGCTTCCAATCCCTTGGAGCCGTGGACTGTCATGATGCGGACCATGCCTTTGGCGGCGTTGAGCTCGCGTTTGATCTCAGTTGGCGCTTCGGCAAGCCACGCAAGGAAGCCTTCCATGCCGGGGGTGCCGCTCTTTTCATAGGTGAGCGTCAATGAAAGGAACTCATCAAGAACGTCATCGACTTCCGTACCAAGACGCTCACGGAACTTCTGGCGGTAGCCGTCGGTTCCCATGATCTTGGCAAAGAATTCGAAAGGTGGAACGAAGTCTGCGCGATCACGCCAGACAACCAGCTGCTTGCGAATTTCCTGCCACTTCTCGCTGTTCTCTGACTTTCTCAGCAGCTCATGCCAGAGAGTACCCGGTCTTGGGACACCCGGTGTTTCGTGGGCGATCTCGAAGAGATCGTCATCAACCAAGCCAAACAGCGGGCTTTTGAGGACGCAGGCGAGAGAGAGGTCATCCTCCGGCAGCAGAATAAAGCGGCCCAGCGCAACGAGATCTTTGACGGCGATGTGGTCTGTGAGGACGAGGCGGTCAGAACCGGCTGCGGGAACATCCAAGCGTTTGAGCTCGCGGTTGAGCGCTTCTACAAACTGGCCGCGCTTGCGGACCAGCACCAGAACATCCCCCGGGCCTGCGATTTTGCGTTGGTCCCAGTCCTTGATCTGCTCTGCTATGCGGGTGGCAAGGCGCAGCATGGGGTTGCCGGTGCCGATGGCATCAATGGGCTGGGTCCAGTCGTCTGGTTCCAGCGTTTCTACGGCTTCTTCCAGAGGCCAGATTTCGACACGGCCCGGATCATTGTGGCGAATGGCTTCATGCACGGGCGCTACGTTGTCCTGTGACAGACCTTTGTAGGTTTCCGGTGTGTCGAACACCTTATCGACCGCGCCCAGCACATCCGGTGTGGAGCGGAAGGAGAGGTTGAGTTCGATGCCCTCGAAATTCTTCTGCGCTTCCTCAGCCCGACGGGCGAAGAACTTGCGCATTTCGGCAAAGTAGGCCGGAACAGCGCCCTGGAAGGAGTAGATGGATTGCTTCTCATCCCCCACCGCGAAGATGGTGCGGACTTTCTCTCGCGCACTGTCTCCAGCGAAGAATTCTTCTGCCAGCGCGCGGATTACCTCCCACTGGCGTGGGCTGGTGTCTTGTGCTTCATCAACGAGGATGTGGTCGAGGCCTTGGTCCAGTTTGTACTGCACCCATTGAGCGGCTTCAGCTCTGGAGAGGAGCTGCGCAGATTTGACCACCAGATCTTCAAAATCGAGGTAACCGCGACGGAGTTTTTCCGTCTCGTAATAGCGTAGAACCGCATCTGATAGGGTGAGGATCGCTTTGGTTCCAGAAACCGTTATGACGGCATTCAGGTGCTGCAGAGCCTCCAATACGCGCATTTGCTCGGCGAACAAGCGTTCGATCACTTCCGGGAAGGCTGTTTGGACCTTCTTGGTGGCGAGAGACTTGCGTGGGCTGAGGGTTCCAGTGAGGAAGATCTTCAACCAAGCAATGCGCCAGGCTTCATCGTTTTTGTGCGTGATGGCCTGATCCAGAGCAGCCGCGCGGTCCTGATCTGTCTTGGAACCGACGCGTAAGGCTTCTGCAAACGCTTTTACTTCGTCGTCACTGAGAGAAGAATTCCGTCGCAACGCAGATGCAAAGCCAGATATATCATCAGCCGGCATGACGGAGAAATCAGCGTATAGCGCGGAAACAGCGCTTTCCAAGTCTCCATAAGGAGCAACCCAGCGATAGAATGCATCGCGGCGGCTGATCAACTCGGAGAGAGCTTTCTCAACGCCTGAATCCGGTAATAGCTCGATAAGCTGGGACAGAGCTGACCCGATGTCGGAGTCCGGCTCAATCTCTGCACTGTGCAGAACGCTGGCGCGGGCCTCATTGAGCAGCTCTTCGGCAAGGCGATCATCCAATACGGAGAAGTGGCCTGCAACGTTGGCCTCCAGCGGGAACTGATGCAGCAGCGCTTCACAGAACGCGTGGATGGTCTGGATCTTCAGACCGCCCGGTGTTTCCAGTGCTTTGGCGAAGAGGCGGCGGGCGTTTGCCAGCTGCTTGGTAGAGGTTGGACGTCCTTCGATATCCTCAATCTCAGCAGACAGTTCGGCATCGCTCAGCTGTGTCCACTTGGCGAGGGAATCGAATACGCGGGTTGCCATCTCTGCCGCGGCTGCCTTGGTGAAGGTGAGGCAGAGGATGCGGGATGGGTCAGTGCCGGACAGCAGCAGGCGAACCACGCGGCGGGCGAGCACGAAGGTTTTGCCGGAGCCTGCGTTTGCACTCACCCATGCGGAATTTTCAGGGTGCGCTGCGCGTTGCTGGCTGTCGAGGGTTTTTGCCGGAATATCCATTATGCATCCTCCCCGTCTTCTCCAAGGGACCATTCCTGCACGCGAGCAAGATGGTCATAGGAGGCGGCCCATTCCCTTTCCTTCAGCACACGTGCTCTTGAGAGATAGCCTTTCCTCGGGTTCTCATAGGCGGCGACGAGCTGTTCCAAGCGTTTCCATGCTTCTTCTGCCAATTCTTCAGCGGTGCTTTCCTTTGGCACACGGCTCTCCAGCTTCACGGCATCGCTGCCACCTTTAAGCTGGATGTAGAGCATGTCGGAGATGGGCATGTCGTGGGGCAAATCCTCAAAGCCCTTACGGCGGATCATGGCGACTTCCAGCGGCAACTGTGGTGAGAGCAGCGCTTCAACCTGTTTGGCAGAGGGCGGCTGGCCGGTTTTGTAGTCCACCACGCGCAAGCTGTTGTCTTTCATCTGATCGATGCGGTCTGCACGACCTGTGAGCGTAAAGTTGCGCTCCGGACGTTGCATTTCCACTTTGCCGTACTCCTCAAGGAAACGGTCATAGATTTTGGGTGCGACTTCACCTTCGTACGCAACAAACTCTTCTGCAATGCGCTCAAAGCGCGGCCACCACAGGGCGCGGATGGCAGGGAAAGCATCCAGCGGGCGGAACAGTCGGCCACCTTCAGTTTTTAGTGCTCGAACTGCGTTGTCGTCGAATGGCCCATCCCAATCCTCAAGGAAGTTTGCGAGGGCATCGTGGATGATGTTGCCTTTGTCGGCAGCGCCGGGTTCGCCGCCGATTGGGTCAACCTCATCCAGCTTCAGGACGTTTTTGGCGTAGATGAGGTACGGATCGCGGATCAGGTTTTCGATGGCGGTCACGGAGAGCTGAACCGGACGAGCTTCCACTGGAGGCTTTGGCTCAGGGCGTTTGGCAGGGCGGACTGGTGTTTCTGAGCGGTCGAGCACAAGGGCAAGCTCGGTGTAGCGCTTGCCTTTGGCGCGCATTTGCTGCTCTACGCTTTGGCCTGCCAACGTGACAATGCGCTGGAGCCAGCGGGAGGCCACAGTTGGGGACCCATCCACACGCTCTGAGCGGGAGAGCACTACTTCCGGCGCGCCGAGGTTCCAGAGGAAATCGTGGGCGGAGGTACCTATTTTACGCTCCGGCGGATCGAGGCCGATCTGGCCTTTCATGGGGCGGTTGAGCCATGGGTCGTTACGGGTGCGCTGCGGCCATGTGCCTTCGTTCAGTCCGCCGAGGACAACGAGGTCATAGCGCTGCAAACGGGCTTCCATGGGGCCGAGCAGGTGGATGCGTGGGTCGGCTGGTGTACGAGAGCGGACGGCTCCACCGGTGATGAGAGCGCCGAACACGCCGGGCCATTCATTGGCAGGCACGCAGAGGCCAGCTGCATCAGCTTCCAGCAAGGACGTCAGGGTTTCGGCGAGCGCCTTACCGTTTTCGCCGCTGAACAGCTCTTCCGTGGAGCCGTTTTCATCAGCCCCAAGCAGCAGGACTGCATCCACGTGGGTTTTGATGATGTCTTCGACCGGGATCTCATTTGGGTTTTGCAGCAGGGCTTCCAGTGGGCCGAGGGCTTGTTCCAGACGGTCCAGCAAGGTGTTGATGGCGTTCCAGTCTTCTTCCACTAGCTTGCGCCAGCGGGAAACTGGTCTGTCGGCCTTCTCCATAGCCAGATCATGAGCTGCGGCCACCGCTTCCCGCAGGCCACTGAGGCCCGGCCTTGGATGCGGGCCGCGCAGGACACCGCGTTCCAGAGCGCGGGCGGCGGAGCGGACTTCCTTGGCCTTCATGCCGAGGAAGGCGAGCGGATGTTTGAGCAGGGCCAGCAGGTTGACCGGATCGAGGCCTTGCAGGGCGAGCTTTGCGGTGAGGATGGCAAGCACCATGGGCGGTGTTTGCTCCAGCGGGCGGCCAGCGGTGTCATCCACGATGATGCCCCAGCGGGTCAGCTCTGATGCCACGCGGCGAGCCAGTGTTCTGTCGGGTGAGATCAGCGCGGTTGTTTTGCCTGCTTCCACTGCTTCACGCAGCAGCAGGGCGATGGAGAGTGCTTCTTCGGATTCGTTTCGCGCTGTGATCAGCTGCGTGCCTGCGAAGGCGGTCTCTCTGTGCTCTGCCAGCTGGGAGGTGAAGAAGTTTTGCCACTCTTCCGTTGTTTCTGCCGGACGGAGTGCTTCGTTGACGATCTCGCAGCGCAGGCGCAGGGCTTCGCTTTCCGGCTTGCCCAGCGGGGTGACGTGTTCTCGCTTGATATCCAGTGCGAGGAGCAGTTGGCGGAGGCTGTATTGTGGATGACCGGGAATACGTTGCGGGTCTGACGGGGTGCCGAGGGCCTGCCAGCTTTCTTCATCCATGCCCCTATCGAGGGCGGGGAGGACAAGGGCTCCGTTTTCCAAGCTCAGCACGGCTTTCATCAGCTCGGCGGTGGCTGGAAACGAGCCGG
>NZ_LMCI01000038.1:316-6569 GCF_001623145.1 Pseudovibrio sp. W64 | reverse complement strand
CCCGCCACAATCACCGGACCGCGTGGTGGTGAGGTGCGCAGGCGGGCGGCTTCCGCGCGGATGAGGGCTGAGCGGCGCTCCTTCGGGTCCATCATGCCGATGGCTTTGAGGTGCTCGGGCCACAGATCAGTGACGATCTTCAGGAATTCGAGCGTGATTTTCCAGTATTCAGCGTGGTCATCGGGGACAAGACTGCCCAGTTCTGCCCAGCTGGCTTCTTCTGTCTGCACCTCATCCATGAGCGTGAGCAGGTTGCCCGCAAGCCATGCGGCATCAGCGGAGGACGCTGGAACACGGGCAGGATCATCTTCTTTGAGCTGAAGGATCTGGCGGCGGAGCTGGCCTTTCCATGCCCAGACAAGGCGGGTCATGGCCAGTTTACGTTCCATGGTGGACATTGCAGGTGGCAGCGCCTCGCCGTCTCCATGACCTTTCAGGATATGCTCTTCTTCGTCCACATCGCCAAGTGGCAGGATTTTGGGCAGCAGAGCGGCTTTGGAGCCTAAAGCTCTGCGCAGGACATCCGGCAGAGTTCTGGCAGCACGGCGGGTTGGCACGTAGATGGTGACGTCAGCCAGCGCCAGTGGGTTATCATCCGCCTGAAACCCCGGGATCAACTGCCCAGAGAGCAACGCCTCCACAGTTGCCTGCAGAAAGGGCGTGGATGGGGAAACGCTGAAAATATTTGGGGTGGCCGCCACCGGAGCCTCCTGAACAGAACCGAATGCTCCTTTTTAGTTCAGTTTTCAGCGGATCACACAGCAAAAAGCACAGCGCGGTTTTATATCCCCGCGAGTTTCATGGTGAAGCTGGTTTCTTATGCGCAAAGTAAACCAAGAAGCCGTACCAAATCACGAAAATAGGTGTTGCTATTATGGACAGAGTGCTGATTGCAATCATGATGAAATAGGCGGCATCATTCGATGTCTCATCACGTAACCCACCCATGACCTCGAATACAGCGTGCTCCAGATTGAGGGCAACAAGCGCTGTCACAATCAATGTTAAAGGCAGAACGGTTGCCACGAAAACAGCTCTGCCACTAAGTTTGGCAACTCTTTGCAAAAAGACTGCCAGTAATGCGACTCGCCAGCTTGCGACAACAGCAAGAAATAGCATGTTCGCAACTTTCGCATTTCCTAGCGACATAAAGCGCTCAACAGGAATGGAGTAAAGAGCGGCAGGGAGTGAGGTAAGGCTGATGAATAGAAGGATATTTTTATAGCTGAAGTTCTTAGGTTTCAAAGGCTGCGCTATAGCCCAAACCAGACCAGCCAAGACATAGACATACAAAACCGAGCCTAAGCCTGCATATTGCCACAGCTCTGCGGAGGGATGATCCCAATAACGACCGATGCCCACCAACCAGGTGACGAGCAAGCCCCAAGCCAAGTAGGCTGAATAAGACCTGCCCAGTGGCGGCTTGATTGGGCGGAACAGAAGAAAATTAATCTGATCCTTTAATATTTCGCTGAAAATTGGTTGCATCCGCGTCTCTACGAGAAATCCATTCAACTAAATCACTTGGTTACCCTTGTGTGAGGGCTTGTAATTTATTCATGTTGCAATGAGACATCGCCAGTACGCAACTGCAGGAATGAGTTTTGTGTCCCTGTATTTTCAGTGGCCAATCGCTCGCCTCACTCACGCCCGAAGGTCAATTGCGTGGTTGATTTGGATGCCGGTGTTTGCGGCGCAGTAGGTGGGGAATGGGACGCGGGCGGCGGTGTTGATGTCGCGTTTGATCCATTCCCGCTCTTCCAGCCGAACCAGCGAGGCTGACAATGCGCGGTCGGTGATTGTCGTCAGATCTGATCTTATTCCCGAGAAGCGCTGGGGAGTGGCAGTTAGTGCCAGAATGGGAACCGTCCAGCTTTTACGCAGTAAGGCAAATTCCTTTTCATCGGGAACTGCGGCCACGATCCTGCTGGCGATTTCAGCGGCTTTGACACCTTTTGGGGTCAGTCGAAATTCCGGGCGGAGTGGGTGGCCGTGGCCCGGGTTCCTCTCCAAGAGTTTGAGCTGGGTGAGATGTTCAAGACTGGCCGCGAATGACGTGCGGCCAGCACCAGATGCTGCCAGTAACGGAGCCTGCCTGCCGGGAACCCCTGAATGTAACAGGGCCAGAATGTTTAGAGACCAAGCCCGAGAAGTGAGCTTGACAAGTGTCGCAATGTCCATAAAGTATAGTTACTTTATTTTTTCACAAAAGGAAAGTTTGATGTCCTTAGTTTCTTTGGAAAATACGATTACCCTCGCCATTTCTGTTCGTGACCGTCATGTGAGCGCTGAATGGTACAGCTCCATGCTCGGCTTTGAGCTGATCCATCACATTGATGAGGCTGGCTGGAGTGAGATGAAGACAAAAACGGCTGGCGTCACACTTGGGCTGGGTGAGCAGACCAAGCCTACCCCCGGCAATACCGTTCCTGTTTTTGGCATTGGTGATATTGAGAGTGCGCGCGGCGCTTTGGAAGCTGCGGGCGTGAAGTTTGACGGTGCGACCGAAACCATCGAGGGCATGGTGAGCACAGCCACGTTTTACGACCCAGACGGCAACGCGATGATGTTGGCACAGGACCTGACTGTGCCTGCGTGATATCAGCGTCCATTACATACTCACCTCAATGAGAAGCTGAAGAAACCAGTGCCTCATTGAGGTGAGCGTAAGCTTTACAAGGCGGGGCTTAGCCTGATGGCATTGCACTGAAAGCGGTCTATACTCTGCCGGATGTTGCAGCCTGCTAAGATTCTCATTTTGACCTACGGCTCTCGCGGAGATGTGGAGCCCTTTATCGCTTTGGCCTGCGGGCTTACAGCTCGTGGTCACACGGTTACGCTCAGCAGTGCTGAAAAGTATGGGGACTGGGTCAAGAGTTTCGGTCTGGCGTTTGAACCACTTTCGAACGACACGATTGATCTGATGACCACTCCTGACGGGATTGCAGCGCTGGAGGGATCATCCGGGCTCATAAAGAGAGTTGCAGCAGGTACACGACTGGCGAAGAAATCCGGACGGCTGAACGATGGACTCAACCGTGATGCGTGGCGGGCCGCCCAAGCCGTTCAGCCCGATCTTATAATCTTCCACCCCAAAGTGATGGCTGCGCCTCATATTGCAGAAGCATTGGACATTCCGGCTGTGATGGGGTTGTTGCAGCCGATGATCGTTCCAACAAACGAGTTCCCTGTGGCGGGGATGCCCCGCTTGCCTATACCGGGCTACAACAAGCTGGGGTACGCACTCGTCAAACTCTCTTATTCGGCTTTTCGTAAATCGGTCAATCAATTGCGAACCAAGGCTCTGAAACTGACAGCAATCCAGCATCGCAATGAGGTTCTGTTTCCCCGTGGGGCTCTACCAATCAAGACGCTTCATGCGATCAGCTCGTGGGTTGTTCCCCGGCCAAAGGACTGGCCGGATGCGGCGGTTATGAGCGGTTACTGGAGTTTGAAGTCTGACGGGGACTATGAACCACCAGCAAGTCTGCGTAGTTTCCTCGAGCGTGGACCCCCACCCGTTTACATTGGGTTTGGCAGTATGACGGTTGAGGACCCCAAAGCGTTGCAAGAGGTTCTTGTTGAGGCCCTGCGAAAGGCAAATGTTCGCGGTGTCCTCTCAACTGGCTGGGCTGGGTTTGATGCCATTGAGAGCGACGATATCCTGAGTGTTTCTGATGTTCCACATGAGTGGCTGTTTCCGAAGATGGCAGCTGTTGTACACCATGGCGGCATGGGAACCACTGCCCAAGGGTTTCGTGCAGGCGTGCCTTGCGTTTTGTGCCCCTTCTTCGGCGATCAGCCTTACTGGGCTCAAAAGAGTGTTGCTCTTGGCGTTGGCGCTCCGCCTGTGCCTCGCAAGGCCCTAACCGCAGACAAGTTGGCACACTCCATTCACCTTGCAGTCAATGACGCCTCACTGAAGAAAAACGCGAGTGACCTAGCCTTGCACCTGCAAAGCGAAGACGGCGTTGGGACTGCGATCGCAGAGATTGAAGCGTGTCTTGCCAAGGTGGCAGAATCCTTCATGAAGACCTCAGTTTAAATCCGAATACAGATCGCACCATGACGGGTTAAGTGCTTCAATCAACTCAAGCTTCCATGTGCGCCTCTAGGTAATTCCAGAGGCGGAGGGCAGCAGATTTGAAGGACTGGCGGGATAAATTCCTTACAGTTGGCGAGGTTGGATTGAAGACCGCCGCTCCGAGATAGTCGGGACACTGAAATCAGTCGATTGAAAAGTAAAGCGGGCGGTCTGACCATACATAACGAGCTTTTTGCTGGCATATTTCCCACATGCAGACATGGCGTACTTTTGCTCAACGAAGATAGAGCAAATGAGCATCATGATGTGTACCGCGTGTTTAGCGATACCGCATCTACCGCTTTCATTGCATCTCTTTGAAAGAGTAGAATCTAACTTAATATTTCAAGACACGGGTAGTCAGTCAGACACAAGCATGCAGAGTACAGATCATTTATGCAACCTATTGTATATAAATCTATAGAACTCAAGGAAGAGTAAAATGTTAAAGACTGTACGACTCGGCGATGGAAATGACTATTACAGCAACTATGACTTAGTAGCGGACCTTGTTTACGCAGGCGGTGGTAATGACAGGATCCACACTAATGAAGGTAATGATTTCATCCATGGTGAAGGTGGTGATGATTTCCTAACTGGTGGCAATGGTGATGACACTATTTGGGGCGAGGCAGACGACGACTACCTTAGTGGTGATGGTGGTAATGATACGCTTTTCGGTGGCACAGGTGATGATGAAGTAAGTGGTGGTAGTGGCGACGATTACCTAGACGGAGAGACTGGCAATGACATTTTATATGGCGGGTCCGGTAATGATACTTTCAAGTTTAATAGAGGCAACGGCCAAGATAAAATCATCGATACGTCTGGTAGCAATGACACTATTCGTTTCGGTAGCGGGATCGAATTAGATCATGTCATGGTTGCTGTAGACCCAGTAAACCCCAATGATCTAAAAATCTACATCATTGATCCGTCAAATCCAAATCAGATCACCGATGTGATCACCCTTCAAGACGGAGCAAGTGCATCTTCCCCAATCGAGAAATTCGAATTTGCTGATGGTACGACACTAACAAAACTTGAGTTCCAGACTGATGGGACATTCACAATCAATGGCTCTGCTGGAAATGACGAGCTAAATGGTAGCATTGTGAATGATACCATCCTAGGCGGTGAAGGAAATGACGTTATTAGGGGCGGTTCTGGTAATGACACCCTCCTGGGTGGTGAAGGAAGTGACGTTCTCCAAGGTGGCGATGGAGACGATACACTTGATGGTGGTGCTGGTGTTGACTTTATTCGCGGTGGTAGTGGGATCAACAATATCGTGACCGGCGGTGCGGACACCGACGTATTCATGTTTGGCCCAGGTGATGGCCTCAGCGTTGTCACTGATTTTACAGATGGTGTCGATCTCATCGGCTACTATGGAGAGGTGGCTCAGGTTATTCAGACTGCAGAAGTCACTGCTGAAACCTTTGCTGGCATCGCTTCACTTGAAGGCAAATACATTGGGTCAACACTCGTAAAAATTGATGACTCTTTTGCTGTGTTGGATGGATTTTCTACAGATCAGTTCTCTGGTGCAGATCTGTACAACTTGTCAGCCGCAGCTACAGCAACAACTGAAGCTATGGACCTACTAGCGTAGTAAACCAAAATTTTTGCTGCCAACCTTGTGTTGGCAGCTCACTTCTCATTTTCCAGCCTCATTTTTAAAAGAGTTCCCAGTAACCAACATAAGCCACGACAAGTGGCTATTGGCAATAATTGCCCTTTTGTCCATTCACCCGGCGTATCCCCGCAGCAACACCTTTTTCCCTTCTGCAACTTTTCGTTGACAGGTGGGCGGTTCCATTCCACATTCATATATGAGGCTTCGAAACCTCTTTCCACGCGGTACCCGCTCCCGTAACTAGCGGATTTTTTGTGCCTTTTTTCCAAAGGCGCAAACCCTTTGCTATGAGCGGGAGGGCGGTGAATACAATACTTCCTTCGGGAGGGAATAAACTCGCCTGCCGTGGTCAGGTTTCGAACCTCCCGCTCGCCAGCGGGCCTTCGAAAGCCCAATGTCGTGCGGTTCATTCAACAGCCAACCACGTGAGGGCTTTGATTATGGACGACACTGCATGCGCCTGTGGCGCCACAAATACTCTTCAGAATGAATTTGACGAAATAAACGTTGCTGTTTCTGATCTCCAGAAC
>NZ_LMCI01000038.1:0-203 GCF_001623145.1 Pseudovibrio sp. W64 | reverse complement strand
TGAGTGTCCTGCTGGTCTGCGGCCGGGCGAAGTGTGCCCGCAGGCCAGCATCTTCGTATGTGTTTTTTGATGCGTTAGTGGAGATTGGATTTAGGGCATGTTCTTTGTGGGATATGCTCTGTTAATCCGCAAACTCAAGGGGTTATGGGTCCCGGCTCGGAGTGTTTGTCCCGGAGAGATGGTTGACGTTTGTTCGGGGACAT
>NZ_LMCI01000037.1:0-1486 GCF_001623145.1 Pseudovibrio sp. W64 | reverse complement strand
GATTTGGACAATAGCATTCATAACAAACTCACTGGCAAAAGAAAAAACAAAGGAAGCATAAGTATTGAGAGTGGTCTGGCGTGCTTCGTTAGGGCCTCACCTCCGGCGGTGGATACGGTTTGCCAGCAGAGGAAGACGGCGGACACAACACACCGGGAGCAACCAGTGTTTCGTCATCGCGCTGAAAGTCATTCAGGAAAGTTTGGTCACAGGAGCGGTATCCAGCTGCGATAGCCTGAGTACGGGCGTAGTCGGTGAGCACAACCCCAAGAAAGACCCCGCCAACAGCAACGGTTAAGAACACGACCGAAAAGCTTTTAACCGAGCTCTTGACCCATCTTTGGCCCCAAGGGGTAAGAGCGTAGTGGAGAACAGGAAGACAAAGCCCTCCAAGAACCCATTGGGTCTTTCCGCGTGGGACAATCAGAAGGTCCTGTGTCTGTCCGAATAAAAGAAAGATGTCAGAGAGGATGATCCAGCACAGAAAGATAACCAGACAATCCAAAAACAGCATTGCGACATGTGTCCGTTTGAGATCAGCAGCAAGCCAATTTGCGGATTTCTCAATGCGGTCAAAACACCAGTCAAACATCGCTACCTCCGGTAGATCTGGTTATACAGATCTGAACCGCCAAAGTGCCAAATGATCTCACGCTCTAGCCGGTACAAAAAACTATTGCTGCGGCGTTCAAACTCTTCCACTTTCTGGCGCATGGAAACTTGTGCTTCACGAATAATCTGCCCAGTCTCCTGAATTCCATGGGCAATTGCCTTACCCGTCCAGTACAAAGCTTGACCAAGTTTTTCCCGGATACCAAATGCCTTGTCGAGTTCGGCTAAAGCTATACCTGCGATCATTCCAACGGCTATGGCTCCTCCAGCAACTGCAAGGGCGGGAAGCGCGATCACAGTTAGTCCAGCCAGCAAACCAGCCGCCAGCGTCCCTGCAGCCAAAGCCACGGTGCCAATGGCAACATCTGTAATGATGTTAGCAAACAGCTCATGATAGAGCTTCTCATCACTCATGATGAACTGCATCACATCGAGCACTACATAACAGGTGATCATGATGACTGCGTTGGAGCGTCCAGCTGACTTAAGTGCCTCCGGGCCTATGCCAAAGGCAACGACTTTGGGAGATGTGGACAGATACCGTGTGCCCTTCAAGGTCTCACGCAAGGCGGAGTATCCCTTAAACACCACGTATGTCTTGCCGTTCACTACCTTTGTGTAATAGCGCCCCTGCAGGCCGATTTCCTTTAGGAGTGTTTGACCACCCTTCATATCGCGTAGCAGCACTGGAAGGCTCGCCAGATCCAGAGCCCCGCCGGTTGTTGCGCCAAGGCTTTGATGGGCGTCTACTACGGCTTGCGCAAAGAGCTCCATATCCATCACGACAGCTTCTTCCTGGCGTGGATTGATAAGCTCTGCTGCCAGTCTCTGCTCCGCCAGCGGATAAACCATCAGAATATCTCCTTGTGCGGCT
>NZ_LMCI01000036.1:11106-27836 GCF_001623145.1 Pseudovibrio sp. W64 | reverse complement strand
CTCCATCTCTATTTAAAGATTAAAGTGTTGCACCCACCAGTTGAACCCACCGCCATTACTGGACATTTGGCAAACTCTATCATGGGTTGAGGAGTCATATCGGGCGACACTTCGCTTTTCACTAGCGAACGGTCTTGCAAACATAGATGCTAGCAAGCAGGATCATTATGTGAGCCCTTTCCCGACATTAGTTAAGCGACTAAACATTCACAGCGGCAGCAAGACACTGATAGCACTCGCAAGCCGTCTTTCTTAAGGTTACCCGTTGGCGTGAGTCTACCGCGGGGCTAGGAGCGCGAACATCCGCAGTCCATTAAGTGTACTTTGGATTGAACACTCCTAGAAGAGATGACTACCCAGTTGGCAGAAGCCTTTTTGCTGTGGCTGATGAAAGACGCCATTACCCCACTCTCAGTATCAACATAAGTAAATTCACTCAATCTTCTGCCGTTTATTGCTGCCCAAATATCCGAAAGGGATTGCCAAGTCTTTCATGACAGACACCGCATGGCGCTTGGTTAGAGTGTCAACAGGATAGGGTTTTTTCTCCGCATTACTCCAAGGGCCTGCAGCACAGGTACGGCCTTTAGGAGCTACTGAGTAAAGCCCCCACCACGCAGGTTCCCAAGATCCACCAGGAAAATCAGGAGCGCTGTTCTGTGATGGCGTCGTGTGGGTACACCAACTTGTGCCATTTCCTTTCCACCATTCATCGCAGTATTCAAAATATGTACCCCCACAACAGTATTCCAAGTGTTCTGGCGTGGTCATGTTTTTATAAAGCTCCTTAAGGTACTGCCCTACAATTTCTGCGTTATTTGGTAACTCTACAACTGTGCAGTTGTCATTAGTTCCAGCAGGCACCCCATATTCCGTAAATATGATGGGCCGGACATAATCGGTTTGCGCAACTTGCGGCTTGAACCGATTGAAGAACTGATCAAAGCTCTTGCCATCGTAAACATTCACAGCCCAGAGATCATAAAGCTGCGTATACTTCTGAACCAATTTTTCTGATGAGCCATTTATTTTATAAAGGAATAAATTGTCATCGTTCTGCATTGCCTGCATGAGCAGTTTATTCGGAGCATGTTTCCTGAAGGGTTTCACAAATTCAGCGTTGATCTCCCAAAACGCAGAGCTTTGGAGCCGCGTTGGGTTGTTCATTTCGTTACCTAACACAAACCCCATAACTGCCGGATGCTTGCCATAACGTTCAGCTAATTGCTCACACACCCACAAGTAATAGTCCTTGTAGGCTTTTCCCATTTGTGGTGAACCATTATCAAAAATGTTTCCAGCATCCAACGAAACCCCAATCAGAACATAAAGGTTGTTCTTTCGTGCGGCCTCCAGAAAATCATGATGTGATCGATCCTGCTCAGCATCCACTATTGAGCGCCACTCCAGCATATGCTTGCCGAGCGGCGGCTTCTTGGGCCAAAACTGATAAGTCTTTAAGACATTAATGTTCATAGCCTTTAGATTGGGAAGGTCCCTGTCCCAAATCTGGTCCTAAGTTCCCGGCTGATTGTTTACAGTAAAAAACCAATCGCCAACCTCTGGTTCGTTCTGGCCAGCCCCACAGGGAATTGGGCTATAGGAAACTCCTTTAACGAAGAATTTCTGCGGAAGAGGTGCGCGCTGTTTGTCCATCACCACAATGCACGCACTGCCCGAGGTTCTAGCTTTGCCGGGTTTGAAGTCAACGCTCCAATGGGATTCTTCGGTAGTTGTCATGCAGAAGGTTCCTCTAGTATCACCAATACTCACTCATTCATGCGCTCAAAGCAGCGAGCTGACCTTGGCTCTAAAGCGAGGTACCCTTGGATTGGAGCCGAAATCTACGCCTGTTTGAGCAGCACGTGGCCGAGGCTACTATCCTGAGGTGATGATATGTATAAGAGCACTGGTAGAATTCCGGTGCTTCTTTTTACGGCAACCACCATAGGAATTGTCCATAAAAATTTTTGGAAGGCAATTAAAAGCCTAAGGGTGCTGTTTTCCGAAACGACCTATGGCGGTTTCGGAAAACAGCAACATTCCTGCAGTCGGGCCACAAACGGACGTTCGGGCTATTCCATCGACGGTTGAATGTGTTCATCGTAAGTGCTGCACTTGCGTTTGCTTTACTACCTATGATTTCGTAAAATCAAGACAGATACCTCGAACTTTGCTTGGCTTATCAAGAGCATAGCTTTGCAGGGTGCCTTGCCCATCTTTGATACGAATTAGGTCTATTTCACAAAATGATTGAACGCATCTTTCAGGATATCCCAGACGGAAAAATCAATGAGGCTGATCAACAAGACTATTTAGTCCGCTTAGGTTGGTCAAAAGGCAAAACATGGGATGACCTGTTACAATCAAAACGTATCCTGATGATCTCAGAGGCAGGTGCAGGCAAAACCTATGAGTGCCAAGCTCAGGCTGAAAAATTATGGAAAGCAGGCGAACCAGCTTTTTTCATTGAGTTGGCAGATTTAGCAAAAAGAGACGTTCGCAGCCAGCTCGACCCTGAGGAAGAAGAGCGCTTCGACACTTGGCTTTCTTCTCAATCGGATGTGGCAACATTTTTTCTAGATTCGATAGACGAGTTAAAACTCTCTTTAGGATCGCTTAAACGAGCCCTTAAGCAGCTAAAAAAGTGCATTAATGGTCAACTTCATCGGGTAAGGATCGTTGTAACAACGCGGCCGATCCCATTTGACGAGCAGCTTGTCCGTAAAATTCTTCCAGTTCCTCCAGTGCCTTCCTCGAAAACAAAGGAGGAAATGTTAGCCGAAGTTGCTATGCATAGATCTCAGGATCGTCGAAACGCAAAGGATGATAACTCTGCACCTGAGTGGCGTGCCGTGGCCTTGATGCCGCTATCGGATGAGCAGATTATTGAGTTCGCCCGACACCAACGAGTAGATGAGCCCGAGGCGCTGTTAGCAGACTTAAAACAGCGAAATGCTATTGATTTTGCTCGCAGACCCCAAGACCTCATTGAGTTATGCGCGGATTGGCGTGAGCACAAGCGTATCAGAACTCATCGTAATCAAGTCGCATCCAACGTTCGAGTGAAATTACTTCCTCGCGAAGATAGGCCGGAACCAGCTGAGCTATCGGGAGAAAAGGCAACAGAAGGGGCCAGCAGATTGGCTCTTGCGATGCAGTTTACACGCAGATTGACGATCCGGCACAGCGCAGAAGCTGACACCGTAGATGATGATGAAGCTGCACTCGACCCAGCAATCATTTTGGCTGATTGGCAACCTGATGAGCGAAGAGCATTGCTTGAGCGACCACTTTTTAGCTTCGCCACATATGGCCGCGTACGCTTCCATCATCGCTCCGTTATGGAATACTTGGCTGCAGAACGGCTGATAGCTCTGCGAAAGCAAGGGATGCCATATAAGGCTTTGAGACGGTTATTATTCGCAGAAACAAAAGGAAAGCTAATAGTTCGGCCCTCTAAGCGCCCTATAGCAGGTTGGATCGCATTACAGGATAAAAGAATCTTTGAGCTATTGCGCGATAATGAACCTGCAGTGCTTTTGGATGAAGGAGATCCTGAGTCCATCTCCCTCCCCCAGCGCGAGCAAGTCCTATTGGCATATGTGGAACGATATGGGGCTGGAGGGTGGCGCGGGCTTGAGACACCTCCAATCCAGGTTCATCGCTTTGCCTCAAAAGGCCTCTCGAATGTCATAACCAAAATCTGGGAGGGAGGAGTAGAGAACCCAGAAGTACGAGAGGTGCTTTTTGACCTTGTTGCAGAAGGGCGTATCGACGCTTGTGCAGACATCGTCTTTGGAGTTACTCAGGACGCAACAGCCTCTGACAGAGATAGAATTGGAGCTTTGGAGGCCTTAACCGCTCTTGAAGATAAGCGCCTGACTGAGATTGCCGCTGCTATTGCTGATCATGACCATCGTTGGCCCAATCGCATTGCAGAAAGGGCAATCATCAGGTTGTTTCCGGAACATATGTCTGTTGAAGAATTATGTCTTGCTCTTCAATGGGAAAAGCCGTCAAAAAGTGACCTATTGGGCCTAACATGGCATTTAGGGAGAACAGTACAGACGTCGCCTCTGGAGATTGGTGTTCTAGAGAGGCTTCGTGATGAACTGGTGGCTCTTGTATCCAAGGGGCTGAGATGGAGGCAGCATCTGCCTCATATTACGAGTGATCAATGGTATCTCAGCTCAGTCTTAGCCGCAGTTTGTGAACGCGGCTTGACGCAGTCTCAAAGTGACGACTGGCTCCGCGCTAGCTCTCTTGCTCTGCAGTTACATCACAATAATCAAAGTTATGATGAACCGATCAGCTCGCTCAGGAAACAGCTATCAATTTTGAATGCAGATAGCACAGCGCGGCTGTTCTGGATCGTAGATGCATTAATCCAATCTCTCCATGAAATCACAGAGCCGTTGCAACGTTATATAGCGATTGCATCTTATGATGGGCCAATATTCTTAAACCATGAACGCGACTTTACCTGGGTTTGTGATGCGCTAAGCGACAAAAGGAATGACTTCGGCAAACGGTCTATGCTCTTGGAGGCCGCCCTACGTTTATCTCCTAATCAACAAAGCCGGAAAGGGCATATTCAAGAGCTCAAAGAACTCGTAGCTGATGAACCTACATTGTTACACAGGCTTGATGAAGCACTGAGTCCATCCAAGTACGACAAAGAAGATCAACGTTGGAAAAAAGAGCAAGCCAAGCGAGAAGAAAAAGAAAAGCGGAAAAAAGCTAAGGCTCACGCTAGCTGGGTTTCCTTTTGGCGCGAAGTTTCTAACCAGCCTGAAGAAGCGTTTTCTTCGAAGAAAAGGCAGGACACAGCTTGGAATTTATGGCGAGCAATGCGTGCTGATGGTGACAGTAGTCGGTCATCTGGTTGGAACCGCCGCCTGATTGAAGAACTATTCGATAAAGAGACCGCAGATCGCCTTCGGCGTGCACTTATGAAGATATGGCGAGAAGAACGACCAACTCTACCAAGCGAAAGAGCCCCCAATCAGCGTAACAGTTCACTTTGGCAGTTAGGTTTAGCCGCGATTTATGCAGAAGCAGAAGACCCCAATTGGGCAGCAGCGCTTAGTAGCGATGAAGCAAAATTAGCGGCACACTATGCCATAATCGAGTTAAACGGCCTTCCTCAATGGATGGAAGATTTGGCAAAGGCGCACCCGTCTGCCTTCGATCAGGTTCTTGGAAACGAGCTTTCATGGGAGCTCGCCCAAAAATCTGCTTCTGATGGTTATTCTAAGATGCTTCAAGGTATTGGCTATACATCTGAGGCTATTGCGAGACTGTTCTTGCCGCGTTTGGAGAAATGGCTTCAAGCAGGTGGACAGCAAGTTGTCGATGTGGCCGATGCGGACGGCGTAATTGGCCGAACCAAGCAAGTTACCGAAGTCGTTCTAAAACATGGTGATGAAACGGCTCTGGAGAGATTAAAACACCTAGCGATTGAACGACTTAAGCAGGAAGAGCTCTATGAGCTGCGTCTAGTCTGGTTGTCTATTTTACTCCGGGTAGATCCGGATATAGGTGTCTTACACTTTGAGAATGAAATCAAAGATATTGAGCCTGCAGAACGCTCTGAGGCTGTGACGCTATTTGCCACTCTTTTCGGTGATCGCATGGAAGCAGTCAGCTTAAGTGATGAGCGTTTCACACCGCAGATATTGTTGAAGTTGGTTCGCCTTGCTTATCAGCATGTTCGAACTCAAGACGATGCCAAGCGCGAAGGGTCTTACGAACCAGATACACGGGACAACGCTGAAACGGCCCGGAATATCATTGTAACGGCACTTTTCAACGCAAAGGGAGAAGATGGTTTAGCTGCTAAAATTGAAATGGCGGCTGACCCCCTGTGCACTCATTTCAAAGATCGGATTCTCGCTGTAGCAGAGGAGAATTGGGCGCGAGAGATCGATGCAGATATTTTTAATGAAGCTCAGGCCGTGGCGCTTGATCAATCAGGTGAAGCTCCCCCAAAAACCAATGAAGCCATGTTCGCCATTCTGAAAGACCGCCTGTCTGATCTTGATGAGCTTCTTTTGCAGGATACCTCTCCGAGAGAAGCTTGGGCAGGTATCAATCAAGAAAGAGTAATGCGCCGGGCTATCGCTCGGGAGCTAGAACTTGCAAGAAACTCGGTTTATAAAATAGATCAAGAAGGGGTCACAGCAGATGAGAAAGAAACCGATATTCGGCTGCGTTCGACAGCTTCCCCCGTGGAGGGCGTGATTGAGCTGAAGCTTGCTGACAAAAAGCGTTCAGCAAGAGAATTGCGTGATACCATCGAACATCAGCTCGTGAAAAAGTACATGGCTTCGGAGAACTGTAGATCCGGTGCCTTATTGCTTACTCTTTCAAGAAACCGAACATGGGAACACCCAGATGATGGCCGCACCATCAATGTCAAAGAGCTTATAACGTTGCTTGACGAAGAATGCGACAGAGTACGGGAAAAGCTTGGAGGAGCCGTCAACTTGACCGTTCATTTCCTCGATTTACGTCCAAGGCTTTTAACTGAGAAGCCCAAGTGAACATGATTGGCTTGGCGGTGACCTTGAAGGATCTTAGTTCAAACAGCCAGAAGTTGCAGCCAAGTAGCGTTTGAAGTTACCACTTTTTGAGCCAATGTCCGCAATTGGTCAAATTGGAGAGAACACTACAACACGAAACGACCTCATAATGCTGTAGGCTACCGCTCACCAGCTCAGGAAACCATCACTCCGATGGATCAAAGGCCAACCATGCACTAACGTTCAACTCGGATCACTTAATCGGGGCTGCTCAGTTACAATGATATCTGAAGCAATCGGCATTCAACATTGAGGTTACAATGTTTAGTTACCAACTCGTCTATATCTCGCTGTGCCCTAGGCTTTACTTAGATCTCTGCCCCTGTTCGTGTATTAGTGTTCAAAAGTGAACTCGTAGGCGTCACTGAGGCAATAGTTGATGCTGTATTCCAGGATTTGCTTGCTGTCGGGGTAGTCGACCTTCTGGCGAACCAGCAGGAGTGGGGTCATCTCGGAGCAGTTCAGCAGTTGGCGCAGCTCTTCATCTGGCATGCAGGCGCTGATAGCGCTGTGGTGTTTGCCTTTCACAATGCCTTGCTCTTTGAAGAAGCTGTAAAGGGAGTCGCCGACAGCCTCCGGGTCTTCGATTTGCGGGCAGTTGATGTAGGAATCTTCCAGTGAAACCGGATGGCCATCAATAGAGCGGAGGCGCTTGAATTGCAGAATTGGGGTACCTGCTGCCACGCCCAGCTCATCCGCAATTGCTTCTGGTGCCTCAATCGCCTGCTTGCTCAACCAATGTGTAGACGGGGTCGCACCGGTTCGTGTCACGATCTCTGAAAAGCCGGCCTCATTGTTGATGGTGTAGGAAATATCCCGCGAGATGTAGCTGCCAACCCCCTGATGGCTGCCAATCACGTTTTCTTCGCGCAAAGTCTCCAATGCATGTCTGACTGTCTTACGAGAGACACCAAGATTCTGTGCCAGATTGCGCTCACTGGGCAGGAAAGTCTCTGATGACAGCACCTCCTGCTGGATAGCCTCCTTGATTGCTGTCACCAGCCGTTGATAAAGCGGACTGGGGTCATTTTCAGCAAGTCTGTCCTTTAAAAACTGGTAGAGGTTGTCCATCGTGAGATCTATTTGTTCCAGGGTCCAAACAATGCCCCATCATAGCAAGATAGCTCAATATTTCGCAAAAAAATGCAAACCAGCTCAACACTCTGACAGGGCTTCCGACAAACTCGAATAGCTGCATTGTGCAATTAAATCAAACAAATACCTCCAATTTTTCCGATAGGTATCCACTGGTATCCTTTAATACATATTAATGCGTATTGGTTCCTTGTGGTACCTGGTGGTATCCAGTGGTATCTTTTTAGCCAAATGGGAGGTTTAATTGATGCGACCTAAAATCAAACTGTCATTAATGATGTTTGTGGAGTGGTTTATCTGGGGAGCCTGGTTTGTGCCGTTATGGCCAATCCTCAACAACAACGGATTTACACCTTCACAAATCGCATGGTGCTATGCGTGTTCAGCAATTGCTGCGATCATCTCACCGATCTTTGTTGGCTCAATCGCCGACCGTTATTTTCCAGCACAAAAAGTGTTAGCGGTCATGATGTTAGCGGGTGCCGGGCTTATGTATCTGGCAGCTCAGCAGACTACGTTCTCTACATTCTTTCCGCTGCTGATGGTATATTGCCTCACCTACATGCCAACCATCGCGCTGACGAACAGCATTGCATTTTCCAACGTTGAAGATGTTGAACGCGACTATCCGGTGATCCGCGTAATGGGCACCATCGGCTGGATTGCCTCCGGTTTCGCCTGTGGTTTCCTTCCGGGTTGGTTGGGTTATGGTGATATTTCTGCAACCAACATACCGCTGCTTGTTACAGCAGCAAGTTCTGCTTTTTTGGGCATCTATGCGTTGTTTTTGCCAAACACGCCCCCAACCCGCACAGGCGATGTTTCTCTCAAATCCATGTTGGGTCTGGATGCCTGGGTTCTGCTTAAAGACCGCAGTTTCCTCACGTTTTTTGTGGCATCCTTCATGTTCAGCATGCCGCTCGCATTCTACTACATCTTTGCCAATGGCTTCCTAACTGAAGCGGGCATGAAAAACGCAACCGGCTGGATGACACTCGGTCAGTTCTCCGAGATCTTTTTTATGCTGGCACTGCCGTTCTTCACCAAACGCTTTGGTATCAAGAAGGTACTGCTGCTCGGCCTGATAACTGCTGCAATCCGCTACATCTTCTTCTTCATGGGTGGCACAGAGGATATATTCTGCTACGGCTTGTTGTTTGCCGGTATTCTGCTGCACGGCGTCAGCTACGATTTCTACTTTGTTACCGCCTATATCTACGTGGACAAGAAAGCTCCAGCCCACATGCGAACCGCTGCACAGGGTCTGATCACTCTGGGTTGTCAGGGCATCGGCAGTCTGCTTGGTTACCGGTTGGGTGGATATTTGATGGGCAAGATGTTTGCTTATTCCGAACCGGTCAATGGCATGACCTTTAACTGGCCCGGCATGTGGATGTTTGGCGCGGGCATGATCATTGTCATCACGCTCTTCTTTGTCATGTTCTTCAGTGAATCAGATAAAGAAGTCAAACCCGTACAAATAACTGAAGATGGCAGCTCTAAGCCAGTTCCTTCCTCTGTCTAATAGACATTTGCAGCCCACTTTGCTGGGCTGCACCTCACGAGATAAATCAATGAATGAATTAAATCGTATAGCAGGAGCTGTGTATGGTCAGGCCGTGGGTGATGCACTGGGCATGCCATCCGAGTTGTGGCCACGGGAGCGGGTACAAAGTTTCTTTGGCTCAATCACCGATTTTCTCGACGGCCCTGCTGAAAACAACGCTGCCTGCTACTTCACCAGGGGCCAGTTTACAGATGATACCTCAATGGCTTTGGCTGTCGCTGATGCCGTTATCGAAAAAAACGGCCAGATTGATCCGGGATTGATTGGCCGCAACATTTTGAGCTGGGCTGAGCGTATAGATGCCTTCAGCAAGAATATCCTTGGTCCAACATCGAAAATTGCCCTGAACGCGATTAGAGACGGCATTTCCTTGGATGAGTTGGAGAACAATGGCTTAACCAATGGTGCCGCTATGCGGATTGCACCCATTGCGACGATCCTGTCCTCCTCATGTCAGGATACATTTATCGAAGAAGTTTACCAACTAGGTTATGCAACGCATAAGTCGGATGTTGCACTGGCCGGTGCGGTTGCTGTTGGTTGGGCTGTGACCCGCGCCGTTGAAGGGGTGGACTGGGAAACCATCAAACAGGAACTTCCTGCTATCGCTGACAAGGCACAGAAGCGCAAAGTAACCACCTTCAGCCCGAGCATGGCGAGCCGTATCAAATTGGGCCTGAAGCTTGTTGCAGACAGTGAAAGTGAGCAGGAAGCAAGCGAGAAGATCTACGGTATTCTGGGAGCAGGGACTTCCACTATCGAATCAGTTCCAGCTGCACTTGCCATGGTTGAACTAGCAAAAACAGATCCGAACACCTGTGCGTTGCTCTGCGCCAACCTTGGTGGTGACACCGATACAATCGGGGCCATGGCAACGGCGATTTGTGGTGCCTTGCAAGGTGTTGATGCAATTAATCCAAACTATCTGGAAACAATAAGCCGCTGCAATGAAGTGAAACTGGACAGCTATGTTCCTCAGCTTCAGCAACTACGTATCCAACGGAGAGGGTGATCACCATGAACTTGCAGAAGAAACTGACCAAAGTCACCCAGCAGCGCCCTGTTGTGATTGTTGGAGCAGCTTTTGTTGATCTGGTCATGAATACACCTCAGCTTCCCAAGCGCGGGGATGATGTGTTCGTTGACAGTTCCTCGGTAACCGTTGGCGGCTGTGCGCTCAACATTGCCCGCATTCACAAATCCCTTGGGTTGCACTCACAAGCCGCCATTCCAGTCGGGCAAGGCCTCTGGGCTGGCTGCATCCGAGATACATTGAGCAAAGAAGGCATTACGCTTACTCAAAAACGGACAAACGGCGATAATGGCTGGTGTATTGCCATGGTGGAGCAGGATGGAGAGCGGACATTTCTTTCTTCTTCTGGTGTTGAATCTCAGTGGGCTATAGAAGACCTGAAACAGCTCAATGTAGCTGAAAACGCGATTGTTTATCTTTCTGGATACCAGTTGGTGAGTTCATGCGGAGATCTGTTCCTTGATTGGATTGAGTGTCTTCCCCGCAGCGTCGAGATCATCGTTGATATTGGGCCGCGGCTGGTGGATTTGAGCGAAAAACAACTACAGCGTCTTTATGACAGGTCAGCGCTTCTGACCCTCAACCGTCGTGAAGCTGCTTTGCTGGCTGGAGGACAAGCGGAAGAGAAATTCTGCGCTGAGTTGTCCAGCCGTATTGGTCAGGCAGTGATCTATCGGATTGATAAGGATGGCGCTTTTGTTTTTGAAGGTGGAGCGCAACACCATGTCCGTCCGGTTCAGGCCAATCTTTCAGATAGCATTGGGGCGGGAGATGCTCATGTTGCCGGGTTGATCTACGGTCTGGCTATGGGGTTGAGCGTATTTGAGGCAGCTTTTATCGGCAATGCCGTTGCATCTCATGCTGTTGAACAGTCTGGAGCAAGCTTAGGTATCAGCCTCACGGAACTTGAGATACGCCTCAAAGCGAACTGAGTGATTGTTATAGTGATTCAGCCGATTAAGAGATATTTAGCTGACATGATCAAGTTGTGTGTTACTTCGCTCGCAAATAGTTTCGCTGTCGGGTGGGACCTATGTCGGATTTGATAAGTAACTTCGGGAATCCTATTAGTAATCACATCGCCAAACCAAGCGCGGGTTCTTGAGGTAGACAAGAAGGATGAAGCAAAGGTTATTGATTTGCACTCATATTAACATTTGAGCCCTCAACGTTAAGCTGATTATGATCAACCCAAAGTTGACATTTTGCTTTGGGTTGAGTGGTACCGTAGCTAGGCGAATGTCAGCTCATGGTCAATTCTTCATCAAGCAGGAACAGTCCTAAGGAAAGTAAGCGTCGCTGAGTGGATCTTAGCTTACCAACTGACGCTTTGCAGCAGCTGAGTCACTACGCCTACCTTGGAGGCCCTCGCCCGCACTGATCCGCGACTGCTATCGGCATTTCTCACCCATATCTGCTGAGTAAGCTGCTTACGAACGTGTCTCTTGTTGACGTTGTGTTATGTGTTTGATCTATTGATCAAATATTGGGTTGCGGGGGTAGGATTTGAACCTACGACCTTCAGGTTATGAGCCTCTAATGTAGTAAACTCTACTATTATTATTTTTCAATAAGTTAGCCTACAATACTCTGATTTATCTTTTGTTCTTATACGGTATTCGGGCATAATCACCGTCTTCAAAGGAGAGCAAATACAGCTCAAACCGAATATAGCTGTTGACGTAGTGTTGACGCAGAACATTGAGTATCTCAATGTCAAAATCTCAGTTATTGCCTCAATACATAATTTTCTACTCAGGTATAATGTATTCAATTCTCGCCGAAATAAATTTCAAGTTGCTTTTGCTTTTCTCCATAGTAAAAATCTGTATTTTCAAATGATCTACCATTTCTGATTACGTTCATTCTCAACACATCTAGATACTATAAAAGCAACTCGCTTAAATTCCTCTCATCGATTTTACACGATCTTGTCTAAGAGACTCAGGCCTAAATCCACCTCTAGTTAGCAAAGATAACGCGCTTGCCACTCTTTGTAGGGGCATGCCCTAGAGAATCCTTGTCAGAGTTGTGGATGTATTTCCTATTTAGTAACTTTTGCTCTTCCACAGATAGTGGCGCGTTATTATGAGTCTTTTCGTCAATTAATTTTAGCTCATCAGGTATATCGGTCAGCCCTTGGATGGGATTTGCTGGTTGCTCTGTCAACGTACCGACTTCATCTTCGTGCTGGATTGGTATTAATGGTACATTACTGGATACAGCATAGGCATGCATTTTATGTAGTGCTATTCGTGAGAGCGCCCCATCGACATAGTCGCGCTGCATAGTCGCTTCGAAAATCTCATCATTTACTGACTTCTGAGTAATTCGTCCATTCTCGCCTTCATAGGTGCACTCTTTAACTTGGGCTGAATAGTAGGCATCGGTTGTTTCACAAAACGGATCGTCTACGGAACCGATCCGCCCTTCGTCGATAGCGCGCTCAACTGCACTTGGGTTTGTACCAAGATCAACCTCGGTCCCCCCCGACAAATAACCTCCACCGATGTCCGAGTGGGAGCCATAAAGACATTCTTCAATATGATTGCCTTGGGTTTTCACCTCTGGTACTTCACAGCCTACCGGGCTTGACAAAATCGATTTTAGAGCGAAGTTCTTCCTGCGCTCGTTGATTGCAGTAAGATGAACGACCTTTCTTTCCGCAATACCAACTGGCAAATGAAGTAAAACACTACCGTTGTCGTTATTTTGTGGCGAAAAATCAAAGTGCCTAGGTGACGAGATAGAAGGAACAGTGTCGAATAGGCCTATAAACTGCAGTTTAGTTGGGATTTCATGAAATACGCTATATAGAGATTTATCACCTCTTACTTTTAAGTACATTACGCGGCGCTTTTCCCCCTCCATGTTCTGTTTTGTTTTTGTTCTGTTATATCCCATATGTCGCGTCGTCTTGTAATATGGACCGTAGATCGCTTGAAACAAATTCAGCACATGAGCGTAGTGACGCGCTGCTGCAGCTCCTCGGGAGAAGCCAAAAACATCAACTTCAATTCTAGTAATATTATAGGAGGCATATGCACTTACAAATTCCCAAGCCTGCGAAGCTCCCTTTTCCGATTTTGCAAGTACACCATAATCGCCACTGCCAGAGATTTGTCCGTTAGGAGAATCAATGTTTCCAGTGTCCGTTCCAATTCCTTCGATATAGTAGTTACCGTAGATGTATGTTTCCTCTTCCACGTTTTTCTGGCTATGCGAGGAAGGATATAGACGGTGAAGCTTCCATATATTAGTATAGTCTGATTTATAACTATCTGAAGTTAATGGCATATTATCAATGCCCGGCAGTTCACCTCCTGTTAGACGAGTACTTACATTGTAAGCATTGTTGCCGGTCCCATCAAAAAATAAGCCAATCCGCAATACAAATTTACAGGTTTCGCAAATAGAACGCTTGTCTTTTAGTAATTGCTCCGTCATCTGCTATTCTCTATCGGAGTTACATTACGGTTCTCACTTGTATAAAGCATTCCTGAAAACACTATTTGCGTTATTAGCGCGCTCACAAGAAATACTACCATCAATATAATAGATATAGATTTAGTAAAATAACTATAATTCCCATTCTTGAGAATAAAAAAATACCATACTATCAATATAAAAATAATAAAATTATAATAAAATATCAAATATTCTCCAGATAAATACTTGATATTACTTAATTTCATTGCATCAAAAAATAATAAAATAGGATTTATTGATATAAGATCTACAAATAACACACTCCCAAACGGAATTGCTACTAAGAGCAGTACAAACATAGTGCCAGCTAAAGTAAATCTTGGAACTCTATCTTCTTTGTTCGTCATCTATTCCTCGGATAATGTCATTTTTATAATTAATACGTTTGTTTTAAATACTCATTCAATTCACCAACAGTTTCTACTCCATTCGCAATAGCTTCTTTAACTTGATCTCTAGCAAAATCTTGTGCACCAGCAAAGGTTGTAACACCTATTTGCGGCAAGGCTTTTGCCTTCAAGAGATCATGCGCAATTTTTGCTATAAACAACTCCCACTGCATGTCCTCAAACACCTTCTCCTGAGCCTTACGGATCAGGGTGATGTGGCTCTTGGGTCGTTCGTTGGTTTGTGTGGAGCTTTCTGTAATTGGTGTCATGGGTGTGAGTTGGCGCGTCCCCATGTTAAAACGGTTTGTCTTGCAATGTTCACCTGCAGTAGGTGCTGCGAAGTGCCAGAGCTGCTGGGCATTGCACAGGCTGGGTTCTTCACACCAATCCTCAGCAATGAAGTCAGTAATTGGCCCGAAGAATGCCTGTGTTTCCGCAGGGTTTGTAGAGAGCAACCAGACGCGCAGAACAGCTGGATCAAAAAACCGAAACCTCACCAAACGGCCATCACTTTCGAACTCAACGCGCAAATAACGCCGGAAGTGCCGTCGTAGCAGCACGACATCCGTGGCTTCGTCCTCAGAGATATCTGGCGAAGCAACAAAGGCGCCGCGCTCTACCTGCTGCTTCAGGCTTTCTTGGGGCGGGGTTCTGTAAAGCTCTCTGGCCTTTGATTTTGAGGCTAAGAAGTAAATCCCCCAGCCCTTGCCCCAGCCTTCTTGAATCAGCCAATTGGTGAGATCGCTATCCTGCTCCAACCGCACCAGATAAGGAGCCGTCAGGGCAAGTTCCTGCGCCAGTTCTCCAGCAATCAGACTGCACCAGTCGGCATTCTCGTCCCCCAGTAAACGGCCATAGATATCTTCACACCATTGTCCGTCGATAATCGCATAAGCGGCAATGTCCTCAGTGACTTTGGCAAACAAGCTTGCCCTCACACTGTCCGCGATGAGCGTATCTGGCTCTACATCGATAGATAAAGCTGCTTGCGTCATGAAGCATCCTTAGCAAATGGACATTCCTCGGCGAACGGCTTGCGTGTCCCTGGAGGAGACGCTGCACCGATGAATACATTGGCGCTTCCCGAGACATCAGCACCACCACAATCTATCGGATCGCCAACACGGCCTGCTTGCTTGTTGTTGAAGTTCACCGTAGGGCTACCAGCCGCCAATGCTCTGCCATGAGAAGGAGACGGGCATGGTGAACAGCCATGGGGCGCATAAGCATCCCCCTGCCTTACAGCAGGCCGGTTGTTAATGAAGATATTTGGACTTCCGGCAATGGCAGGTGTTGGCGGAAAGTGACAATCATGGCCAGAGCCAATGTCACCTAAACGAGCTGCGGGTTTTCCTGACATAGACCTCTCCTATTTCTCAAAGGAGCGGGCATAACGCTCGGCATGGGGACCTTGATAATCTTCTGGTGCAGATGGTTCAATGAATGGAACATCCTTGCCTGTCGCAGGGGCCCCTGCCCCGCAATTGACATTCACAACAGTGCCTTCAATCTTGATGCCGCTCGCATCAATTCGAATGAAGTTGCCGCCCACGTTGAGAGAGATCGCAGAACCAGCACGAACAACCACCTGATCACCGCCATCAACAAAGATGGTACCAGGTGCGGTGTAATGCTGGTGTGCCAGACTTTCCATGCGAATGTTACGATTCACCTTGGTGGTATAGTTTCCACCAACCTGCAGCGTTTTATCATCAGCAATGCTTTCGTTGTCAGCAGCGTCAACCTGCGTGCGGCGAACCGCTTTCACATGAAGATCTTTTACACCGGAGATGGTTTCTCTGTGTGAGCCTTCCACTTCGATATCCTTCGATCCGCCTATAGATTCAGACTGAGAGCCATCAATCCGTTTATGGCGGTTGGCCCCGACCTTCCAGGTCTCGTTGTTCTCAACAACGCCGTTGTGGAATTTCTGAGCGTGGAACCAGACTTCCTCCTGCCCGCCCTCATCTTCAAAGCGAAGCTCGTTGTAGCCATTGGCCTTGTGGCTGTCTGACATGAGCACCATGCGGGTTTTGAAGTCGGGAAGTTTGTTCGGTGGACGGTTGTTGTTATGATACGTCCGCCCCGTAATGATTGGCTGGTCTGGATCACCTTCGAGGAAATCTACGATGACCTCGTGGCCGATGCGCGGGACAGCCATATGCCCCCAGGAGGCTCCACCCCAATTTTGCGAGACACGTATCCAGCACGAAGATCTATCATCCTTGGCACCATGGCGATCCCATGGGAACCAAACTTTGACCCGGCCATGTTCATCGCAGTAAATCTCTTCGCCTTCAGGTCCGGTGACATGGGCGATCTGAGGGCCGTCCACCAATGGCTTTTTGAGCAGTTTGGGCCGGTATGGCAGGCGGGCGGGCATAACCTCAAACCCGGCACTGTAAGTGGTGGTGCCGCTGCCAGCTTCCTCAGCCACGGCTTGCGGCTGGCTGCCCTGATGTGAGACGGTGAGCAAATGATACTTGATGTTGTAGTCGTCGTTTGGGTGGTCTGTGAGCGCAAACTGATGACCGGCTATCAGGTGGATAGCATTGGTCGCCCCGTGGCCC
>NZ_LMCI01000036.1:3224-11096 GCF_001623145.1 Pseudovibrio sp. W64 | reverse complement strand
TGCCGAAGACTCATTACTAACAAATAGCGCAGGTATTGCCTGCCGCCTTGCTCATCCCGGCTTCCGGGAATTCTGGTTCAACACTGCATGGGAGGCCATGTGGTGGTTTCAGTGCTTGTATTGTCCTAAGCCAGCTAAGAGATATCCTGGACGAGCTGACGTATCGAGACACTCTCCTCTCATTAGAGCATGTTGCGTTCATATGCATTCACGCACCAAGCTCTAACTCTTTAATTTTGCGCGTATTCTTATCCAAAAACCGGAACCACTTTTCGGGAACACGCTCTAGACCAGGCATATTCTCACCCGAAAACCGAAACCGCTTTTCGGGAACATTCTTTAAATGCAGAGTGCACTTAATAATAGTCAAGGACATGGTGAGTTAGATTGATGAAGCTGACTGTAAAAGCTAGAGCACGTTGCGTTCATTTTCATTTACGCATCGCGCTCTAGCATCTTTGGTGGAGCGAATTCTTGTCGTTTGATTGAATGCAATCAAACGGAACGCGCTCTAACGCATCGATCACTGAATGTGCACACGCGCATCAATAAAGCCAAAAGAGCGCCTCATGTCGACCACTATGGAACAAGTCAGATCCTGGCAAGGCCCTGTACTATTCAGCTATGGGTTCAGGCCGTTCTTCCTCGCCAGCGCAGTCTGGGCAATCGTGCTTATGCTGCTCTGGATACCACTCGTTTCCGGGCACATCGAGCTGCCGATTGCGTTTGATCCGGTCTCATGGCACGCCCATGAGTTCCTTTTCGGCTATCTAAGCGCCGTTGTTGCTGGGTTTTTGCTGACCGCTATTCCCAACTGGACCGGGCGGATGCCCATTGTGGGCAGGCCGCTCATTGTCCTGTTCAGCCTTTGGGTGATTGGCCGTGCCGCAATCTTGTTCGGTGCCTATCTTCCTGCAGGCGTTGTTGCCGCGCTTGACGTTGCAATGCCATTGGTGCTGGCCATTGCGTGCCTGCGTGAAATTATGGCAGGCAAAAACTGGCGCAACCTTATCGTGCTGGGTTTGCTGGGCGTGCTCATTGCATCCAACCTGTTGTTCCATTGGGAAGCCTGGAGCGATGGGTACGCAGCGCAGGGCTATGGTATGCGTCTGGGTATCTCCACCATGGTTCTGATGGTTGGCCTGATCGGTGGGCGGATCATCCCCTCCTTCACCCGTAACTGGCTGGTGAAGCAAGGCAGCAAGAGCCTGCCAGCGAGTCCGATGCAGGTGTTCGACAAGATCTCACTGCTTGCCCTCCTGATCGCACTGCTTGTCTGGACTGCGCTTCAAGATCATTGGCTTGCGGGCGTGATACTTTTAATTGCCGGAGCGCTGCACTTTGTGCGTCTGGTTCGCTGGAAAGGGCAGTATACCTTCAAGGAACCTCTGGTTCTGGTGCTGCATGCAAGCTATCTGTTTATGCCCTTGGGCCTGCTTGCACTTGGCTTTGCCATCCTCCTGCCAGACCTACTGGACATCACCGGAGCCCAACACCTGCTTATGGCTGGCGTTCTGGGTATGATGACTTTAGCCGTCATGACCCGCGCAACCCTCGGCCATACTGGTCAGGAGCTCAAAGCAAGCCGCGGTGCCACCTTCCTCTACTGCGCAATGGCCACATCAGTCCTCCTCCGCTTCTCCGCAGGCCTATTCCCAGACCTCGCAACAAGGCTTTACGATGTGTCAGCGCTAGCATGGATCCTGGCATTTGTGGTTTACGTGGCGACCTTCGGACCACTGTTGGCGTGGGGGAAGAAGTGAGGGGGAGTTGCCCCTGTGGCTGAAGATATTAAACTCCGACCTTTCTTACCTATCAAACTAAGTCACGGCGGATGTAATCAACTCGGGACACTTCCCCCGGGCCGCGCGCCAAACAAAGCTGAGTGGCAACGCTTGAGCCAGCAGTTCAAAGTTCATCTGAATGAGCGCATTGCACGCATGGAGAACCTGAGAACGCAGCTGGAAGGCTGTATGGGGTGTGGTTGCCTGTCTCTGGACAAATGCGAGCTCTACAACGCCGGCGACGCCGGCCTCCAGCTACGGCCGCGGCCCCCGCTTCATCTATGGCGACAAGTCATTTAAAGATGAGGGCTAGTGTGCGGTAATCGGAGTTGTCGTTATTTCAAAATTTAGACAACAAAAAACCCGTCATCTTGGTGATAACGGGTTTGTATCTTTGGTTGCGGGGGTAGGATTTGAACCTACGATCTTCATGTTACGATCCCCTAATGTAGCAAAATTTACTATTATTATTTTTCAATAAGTTAGCCAACAAGCGACTGATACCGCTTTGCAACTTTCACAAAACGTTAACGAAATACACGACAACAAACGGCGTTATGTACAGCTTAAAATGCGTAGGGCGGTTGACGTAGTGTTGACGCAGAACTTTTAGTTTCTGTCATCCCAACGCTTGAACAGGACGTAAAAGTAATCAGGGTACTCTTACGATACAAACTCAGGTGAAACGAGCATCATCTTAATCGTGAGCCTTTGCCAACTTTAATGCCCGCGTTTGACTATCACTGAGTTTTTCATCGTTCACTGCGCTCGACCAAGCGACTTTGAAGGCTTGATCGTTAGAACTTTGGCACCAGGACAATGCTACCGCGCCGAGCGCCGTCCAGCCGATGCCATCACACATCTGAGTCCATCTTTTCGCAGGGAAGGATCCTAGTTTCTTCAGAAGGCTTAGATCTGTCTCGTCAATACGGGTCTGATTTTCTTTGCCGCCCTCAACGCCCGCAGACGCAATCCAGAGAGGTTCGCTGGCATGAAGGCCTTGCCATATATCTACCGGTGTGAGGCCTTCTCCTAAGTCAAATACTCCAGGCTTTGATGTGTCTTGATCAGCCACCAATTTCAACATCCCCCGATCCAGCGGAAGCAGAGCCACCACACCCAACAGCATCGCCCACTCGGCACACTGCACGGCCATTGACGAACACGGATCCAGATCCCGCTGACATGGAACGAGGATGAGGCGGACAATTGCCGCAACCATGCGAGATAACGCCGTCACCGACACACACCACAGCAATAGCATTTACAAACACATCAGGGCTTCCAGCGGACGACGGCGTAGGCGGAAAGCACCCATGGCCTGCGGCGATATCGCCTTTTCTATATGCAGCTGGCATCGCAAATCCTTAATAAATTGATTTCAAAATAGATCGAGATAATTGATCTGCCTGACGGATTGGCTCAGGCAGGCGGTAATCCGGCGCGAAGTTCAAAGTTTCTTGAATAGAGCGTTTCAAACTAATTTTGTGCCCTACTGAAATATAGAGAGGCTTTACTCCATTTTGAGTAACAAGCTGCTCACCTAACACAGTTCCGTTTTCGATGATCGGAGAGTGATCACCTCTGTTTCCAGAAATTCTTGTGATTGAAGTTGAGGCATTCTTGGCACAACCAATGACTGGAACATCAAAGACAACACCAAAGTGGCTTGCTGCCCCACATTTTTGAGCATGCAACGTACCATTGCCATCGTAAAAGAATAAGTCAGGCCGTCTTGAGAGCTGGCAATAAGCTTCGCTCACGAGCGGCATTTCTCGATAGGCGAGAAATTGAGGTACATACGGAAAATCTGGAATACCAACACTGTGAACCTGTTCGCATACTTCTCGCGTTTCTGCATCAAGAACGATAATGACGGCACAAGCATACTTACCATCATTGCTATAGGAAACATCAACACCAGCAACTAAGTTTACCGCATTGACGCAATCCTCTAAGATAACGCGCTCAGATAGTTTCTTTTGCTCATGTAAATACAGCTTTAAATTTGGTGAGAGTGAAGACAAAGTTCTCTACCCTTCACTATACAATCTCGGATCTTCAAACACTGTACCATTCTTAATTTTTTCTTCGGCTTCAGCAAGAAGATCATAAATGGATTCTTTTCTGAATGGGTACATGTTGAATACCTTTGAAGTCAGTCGTCTTGCAACTTCTTCGTTAGTTGCTTTTTTCTCATAAACCAGTACCCCTCCCTCGCTACTTAGTTCCTCAACGGTCAGTCCACCCCATTTTTTTCTTGCAAATATAAGTTCACCATTCTCGTTCCATCGTGCATCAATACCTATACTGCAGTCCGACTGTACTTGCTGAATTCCTTCGACTTGCATATTTGAGAAGTAATCAAGTGCAAAACCATTCCTCACACCCCCAACTACACTCTCCTCTCCAACAAGAACACCATCTTCTTCACAAAACAATACACCTGTAAAAGGTTTATCATCGTATGTTACGAAAAGATCACTTTCGTTA
Source organism: Pseudovibrio sp. W64 (assembly GCF_001623145.1). Lineage (NCBI taxonomy): Bacteria > Pseudomonadati > Pseudomonadota > Alphaproteobacteria > Hyphomicrobiales > Stappiaceae > Pseudovibrio > Pseudovibrio sp. W64. The sequence goes on along the minus strand of NZ_LMCI01000036.1, from coordinate 6,819 downwards.
TAAAGATCAAATTTATAGCTAATACGTTTAATATATTTGGTCAATTATCTATTCCAAATCCCTAAACCGCACTCGAATTACGCTTTCACAGCTAGATCTATTTAAGTACTTTCATCTTGCTGAGATGATGAAACTCTCCAAGGATGAACAGATCCGATTAACTCTCGAGAAGTCTAGTCTTTCACTTCCCTCAGAAGGCTCAATCAGAACTATTTCTCCAGGTGTTGCTCTTGAGAGGCTGTAAGCAATGATGGCTCGTGTGTGGGTTCTTGCGAACGGAAACAGCATGTACTCCGCAAAGTTTGAAGACTTGAGCACTTCAAGAAGCTGAATTTCTGTTGCAATCCGTGCCTCCCACTCCTTCCCCCTAGGAACAAATAAATAAAGGAAAGTCATGATTGTAAAAACATGCTCGTCTGACACCAGAAAGAGCTGTTTTACAGGTGTGCCACCATTGTTCATCCGAAGGAACTGATAGAGATTGTCTGGCAATTGCAAAAGGCCAAATGGAACTTTAGCCTCCCTAAATGCTTCTTCATCATAAATATCAAGAGACGTATTTGGTTTGCAAAGGAGTTTGTATTCAACCATCGCCATAGTACTACACGCCTTACAAGAAAAGCCTCTACTCACCAAGATTGGGCCGTAGCTCTTCAATCATGTCGTCAATATTGTTTGGTGTAACTTTCCAGCGCATAGGATCATCATACTCAAAGTCAGCTTGAACCTGCCCACTGTCTCTGTTAAACTGAAACAGCATTTGCATGAATCCTTTATCAGTATCCTTGGCAAGCCAATCTCGATAGTCCGCAATTATTTGACGTATTGGTCTAACTGATATTGCAAAAGCTTCATAGTCGCCTGAAGCATCATATGCGTATCCAAATGAACCTCCAAGTTTACCTTTGTCATTGCTGTAAAAAACTATCGAAAATTCTGACCAAGGGAAATCTGGTGTATCTTCTAGAAAATCTTCCGCCTGAATTACAGCGCGCGCAATATTCGATAGGTGCTCTAAATTCTCTGACATCATTCCTACTTCTAAATATCTCGAAAATATATTCGATCGAAGGTTTCACCTGCTTCGTTTTCGAAACTAGGTTTATCTTTATACCGCATTTTACCTGTTTTGGGATCGACTACCTTATAGCTAACATCGAAAGCATCTGGCCGAACGGCTCCAGGAGGTATGACTTTAATGTCGTACTCGACCTGGTAGCCTTTTTTGATCCAGTCCGCCCACTCATTTTCCATGGTTTTCCAGGCTCCCTGATTGAGGTTGCCAGCTTGTGGTGCAATGCCTTCATCCGGAGTATCCCCCATAAAACGGTGCCCGGCCAAGTGCCCACCTTGATCGCCTGGGTCTCCAAGCTTGCCAATTTTGGTAGCGTTGTCGCCTCGCTTGCTCGAACCAAAGTCTTCCTTTAACACGCCTTTAACACGCCTTTAGCTCGTATCGGGCGCCCTGTTTCTGCATCATATTCTATTTCATTGGTGTTGTTGCCTCTAGTTCTTGTTGTCTTTTTGGTTTTAGGCCGTGTGTCTTTTCCGCTCTGCTCGATTTCATCCTTTTCGTCGTCCCCATCAGAGCGACCACGGTTTTTCTCCTTTGCCAGAGTGCCGGCATGATGCTCCATGGGCGTACCATATCGCCCCTTCAGATGGGCTATACTGAATGTCTTTGTGACAACAGCACCGGATTGAAGATGGATCTGGGCAGCCACAGCTACAGGGATCGCCTTTTCTCCTGCTTTCTTTGCTCCCTTGGTGACAATGTTTGCAGACAGGCGAAGCCCTTTTAAGGCAGCAACCCCGATACCAGCGGTTGCAAGGGCTTCAGCCGCGATTAAAGCAGCATCAGTTGCAAGCGTTGCTGAAGCATAAAACCAACCACATTCTTCGAGTCGCTGTGTCAGTTCCTTATAAAATTTATCAGCGGCATCTTTTACAAATGCATCAGCATCGTTTTTTGCTTGGCGGCCTTCTCTTTCAATCTTATTTGCGCGAGCAAGGTGGTCCAAATAGGCATTGTAAGTATCGTTATCGACATGGCCCCGTGCTACTTTTTCTTCAATGTTTGGAAAATATAAATCTGCCAGATCCCGAAACTGAGTAGCAGCTGATCTGCTCGCCAGATATTGCCCGTAACTATTCAGGGTATAGATCGCCCCTTCACGGGCGGACTTTTTAATCGCCTCGACGAGAAGTTCGCGGGTCTCCTCATCGGTTGCCAACATGTAAACAAGCTCTATTTGAGCAACATATTCCCAAAATTGCTTCTCAACATAGTCAGCATACGAACATTTATTATCGCCCTGATTACCCTCAGTAAAATCAGTTGCAACACCAGTTGATGAGCCCGCCGTACTTAAAGGACGAAGAGGCAATAGTTCCATCTTTAATCCTCCCTTGAGCTTTCATAAGCTGTCAGGTGCTCAGTAATGAAAAAGCCACGCAAAATCCTCGGATGCATATCAGCGATGTTGAAGGCAAGTGATGGTCCCCCGTGCGTCATAAATCCGGGGGTAAATTCGCCAAGAATTGAACTTGCCAGCTGAGTGATGTTTTGCAGCTCACCATCATTTTCCTTTCCTGCCAGCGTAGTTTTGATAAGCGATTGCATTTTGCCAAGGCGGGTTGAAGCCCCCATATCAATTTCGCTCATTTCCTTAGCTGGAGTTATTCCTAGCTCAGAAAAGAACCGTTTGCGGTTGCTATCACGCAGTTTGACATTTTCTTTTTGTAAGGCTTCCCATTCAGGGGAGAGCATCTTAATAGCCATGACCACTCTCCCTAGTTCAATTTGATCTTGCCGCCCTTTTGGACGATCTGAGAGGAGCCGGTCAGATGGATGTCTTTTGCTTCTTCCTCAAGTTTTTCCGCCGCATTGATTTTAATGTTGACCCCTTCGAGGGTAATGGTGCCGTCTGCCTCCATCACCAATTTCGATTTGCCGACAATGATTTCGTATTTCTGGCCGACAACCGTTACCTTGTTCTGGCCAACCTCTTGCCAGGAGCCGATTGCAACACTCTCGTTCTTGATCCCGCCAACAGCAACTTGAAGGCCTCCTCCTACTGTGACAGACTTTGCAGCTCCAACAATCTCCGTTGAAGACACCATCACGGTCTCAGCTTTGTTTTTGCCAACGCCGATGACAAGATTGCCTTCGCCCATGTTGAGGCCGAACTTGCCGAGGGTTCCGGCAATACCGCCGATTTTCTTGCCAAGAGCTTTTTCTACGGCTTTAAATTTCTCGGTGACGAACTGCTGAAGCTTGTTGGGACCAACCATGAGCGTCATGTTGCCGCCAATCACTTCGTGGTGGCTGTTGCCCACTTCGATGGATTTGTTGTGGCCGATGCTTTCTGACTGGTTCACATCAACACGCTTGGCGCGGTTGTTTTCGACGTGAATATCCTGGTCTTTTTGGGCATGGACATAGATCTGCTCTTCACCGGACTGATCCTCAAATGAGATCTCATTAAACCCGTCTCCTTTATGGCTGTCGGACCTAATGACCATTTTAGTTTTGTGGTCCGGCAGTTGGTAAGGTGACTTGTTGTTGTTGTGGTAGGTTCTGCCTGTGATGATG
>NZ_LMCI01000036.1:2429-3180 GCF_001623145.1 Pseudovibrio sp. W64 | reverse complement strand
GCCGATGCGGGGGATGGCGATGTGGCCCCAGCTGGCGCCGGCCCAGTTGGAAGACACGCGGATCCAGCAGGAGGAGGTGTCGTTCTTCTGGCCATGACGATCCCACGGGAACCAGACTTTCACCCGGCCATGCTCATCGCAGTAAATCTCTTCGCCTTCCGGTCCTGTGACATGAGCGATCTGCGGGCCGTCCACTAATGGCTTTTTGAGCAGTTTGGGCCGGTATGGCAGGCGGGCGGGCATGACCTCAAACCCGGCACTGTAAGTGGTGGTACCGCTGCCGGCTTCCTCAGCCACGGCCTGCGGCTGACTGCCCTGATGCGAGACGGTAAGCAAATGATACTTGATGTTGTAATCGCTGTTCGGGTGGTCTGTGAGTGCAAACTGATGACCGGCCATCAGGTGAATGGCATTGGTCGCCCCGTGGCCTGTGGTGGCCTCTACCCGAGCTGCCTCCAGCCGGTGTTTTGTGAACGGCTTGCCGACACCATCGGCCTTATATCGCCCCGGATATTCATAGAGCGCATAGTCTCCGGCAGAGCCGTTGTCTTCACCGCGCTGATGGGTGTGTTGTTGGTTGTAAGGCGGGTTCTTGAACGAGTAATCACGCTGCATGAAGCTGGTGGCGCGCAGCTGCTCGCGCAGGACAAAGCTGTTGCAATAAACGCCTTTGACCGCCCCGCCGGCCATACTGTTATATTCCAGCTTGGGCTGGTCCGGCAGCTCGGAGACGATCTGCGGGTTATCAATG
>NZ_LMCI01000036.1:2154-2401 GCF_001623145.1 Pseudovibrio sp. W64 | reverse complement strand
GAAGATCCGGCAGTCAGAGCCGTGGGCTAAACGGTGCAGGCTGGGCAGCAGCGTGAGTGAGTAACTGGTGCGGTGATGGCCTTCATTACCACGGGCAATCTCGGCGATCACTCCGGAGAGATAGCGCAGGCCCTCGTATTTATGATGAATGGTCAGCGTGGCGGGCGTATCCAGCAGGCTATGCAGGTCGAGCGCGTTGTCGGGGCTGGCAAGCTCAATCTGGATCTGCGTGAGCCCATTGAGACGC
>NZ_LMCI01000036.1:384-2116 GCF_001623145.1 Pseudovibrio sp. W64 | reverse complement strand
ATTTGGACAATAGCATTCATAACAAACTCACTGGCAAAAGAAAAAACAAAGGAATCATAAGAATTAAGAGTGATCTGGCGGATTGAGTTGGTGCATCACCATCGGCGGTGGATAGGGTTTGGAGTGCCATGCATCAGCGGGACATAAAGTGTCCGGACGCGCATAGGTATGGAAGGATTTTGCCGGTGCGAAGAACTCGTTCTGGCAAAGTAGGTATCCTTCGTCCTGCGCTCTTTGCCCAATTGATTGCGCCCATAGATTGCCGGCGATAGCAAAGATCAGGAGCGATCCGAAAATAAGAATGAGATATGTTTTGACAGACCATTGCAGCCGTTGATGGCCCCAGGGCGTAAAGACAAAATGAGCGATGGGGATTGCAACAGATCCAAGCGCTAAAGCCTGGATCCCATGAGCAATTTCAAAGTTATCTTGCCGGAGTTCAATGACTTGCTGCGCATAAAGAAAGTCAGAGACCGTACTCCACACCAAAAACACCATCAATAGATCAAGTGCGGCAGCAAACCCGTGTGCTCTGCGCGGATCCCGGCCAATCCACTGGCCAAATTGAATGGTCTTATCGATGTACCAGTTGATCATCATCACCGCCTGTAGATCTGGTTGTAAAGATCAGGTCCACCCAAATGCCAGATGGTCTCGCGTTCCAGATCATAGAAAAACCGATTGCTGCGGCGTTCAAGCTCTTCCACCTTCTGGCGCATGGACACTTGTGCTTCACGAATAACTTGACCGGTTTTCTGAAGGCCGCGCGCAACCGCCTCACCAGTCCAGCGCAGGGCAGCAGACAGTTTTTCTCGCAGGCCAAACATCTTGTCCAGTTGTCCAAGCGCCATGCCAACAGCCATACCAACAACAATGGCACCAGCCGTAATGGCAAGGGCAGGAATAGCAACTGTCGTAATAGCCCCGGCCAGAAGCGCGCCAGCAGCTGCTGCGGCCATACCAGCCCCAATGGCGACAGCCCCGATCGCCACATCGACAATGATGTTGGCAAACAGTTCACTGTAAAGCTGTGTATCGCTCATGATGAACTGCATGATATCCAGAGCCACATAACAGGTGATCATGATGATCGCATTCGCCCGGCCACCTGCCCGAATGGCTTCAGGTCCAATTCCAAAAGCAACAACCTTTGGAGAGGACGACAGATACCGTGTCCCCTTAAGAACCTCGCGCACGGCAGGATAGCCCTTGAAGATGACGTAGGTCTTTCCATTGGCTATCTTGGTGTAATAACGCCCCTTAATACCGATCTCTTTCAAAAGCTGATGCCCAGACCGGCTGTCCAGCAATGTGCCGGGCAAGGTGGCCAGATCTAAAGCACCGCCGGTCATAAGCGCCATGCCTTGATGGGCATCCACGATCGCCTGAGCAAACGCCTCAAGAGAGACCGCGATTGCCTCATCCTGAACCGGATTTACATCATGAGCTGCACTATGTTGTTGCGCCAGTCTCTGCTCCGCCAGCGGATAAACCATCAGAATATCTCCTTGTGCGGCTGATCCCCGGGTTTGACCATCAAGCGGTGACCGGGAAACTGATCCAGAAAGCCCCGGATCTCCAGCTCTTCTGACAGATCTTCATGCAGTGCATCTGACGAGCGCTCAGGTCGGTCACGACCTTGCAAGACCACATGCGCCGTTCCTGCCGGATCGCACTCTTTTGGTGCAGCTTCTGCAATCGCCTCTACCTTGCGCCGCCGCCACAGCAAGCT
>NZ_LMCI01000036.1:0-349 GCF_001623145.1 Pseudovibrio sp. W64 | reverse complement strand
ATCCTCAATGAGGATAGAGACTTAAGCTGCAGGCGCGCGCCAGTCATCAGCACCGGACGTGCCGGAGACTGTGTGCTCCCACATGATCTTGCGGTATGACAGTTCAATGGTGATCAGCTGCGTGAAGTCAGCATTCTTTGGATCCTGACAATGTGGCAGGCCACACTCGATATTGGTGATCAGCGCATCTTCAAAGGAAGTGGTGAAGAAATGCTCCTGCTTGCCGGAAGAATTGGTGCGGTACCATTTGACTTCACACTTCGGCAGCATCTCACCAGAGACCAGCGCATTATACAGCAGCGGGATGGACTTGTTCATGGAGCAGGTGAACTTGAACGGAGTGTGCACG